>JADGHX010000141.1 GCA_019683695.1 Steroidobacteraceae bacterium
TAGCTCCGGCGCGTGGGCGCGGAGATTGGGTATAAGAGACAGGGGTGCGTTCGTGCTGACGGTGGGGGAGGGCGAGACGGAGGAGGAGACGGGGCCGATCCTGGTGGGCGCGTCGGCTGCGGAGGTGGAGGCGGCGATCCAGGAGACGGCTGAGGGCGGGGACGTGGTGGTGTCCGGTGAGGATGGCGGCCCGTACCTGCTGGGGCTGGATGAGGGGAGCGAGCTTGAGGAGCTGCCGGCGATCTCGGTGGACGGGTCGGGGCTGACGGTGAACGGTGGGCGTCGCACGTGGCTGCGGTTCGGGGCGGGGGACTACGTGAAGCCGGGCCGGCCGCCGCACCCGTGGCCGCATACGGCGCCGCAGTCCTGACCGGCCGAGGGGAGGGCCGTGGTGCTGTCGGCGGAGGCGCTTGAGGTTCAGCGCCGGCTGCGGGAGGACACGCCGTTCTGGGCGAAGCACTGCGCGAAGATCCTGACCCCGGATAAGCGGCTGGTGCCGCTCGTGGCGCGGCCGTGGCAGCTTGAGCTGGATGAGGCGTTGGAGCGTCAGCGGCGGCAGGGGCTGCCGATGCGGGCGATCATCTTGAAGGCCCGGAAGCTGGGCTTCTCGACCTGGGTGACGGCGAAGTTCATGCAGCGCGTGACGCAGATGCCGAATCGTCACGCGATCGTGGTCGCGCAGGACACGAAGACGGCGGGGGAGCTGTTCCGGATGGCGGAGCGGATCTACCATCACCTGCCGACCGAGGAGGAGCTGGGCCTGGGGTTCTCGATCAAGCCGCATCTTGTGAACGCTTCGTTCAGCGAGAACGGCCGGAAGTTCATGCAGTTCGGGGAGCGGGCGAAGACGCTGCGGCAGCGGTCGTTGGACTCGATGTACGAGATGGACACGGCGAACACGCCGGCGTCGGGTCGCGGCACTACGCCGTCTGAGCTGCACGGGTCGGAGGTGGCGCACTGGCCGGACAACGGGAAGCTGCTGGCGCTGCTGAACGCGGTGCCGGAGGAGCAGGAGACGATCGTGGTGCTGGAGTCCACGGCGAACGGCCGCAACCACTTCTTTCGGCGGTGGCAGCGCGCGGTGGAGGGGGAGGAGGATCCGGAGGTCGGCGGGTCGTATGTGCCGATCTTCGCGCCGTGGTGGCGGGATCCGGCGTGCACGGCCCGGTTTCGGTCTGAGGAGGACCGGGAGCGGTTCGTCGCGGCGATCGGTGAGGGGGTGTACGGGGAGGAGGAGCCGACGCTGATCGAGCGGTTCGGCTGCACTCCGGAGCAGCTGTTGTGGCGGCGGCGCACGATCCGTGAGCGGTGCGATGACTCGATCGAGCTGTTCCATCAGGAGTACCCGGCGTCGCCGGAGGAGGCGTTCATCGGGTCGGGGAACACGGTGTTCTCGAGCGTGCTGATCTCGAGGGCGATCGGGGCGGCGGAGAAGGCGCCGGAGCCGGTGCGCGGCTGGCTGCGCGGCGAGGACTTCGTGACGAAGCGGACCCGTGGCGGGACTGTGGAGGTGCCGCAGCGGGCGGTGTGGGTTCCGGAGTCGGAGGCCCGCAAGCTGCCGCAGACGGAGCGGCCGCCGATCGGGGCTGATCTGCTGAAGGTGTGGGAGCACCCGGTGAACGCGCTGACCGAGGCGGGCAAGCCGGAGGGCGAGCGGCGCGAGGACGGCTGCTATGTGGTGTTCGTGGATGTGGCTGGTGACCCGGAGGCCAGCGGCCGGGACGGGGACCGCCACTGCATCCAGGTGATCGACCACATTTCGAAGATGCAGGTGGCGACGTGGGCGGGACGGATCGACCACGCCGAGCTGCGGGTGCTCGCGCTCCTCGTCGCGCTCTACTACAACAACGCCTGGCTGGCGGTGGAGGTGACCGGTGGCGCCGGCCTGCCGGTGGCGGTGCCGCTCCAGCAGGACTACCGCTACCGGTACATGTACCGGCGGCGCGAGGTGGACACGCGCACCGAGCGGGAGCTGAACAAGGTCGGCTGGGACACGAACCGGCGCACGAAGCCGCTGATGGAGGGCGCGATGCTCGATGCGTTCAAGGACGGGACGCACGGCATCCGGGACTTGGCGACGGCGCTGGAGTTCAACACGTACGTCGTGCTGAACGAGCGCGGCGAGCACGGCGCGGTTCCGGGCGAGCACGATGACCGGGTGATGGCGTGGATGGGGGCGCAGTACCTCGCCGGGCATCTGCGGCCGCGGCGGAAGAAGAAGAACAAGCGCGGCCGGGTTCGCGGCTTCGAGCCGATCGACCCGACGTTCGGCTGGTAGCTGGTTGCGCGCGCAACCATCCGGGGCGCGCGGCAGCATGGCGCTCATGGGTGGTCTGACGATCTGGGTGCCCGGGAGCGCGCTGGAGGCGGAGCAGGTGTTTGTGTGCCGGGTGCCGACCGGGCCGCGCTCGGTGTGCGGGGCGCGGTTCACGTCGCAGCAGGCGCTGATGCGGCATCTGCGCAACGAGTGCGTGGCGCGCCACGAGCAGGAGATCCGCACTGGCTCGCTCGAGCAGCGGATGCCGGTCTTCCAGTCCTGGGATCCGGAGATCGACGCGCACATGAAGAAGGTGCGCGATCGGATGCTCGAGGAGGGGCGGTGGACGGTGAAGCCGAACGAGCGGGCGGGGTTCTCGTGAGGCCGAGCCGACCGTTGCGCGTGCAACGATCTGCGGGACAGCAGCAGATAGGGAGGGTTCCAGGGCAGTGAAGCGAACGTGGGTCGTGCGCCCGCGCGAGGGCGATTGGACAGTGGATCGGCAGGACGTGCTCGCGGCGCTCGAGGACGCCGAGGCGATCCAGTGGCGGATGGGCGGCCATCTCATCGTCACGCACGAGCGGGTGCGGGCCTCCGAGCTGCTGCCGGACGGGTTCCCTGGCGAGGCGTTCACGCGCAAGGTCGTGATCCAGTGGCGGGACCGCACGGATGCGCGCGACCGGCCGGAGCAGACCGTGCCGCTCGCGGAGCCCGCGCCGATCGAGGACGTGGAGGCGCCTGTCGGCGCCGCAGAGGCGCCGTCCGAGCCGCCCCCGGCCGAGACCCCTTCCGAGGCGCCGCCGGCGCCCCAGGGCGCCGTTCTCGTGGGCGTGCCGCAGCAGGCCGCGGGGGATGACCTGCCGCCGCTGCGCCGGCCGGAGGTGGCGCTGGAGACGGCGCAGGCGGTCCAGCCGGTGCCGGGCGACGACCTGTCGTCGGTGAGGGTGGCGTAGCAGAGCGATGCCGGCGCTGAACCTCAGTCCCGAGGAGAAGGCTCAGGTGGAGCGGTACCGGGGCCTGATCGAGCGCTTCGAGCGCGCGATCGGGGACACGTTCCGTGCCCGGTGCGACCACTTCTACCGCGAGTACCGCGGGTTCAAGAGGGCGCAGTACGAGTGGGTTAAGGCGGGGCCGAGGGACCGCGACGGGCTGGTGGCGGAGGCGCGCGACACGTGGGGCGCGAAGGTCCACGTGCCGGTCGCGTTCGACACGATCGAGACGATGGCCCCGTACCTCGTGGCGCACCGGCCGCGGATGCTGGTGCTGCCGCGTGACCCGATGGCCGAGCCGAACGTGCTGACGATGCGGGCGCTGATCGACGCGCAGCAGTCCCGCATCGACTACGACCTGAAGCTCCAGGACGTGCTGAAGGACGGCCTGATCTACGGGCTCGGCGCCGGCAAGGTCATGTGGCGGCGGGAGTGGATCGAGGATCGTCGGGCGCGGCGCACGCTGCGCTCGTGGCTGACCGGCGAGGCGGTGTTCCAGCCGGGGCCGTTGAAGCGGCGGCTGCGGTTCGATGACCCGGACTTCCTGCCGGTGGACCCCTACGATCTCGCCTGGCACGAGCTTGGCGATAGCCCGGAGACGTGCGACTGGATGGCGGACCGCTCCTGGCTGTCGCTCCAGGCGTGCATCGAGCGGATCCGGGACGGGGTGTGGAACACGCCGGCGGCGCAGCGGCTCACGGAGGAGGATCTGCGGGGGCTGGGTTCCGGCCAGAAGTGGGACGAGACGTGGCAGGAGCGGATGGCCGCGGCTGGGTTCTCGACGTCGCAGACCCGCGCCGAGTTCACGGACGGCACGCGCGGCGAGCAGATCCATGAGGCGTGGGAGATCCACACGCGCACGCGGACGGTCGTGCTGCTGGACCGCGAGGTGGTCGTGGCGGACAGCGAGTCGCAGTGCCCGGGGTATCTGCCGTACCCGGTGTGGCGCCCGACGCGGCAGTCGCGGCAGATGGTCGGGATTGGCGAGGTGGAGCCGATCGAGCATCTGGCCCGCGAGCTGGACATTCTGCGGTCGCAGCGGCGTGACGCGGCGACGCTTGCGCTGTGCGCCGGGTACGCGTTCGACTCGTCGGCGGTGGACGAGGATGATCTGGTGTTCGGGCCCGGGGCGGCGATCGAGGTGCGCGGGGATCCGCGCGCGGCGCTGATGCCGCTGAACGTGAAGGAGGTGCCGGGGTCGAGCTACCAGGAGGAGCAGGCGATCTGGGCGAACATCCAGCGCGTCAGCGGGCTGAACGACGCGCTGATGGGCGGCGACGGCGGCGGGATCTCGACGGCGACGGAGGCGGAGCTGGTCCGGGCGTCGCTGTCGAAGCGGATCGAGTTCAAGGCGCGCCGGTTCGAGGCGGAGGTGATCCGGCCTTCTGCGCGGCTGTTCCTGGCGCTCAACCAGCGGTGCATCCTCAGCGAGCGCGTGGAGCGGGAGATGCTGCCGCCGGATCCGGAGAACCCGAACGTGCAGCGGTGGCGCTGGTTCAAGGTGGATCCGGGGTCGCTGATGGGCGAGATGGAGATCGAGCCGGAGGGCGGTTCGACGCAGGCGCGCAACATCCCGCTGGAGATGCAGCGGGCGCAGGCGTTGATGGCCTTCCGGGGTGACCCGAACGTCGATCAGCGGCTTCTCTACCACGAGGTGCTGCGGCTGATGCAGATCGACCGGCCCGAGGCGTGGATGACGAAGGGGCAGCAGCCGGTTCCGCCGAAGGCGCTGGAGGTGCTGGAGCAGATGGGGGTGGCGAAGGAGCTGATCGAGTTCGCGGTGCAGCAGGCGCAGGCGTCGGATCCGCGGATCCCGGACCCGCTGCCGACCCGCGAGGAGGAGATGAAGACGGTCTGATGGCTGGGGATGGTGTCCCTCCGGAGGTGGCGGCCGAGCTGCTGGGCCTGATGGGCGCGCCGGCGCCGGGGCCGCAGGTGCGGGTCGGGCCGTCGCCGCCCGGCGCCGAGGTGACGAGCGAGCAGGTGAACAGGGCGCTGTGGAACGCGCTCACGGCGAACGCCTCGAAGGCGGCGGGCGCCCAGGACGCGCGCGCGGCGAAGGAGTACGCTGCGGCGACTCTGGATCTCGCGCAGGCGATCATCGCGCTCGACCCGAATCTCGTGGCCCCGCAGGGCATCACTCCGGAGGCGATGGCGCTGACCTACGGGCACCCGCACGACGAGAGCGGGCACAGCGGCGGCGAGCAGGAAGGGCCGCGGCAGGCGAGCAAGGAGACGGAGCGGAATGGCTGACTTCACGCTGACCGCGTTCCCGCCGGGCACGGCGGTCGAGGTGTTCGAGCGGTCGGACTTCCCGGCGGTGCCGCTGGTCCCGCAGGGCGCCCCGGGCGGTCGGACCCCGGTGACGACGGGCACGGTCGATTCGTCCGGGGATCTCGCGTTGACCGGGCTGGACACGGGCGTGCCCTACTTGGCCTACGCGAAGGTCGGCGACGTGCACCGCTACGTCCGGTTCTGGGTTGCGCCGGCGGAGGACTCCCCGGTGGTGATCTACGACAGCGACGACGCCCCGGTGTCCGGGAAGCGTCTCGTGGTCCGGCTGGACGGCTCCGGCGACGTGGACTCGCTCGAGGTGGAGGACGCCTAGCCGGTGAGCGGGCCGCCGGCGACGCGCTCGAGCCAGCCGTACCGGGCGCCGTCGTTGATGCCGAAGACGCAGGTGGTGGCGAACATCCTGCGGGGCCGGTCGGTGATCGGGTTCAACCCGAAGGATGCGGAGCGGGCGGTGCAGCGGTTGGCGCGGAGCGTGACGAGGGCGCGCGGCGGTGGTCGCCCGCCTCGGCCGCGGCGTCCGGCGCGCCCGGCGCGCCCCGCTCGTTAGTTGCTCCCGCAACTGTTGTCCGGGCAACCATCTACCTTGCCCGGTATGGACCCCCGGTGGAAGAAGCACGTGCGGGACGTGTTCGGCGCCGATGCCGACGCGCTCCAGCGGGCGCACGACGCGGTTCGTGCGACGGTGGCTTCCCCCGGGTGGGAGGTGATCCAGGGGATGCTGCGCGCGGAGCGGGGCATCGTGGATCGCAAGCTGGACGACCCGGACCGGGTGCTTGAGCACGCCGACTATGCGTTGAAGCACGGGTACCGGGCGGGTCTGAACGCGCTCGAGGACGTGGCTCGGGTGCTGATCGAGTACACGGCGGAGCTGGTCGAGGATCAGCGGCGCCGGCACGAGGGTGTCCCCGGCGGGTCGGGGAGCCGTAGGGAGGGTTCCTAGCGATGGGAAGTGACGCGGGCGCTGTCGTGGGCGCCGTTCAGGGCGGCGAGGCCGCCGAGCAGCAGCAGGGCCAGCAGCAGCAGGCTGGTCTGGATCCGGCGCAGCTTGAGCAGGTGATCGCCCCGCTCGTGGAGGGGCAGGAGGAGCTGCGGCAGTGGATCCGGCAGCAGCAGGAGCAGCAGCAGCAGCAGGAGTCGGAGCAGCCGGCGATCGACCTGTCCGAGTTCTTGGAGCCCGGGTTCGAGGCGGACCCGGAGGAACAGGCGCGGCGGCTGCAACAGGCGATCGACGCGCACGTGGAGCAGCGCGTCGAGCAGCGCGTCCAGCAGATCGTGAACCCGCTTCAGGAGCAGGTCGGGGAGCTGATGACGCAGTTCGAGACCGACCGGCTCGTGGCGGAACTCCCGTTCCTCGCCCGTGATCCGCAGGCGGGCGAGCAGATGGTTCAGTCCGCGATGCAGCTCGCCGAGGCGGAGGGCTGGGGCCGCGAGGTCGGCACCTCGCCCGGCTTCTGGCGGCTCGTGGCGCTCGCGGGAATCGGTCTCAAGGCGATGGAGGCCGAGCGTGAGGGTGACGCCGGGTCGGACCCGGTGACCCCGCTGGAGGCGCCCGGAGGGACGGGCCCGATGGGCGGCGCCGGCACAGGGATGACGGCGGAGCAGGTGCTGAACGCGCGCCCGCGGCGGGGCGCGGCGGTGCTGCCGCTCTAGGCCGTCGAGAGCGGGCCAGGGGAGGAACCGGAAGAACTCTCACATGTGAAGGGGTAGGACTGACATGACCGTCATTTCCGGTCAGCGGCTGACCACGAACATCCTCGCGGATCAGCTGGCGACCGATATCTCCAGCCAGATCTCTCTTCTTGAGCCGTCTGCGCAGCCGCTGGCCGTGTTCACGCGCGCGGCGGGCAAGGAGCGGACTATCGCGTCGAAGTTCCACTGGACGCTGGACGAGTCGAAGGCGCGGTACGCGGCGATCGACAACGCCGCCGGCTACAACGGCTCGGCGACGACGCTGAAGGTGACCGACGCGAGCGCGTTCGCCAAGTTCGACACGGTTCTCGTGACCCGCACGGGCGAGTACATGCAGGTCATGGACACGAACGTTCAGAACAGCACGGTCGACGTGGTTCGCGGCGTCGGCAACAACGGGACCGGCACGTCGATCAACGACGAGGACGAGCTGCTGATTGTGGCCTCGGCGCAGCCGGAGGGCGACCGGGCCAAGGCGCCGCGGTCGCAGAATCCCGTGAAGATCACGAACTACACGCAGATCTTCCGGGAGCCGTTCGCCGAGTCGGGGACGCTGCGCGCGTCCGGGTTCCAGGTGCACCCGGCCGACTGGCCGCACCAGACCCGGAAGGCCGGGATCGAGCACACGAAGGACATCGAGTACGCGTTCGTGTTCGGGCGCAAGGATGCGCGCACGGTGAACGGCGCCGAGCTGCGCACGACCGGCGGCATCATCCACCAGATCGCAACGAATCAGGTGGACGCCGGCGGGACGCTGACCGAGGAGGAGTTCAACGCCGGCATGGCGCAGATCATGCGCTACGGGTCGCGCAAGAAGCTGGCGATCGCGTCGGCGACGGGCGCGATGGCGCTGAACAAGTTCCCGGCGTCGAAGCAGATCACCCGGAACGACGAGACGACCTACGGGATGGACGTCACGCTGTTCCAGTCGCCGTTCGGGTCGCTGAACCTCGTCTATCACCCGCTCCTGGAGGGCGAGAAGTACGGCGGGGTCATCATCGTCGTGGATCTCGATGACGTGGCCTACCGCTACCTGGGCAACGACCAGGAGACCCGCGACACGAAGATCCTCCACAACCGGCAGGAGCCGGACCGCGACGGCCGCATGTCGGAGTACCTGACCGAGTGCGGCGTCGAGTGGGGCAACGAGATCAAGCACGGCCTGTTCACGGGGATCACCTCGTAGCGGCCGATGGACGAGCGGCGGCCGGGGCTTCGCGCCTCGGCCGCCCAGCCTTCAAGGGAGGGATGAGCGCGTGCGCGCAGCAGACGTGATCGCCCGGCCGGACTCGGGCCGGACCTACATGGCGGCCCGGTTCGAGCTGACGCTGGTGCGCCGGCCGGTCGTGAAGAAGTGGAACCCGGTGACCGGGGAGATGCTGGAGCAGACCCAGCCGGACCGGATCCGGTTCCGCCGGGGCCTGTTCAAGGCCAAGACGAAGGAGGACGTGGAGTTCCTGGAGAACCATCCGCGGTTCGGTGACCCGGTGGACGGGTTCTGGCGGGTGGAGATGCCGCCTCCGCCTCCTTCGCAGGAGGAGCTGTCGGCGATCCTCGGCGCGAGCAACGACCTGCGCCAGCTTGAGGAGGTGCTGGAGGCCGAGCGCAGGGGGTACGCGCGCAAGGAGCTGCTGGAGATCGTGGAGGGCCAGATCGCGCGGCTGAAGGAGGCGCAGGAGGCCCAGGAGCCGCAGGAGGCGCAGGCGGCCCCGAAGCGGCCCCAGCCGCAGCCGAAGAAGCCGGCGACGGCGGGCGCGGCGAAGGGGTAGGCCGTGGGGTCGCTCGCCCGCGACATGGTTGAGGCGGTGCGGAGCCAGTTCGGCTTCGCCGCCTCGTCGGATGAGGTGCTGGGCTGGCTGAACATGCGCCATCGCAAGGCGGTGGCCCGGTCGGAGTGCCTGACGGAGACGCTGGATCTGGGCGTGACCGATGGCAGCGATGTGATCGAGCTGCCGGAGCGCGTGCTGCGGCTGCGTGAGCTGACGATCGGGCGCGTGCCGTATGAGCGCACGGGCCGCGCCGAGATCCGGATGCTCCGTTCGGGGCGCGCGTGGCTGTCGGGGGACGGCGGCGTGTTCGCCCCGGACGCCGGCGCCGCGGGTGACGACCGGATCGTGCTGTTCCCGACCCCGGACGCGGGACTGGAGGTTCGCGGGTTCGCGTCGGTGCGCGCCGGCGAGCTCGGGATGGAGGACGAGCTGGCGACCCCGGAGGAGTTCGATGACGAGCTGGCGGACGGGGTGGCCGCGGTCGGGTTGAAGCGCGAGCCGGAGCAGCTGAACGTCGCTGTTGCGCTGGAGCGCGAGTTCGACATGGGCGTGGAGGAGCTGCGGCAGCAGGTGCGGCGGCGTCTGCGGTCGGGGCCGCGCCGGATCAGGGTGGTGTGGCCGTAGATGCTGAGCGGCCCGATCGGCCAGGACTCGTTCTCCTTGGGGATGGTCCCGGCGGCGGCGCCGAACCTGATCCCCAGCGGCGGCGCGTACCGGCTGCGCAACTACCTCCTGGACAACGACGGCGCGGCGTATAAGCGCGGCGGCACGGAGGCGGTCGCGTCGTTCGGCGACGAGGGGCTGACCTTCGTGTGGTCCGGGTGGCTGGCGGGCGGGCATCGGACGGTGGTCGCGTCCCCGTCGAAGTTCGGGGTGCTGAACGAGGCCGAGGACGACGTGATCGAGGTCGGCGGCGACGGGCTGGCGGCGCCGGCGAACGCGGTGGAGGTCGCCGGGATCCTGTTCATCGATGGCGGCGTGCTGTACGCGGGGTCCCGACGGACTGCCTCGTATTCGACGGGTACGGTGTCGATCGAGGGGCCGGGCGAGAACGGGGAGCCGGGCAGCACGACGGTGACGGGGACGGGCACGTCGTGGCTGTCGAATGCGGACGCGGGGATGCTGTTGAAGGTGGGCGGCCGCGCGTACGCGGTGAAGCGCGTGGTGTCCGACACGGAGCTGGAGCTGGCGAACCCGTTCCCGGACGAGTCGGTGGAGGGCGAGAGCTACGAGTTGGCGCCGATCCTGAAGGCGGCGGATGTTGGGGTGCGGCCTGGCCCGTACGCGACGGTGGCTTCGCGGCTGCTGTCGCTCGAGGGCAACCGGGTCTATCACTCGGCGGTCTTGAACCCGTGCCGGTGGAACTCGGACGAGGACTATCACGAGCTGTCCGGGGGCGTGCAGGTGCTCGGAGCCGAGCCGCTGGGCAATGACGCGGTGGTCTTCACGACGGGCGGCGTGTGGACGATCGGGAACATGGCCTACGAGATTGTGGACCCGTATGGGAACCTTCAGCAGCCGGAGGCGCAGATCCTCCGCGAGCTGGTGCTGTGGGACCGGGTTGCGATCGCCGCCTGGCAGGAAGGGCTCGTGGTGCCGGCGCTCGATGGGGTGTGGCTGATCTCGCCGAGCGGGCCGCAGATGTTGTCGCGGTCGATCACGCCGACCTACGTGGGCTACATAAACGCGGGGTGCCGGCCGGGGATCGCCGCGGTCCACAAGTCGCACTACTTCCTGCCGGTTCTGGATGGCGCGGGGGAGCCGGTGGATCTGCTGGTGTGCCGGCTGGACGCGCCGGCGCGCACGGGCATGGGCGTGATCTTCCCGTGGACGAACTGGCGCGGCGCTGGGGCGCGCGTGTCGGGGTTGGCGCAGCGGGTCGGGATCGAGGCGCGCGAGCCGGTGCTGTTCGGGGTCGAGGCGGACGACGAGTCGAACGTGTTGCGGATGCCGCGGTTCGAGCACGACGGGGAGGCGCTGGATCACGACGGGTCCCCGGTCGTGCCGGATGTGGTGCTGCCGGACTACGCGACGGGGCCGCGCGAGAGCGAGAACTTCGTCAAGGCGCTGATGGTCCGCCACGAGACGGTCGGCGAGGGCGCCGAGGTCGAGGCGTTTGTGTCGGATGCGGCGCGGCCGCCGGACGCGGTGTGGGGTGAGTTCCGGTGGGGGGATGGGACGAAGTGGACCGACCGCGAGGAGGACGAGTTCGACCGCGGCTACCGCAAGCTGCCCGGGGATGAGGGCCAGAACTTCGGGGCGCGGCCGGCGCAGTGGCGCGTGAACCGCCAGACGCGGTTCGTGCGGCTGCGGCTGAGGGTGCCGACCGGGGCGACCCGTCATGTGCTGCGGTCGGTGAAGGTGTACGTGCGGCAGAGCGGGAGGCTGTAGATGGCGTGGGAGTCGTGGCCGGAGAAGCTGGCGAACGGCGAGGTCGCGGACGCGAACGATGTGCTGGACGCACTGGACCTGATCAAGCAGCACGTCCTGGAGCTGGAGGACGCGCTGTCTGGCGGGGGTCTGGTGCACGACGATGATCCGCGTCTGTCGGATGCGCGGACGCCGACGCCGCACGGGGCGTCGCACGCGCCGGGCGGGACGGACCCGCTGATGAAGTCGGTGAGCGTGACGTACACGACCGGCGGCGACGGGTCTGGGAGCGGATCGGCGGCGCACGGGCTCGGCCGTTCGCCGGTGGGGGCGGCGTGCGTCTGCACGAGCGGGTCGATCGGCGGGATGCCGAGTGTGGCCTGGGATAGCACGAACGTCTACGTCGCGAGCGTGGCTGGCGCCGGGTTCCCGGCGTTCCTGCCTGTGACGTTCCGGGTGACGGTCTGGTGAACGCGCTCGCCGAGCTGCAACGTCTGGCGATCGACGTGCGCGCGCTGAAGGCGCGCTTCCAGCAGCTCGGCGAGCTTGGCGGGATTCCCGGCCCGCAAGGCCCGCAGGGTCCCCAGGGGCCGAAGGGCGATCCGGGCGACGCCACGACGTACGTCCACACGCAGTCAATCCCGTCCTCCACCTGGACGATTAACCACAATCTTGCTCGATACCCGTCGGTGACGGTTGTCGATTCCACAGGAGGGGTGCTGTTTGGAGCAGTCGAGTACGTCAATCAGAACACTGTCATCATCACGTTCGGTGGTGGCACTGCTGGGCAGGCATTCTTGAACTAACGGAGGATGACCAATGGCGAATGACGAGGCACCTTTTGGTGTAAGCATTAACCTCAACCAGTACGAGCTTCGTAACGCACGAGTTCAGAACCTCGCTAGCGATCCGGGAAGCCCGGTCGAAGGTCAGGTCTGGTGGAAGACGGGTACGAAGCGACTCGCCATCTATGACGGGTCAACGACCCGCGAGCTGCTCGTCTCTGGCACCATCAAGAACAACGACATCGCGTCCGACGCCGCGATCGCAATCAGCAAGCTCGCTGTCGATCCTCGCGACCGATCGACCCACACCGGCACCCAGACCGCCAGCACGATCAGCGACTTCAACACGGCGGTCCGGTCGAACCGTCTGGACCAGATGGCGGTGCCAGCGGCGAACGTGTCGCTCAACAGCAAGAAGATCACGAATCTCGCTGATCCGACGTCCGACACCGACGCAGCGAACAAGAAGTACGTCGACACAAGCATCTCGAACGCCGTGACCGGCGTCAGGCAGCAAGCCATCTCGGTGTTCGCTGCCAGCGGCGAGAACCTGAACGATTCAGTCGGCGGTCTGAAGATCGATGCGTCGAACCTCGGCGACAAGCTCCCAGGCGTTTCCTCCGAGGACCTTGTCGAGGGAGAGACGCTGATCCTCGTCAAGGACCAGTCGTCCGCAAATAAGAACGGCATCTATGTCGTCGACGAATGGGACGGCGCCAACAACCGCTGGAACTTGATTCGCGCCGATGTGATGAGCACGTGGGACGACGTGCCGGGTCGCCTCATCATCGTCGAGTCCGGAGGCTTCGAGGACACGATCTGGCTGTCGACCGCCGACCAAGGCGGCACCCTGGAGACCACGCCGATCACGTTCACCCAGCTTCCGATGGACGTCGAGACCATCACCGCCGGTAACGGTCTCCAGAAGACGGGGAGCACGCTCGCGGTCAAGCTCGATGGGTCGACGCTCTCGGCCTCGTCGAGCGGACTCAAGATCGCTGATGGCGGCATCCAGGCGCTGCAACTGGCCGCCAACGCAGTCGAGACCGCCAAGATCAAGGACGGAAACGTCACCGCCGCGAAGCTCGCGACGGATGCAGTCGAGACCGCCAAGATCAAGGACGGAAACGTCACCGCCGCGAAGCTCGCGACGGATGCAGTCGAGACCGCCAAGATCAAGGACGGAAACGTCACCGCCGCGAAGCTCGCGACGGATGC
>JADGHX010000142.1 GCA_019683695.1 Steroidobacteraceae bacterium
CCCCCCCCCGCCGGGGGGGGGGGCTCGCGCAGGCCCGGCGCCGCCGGTCGTCCCACCTGCTCCGTGTCTTTTCTTCAGAAGGAGAGGAATGCACCCACGTTATAGGTCTGTGCCTTGTTCTCCTGGTTGACCTGGTTCTCCGACTTGATGCCCGTGCCTTCGGCCAGGAGCGTCAGGTTCTCGGTCAGCTTGTAGTACACGCCAACGGTGAATTTCGAGTTCTTCTTCACGAGGGTCGGGTTGATCTCACCACTCGTCGCGTCGAGATTGCTTTCGCCGTAGTTCACGCCGAGTTTCGTCTTGCCGAACTCGTACGTGAGCTGCGCAAGAAAGCCGTCGGAGTCGCGCTCATCGCCCTGGGCATCGACCGCGTCGAAGAAGAGCCCCGTCGTGCCCACGCCCTGTCCGTTGTAGTACCAGCCGGCGAACTCGAAGCCCGCGTACTTGACCTTGCCCCCGATATCGAATGCGGTGCTGTTGAAGTTCGTGGGCGGCGTGGGCCCATCGTGTCCCTGCCACAGGAAGCTGGCTGACAGATAGAGCATCTCACCCATCGTGTACGACGCCTTGGCGTGAACACCCGGGGCGCTGTCCGGCAGGGCGGGCTGGCCGAGCGGCTCGAGCGGGTCGAAGATGCCGAGCGTGAACTTGAAGCCATTGAAATCCGGCGTCGTGTAATTGATCTGCGCGAACCAGTCCGCGTAGATGTATCCGAGTCCGATGGAGCCGAGCGACGTATTCGCCGGTGCGGCGTGGTTGCTGCCCCCTGCGCCGACGCCGAGCAGGGTCATGTCGTTCAGGATCGCATCGGACTGGAACAGGCCGATGTTCCGGCCCAGCATGAATTCGCCCATGCGTTCGTTGCCGAACGTGAGGAACACCTGGCGCATGTCGATGGCGGTGGTGCCGAGCGCGGTGTTGAGGTTGTCCGCTCCCTGCTGCAGGTTCGGGCTGCCGTCGTTCGTGCTGATGCCCGGGTAGAAGCCGAACGTTGCCGCGATATCAAACCCGTTCTGCGTCGTGGAAGCCGTGAAGGCCAGAGCGGCCGGCAGCAGACCGTTGCTGACGGATGACGAGGTATCTTCCTGGCCGAGCGGTGCGGTACAGGCGAGCCCGCCATCCACGAGCACCACGTCCTCCTCGCATACCGACACGATGTAATGGGCATTCACGTTGCCCGTCGCCGTGAATTTCCAGTCGCCTGCCGTCATCTCGACCGCATTTGCAGCGGGCGCGAGATATGCCGTAGCCGTCGCGGCGAGCGTCAGACTCAACCTCTTCGCAGTGAACAGGCACTGATGTCTCATGGGAGCCTTCCTTCAGATCGTTTTTCGCGGCGGCGCGCGCACTCGATGTCCGCGCCGCTTTCACGTGCCGCCGCAATTCAGATCCCGCGACGTCGGCGGGGAGGTCCGGGTGCAACGGGCATGCCAGTGAAAAATGCGTGCAAAAGCCTGATAAGCGCGTGATCAGGCATGCGTGCAGTGCGAGGTGTCACGGCCGTAAGCCGGGTGCTGACACAGCTGTCACGGGAGTGGATCGTTGCGCGCATCGCACGTGGGCTCGTGTCCGCGGACTCTGCACTGCACAGGTCGAAAGACCCCCCAAAAGCGGCCCGCTTGGGCAATGCGCAGTGCGATCGCACAATCTGTCCTCGCGTGGGAGTTGCGTCGGAGCCTCGCCTGCGCTCAACATTCGCAGCATCACCCGGAGGCCCGGCCCGACTCGCCGGGCAGGCTGCGTGTCCCTCGCGCGTCACAGTGTCACGCGCTACGTGGCACGGTTGGTGCAATCGACGATGTGGATGGGGGCTCGCGCGATCCGGCGTGAGACAACGTCAACGGCAGGGGCAAGAGGCACCACATCACAACACGGAACGTTGTTGAGGGGACTCCAATGGCAAACGCACTAGGGAGCCGGCATTCCGAGGAGGTCATGCGCATCGTGCACAGCCTTCCGCGCGCCGGGCGGGAGCTGCCGGATCGGACCATCGCCCGATCCTGGATCCGATGCGCCACGGACTATCGACTCGATCCCGCGCGCCCCGAAGCGCCAACCATTCTCGACACACGTGCGCTTCAGGATCGACGCGAGCAGCTTGCGGATCTCATGCAGATCGCCACGGCGGAGATCGATCGCCTGTACGATCAGATCTCGGGCTCGGGCTATGCATTGCTGCTCACGGATGCGGACGGGATCATCCTGTACGAGAAGGTGGATCCCACCCTCAAGGAGATGTTCCGCGGAGCCGGCCTCGTGCCGGGAGCGGACTGGAGCGAGCGCAGTCGCGGCACGAACGGCATGGGCACGTGCCTCGCCGAGCGCAAGCCCGTCACCGTCCACCGCACCGATCACTTCTACACGCATCACATCGGGCTCACGTGCTTCGGTGTGCCGATCCGCGGGCCGGTGGACGATCTGATCGCGGTGCTCGATGCGTCGTGCGTCGGCTCGCACGACACGCGCGCCACTCACATGCACACGATGGCGCTCGTGCGACTTTCCGCGCACATCATCGAGAAGTGCCTGTTCCTGCGACATCACGAGCACAATGCAGTGCTGCGCTTCCATAGCCGGCCGGATCTCGTGAACCTCTTCCACGACGGCGCCCTGGCGCTCGCCGAAGACGGTACCGTCATCGGTGCAGATCACACGGCTGCGCAGCTGCTCGAGGCGAAGGACAGGTACGAGCTCGTGGGCCGCCCGCTCGGGGAGATCTTCGAGGTGGAAGGCTCCATCGCAGGTTCCCTCGAGCGCCTGCGCACCGAGCCGATCGCCGCTTTACGCGATCCCCGTCGCGGGCAGGGGTACTATGCGAACCTGCATGCCGCGCGCAGCACCCCTCGCGGAACCGCGCGGCACGCAACGCGTTCGTCGCCGGAGCTGGTGAAAGTGACGCCGCATCCCACTCCGCCCGTGCTCACGCTCGAGGATCTTGCGGGTGAAGATCCGCAGATGCTGCGCAACGTGCGCAGCGCGCGCCGGATCGTGGACAGTGGCGTCTCGGTGCTGATACAGGGGCCGACCGGCTCCGGCAAGGAAGCTTTCGCGCACGCCATGCATCACGCGAGCGCGCGGGCGCGCCAGCCTTTCGTGGCCGTGAACTGCGCGGCCATTCCCGAAACGCTCATCGAGAGCGAGCTGTTCGGCTACAAGCCCGGGGCGTTCACCGGTGCGCGCAAGGAAGGCATGCGCGGCAAGATCCTGCAGTCCTCCGGCGGCACGCTGTTCCTCGACGAGATCGGGGACATGCCGCTGTGTCTGCAGACGCGATTGCTCCGTGTGCTGGAAGAGCAGGAGATCGTGCCGCTCGGAAGTGAAGCGCCGGTCAAGGTGGACCTGCACGTCATCGCCGCGTCCCACCGCAATCTGCGCGAGATGATCGCGCGCGGCGAATTCCGTGAGGACCTGTATTACCGGCTGAACGGCATCACCCTCGAGCTGCCGCGCCTTGCGGACCGCGCAGACAAGGAGCGTGTGATCCATCGTGCGCTCGCCGCCGAGACGCGCAACGGCCGGCCTGCGGCGATCGAGGTGGATGCGCTCGAGCGGCTCGTGGCCTATCCCTGGCCCGGCAACATCCGCGAGCTGCGGAACGTCATTCGCACGGCACTCGCCATCTGCGATGGCGGAGTGGTGCGTCTCATGGACCTGCCGCGCGAGATCCGCGAGCCTCAGCCCATCCCCGCAACGCCAGCGGCATCTGCGCCGGTCGCGCCTTCCGCCGCACCCGCCGATGACCCGCTCGAGACATGCGCCAACCCGCTGCAGGCTGCGGAACGGGCGGCGCTTCTGCGGGTGATCGAGAAATGCCGCGGAAACATGACGCATGCGGCCGAGCACCTGGGGGTCAGCCGCAACACGCTGTACCGAAAAATGAAGACACACGGCATCCCGACGCGCAGCGGCTCGTGATCGCGAGCCGCGCGACAGTGGGATGACACACTGTTTCATTTGCGGGGAGTCGCACATCGCCACGAACGAACGTAACGTCCTCAGGGGCGTGAAGGGCTTGGCCCAGACCTTGCAGAAATCTGCAGCGCGCGCGGGTGCGCGCAACCAGATCACACCGCCGGCGCGAAATCTTCCCCGCCCGGCGGAGCAAGGCATGGAACACAGAGCAGTGATGCGCCGGACCCAGAACCGGCTCGCACCGGGACGCCAGGTCAGAGTGGAACGGCGCGATGCAGGCCCGGTGCTCGTCCAGCCGGGGGGGACGGTGCCGCTCAACGAGAGCGCCGCGGCGCTGCTCGACCTCTGCGATGGCACGCGCACGCTCGACGAGGTGGTGTCCGAGTTCCTCTCGCAGCCGGCGAATCATCAGCTCGAGTCCGACGTGCGCGAGTTCCTGGAGGCCGCGCTTCAGCGCGGGTGGATCATCGAAGTCTGAGCCGATCGCGACCGCGTGCTGCGGCGACACTCCAAAGACAGCCCCTCCCGATCCCGCTACGGCCACGGGAACACAGCCCCGAAATAAGAGCACGTTCGCCCTGCTAGAATGCCGCCCGGCCGGCGCAAGGCCGGGCCGATCCGGGGGTATCAGTTGAACTGGCCATGCTGAGAGGGTTGCTGTTCCTGGCCGTTGCGGCCGGGCTGGTGGTGCTTCTCGTGACACTGGTCCGCCGCGTCATGAGAGGTCGGGATGAGCGTCCGGCGGCGGTTCGCCCCCCAGCGGAAGTGTCGCCTTCAGCGCTGCCGGCGCCCGAAGCGAGCAGTGCGCCGGCACTTACCCATGAGCAGGTGCTCCACCGGTTGCATGAGCTCGCGTTCTCCTGCGACGTGGGCGAGCCGCACGCCTCTCAGGAGGACATTGCTGCCGCGGTAACGAACGCGCTCGCCACCGCCGCCACCGAGCCCCGCTATGCGCCTCGCCGCCCGATGCTGCTGCCGCAGCTGCTTCGCGCAGTGAGCGACAGCGAAACGTCCCGGCGCGAGTTGTCCACGCTCATCGCAAAAGATCCGGCACTCGTCGGGAGCCTCCTGAAGCTGGCGAACAGCCAGTACTACCGCGTCAACTCCCAGCCCGTCGAAAGCGTGGACCGTGCCGTCGCCGTCATCGGCACGGAAGGCATCCGGTCGCTGATCGCCGCGGCGCTGGTGCAACCGGTGTTCCGGGTTTCGGGGGGCGCGTTCGGCCAGTTCCCGGAAGTGGTGTGGGAGCACACGTTCCTCGCGGCGAATGCGTCGGAAACGTATGCCGCCGTCGTGGTGAACTCCGATCCGTTCGCGGCTCAGCTCCTTGCGCTCCTCAATGGTCTCGGCGCCATCGTCGTGTTTCGCGTCGCGCTGGATCAGTACGCCTCACGCGGCGAGTCGCCGGATGCCGCGACCATCGTTTCATTGCTCGATCGACACACTGCGAGCGTGGCGCGCAACATCGCTGCGAGCTGGGATCTGTCCGGGCGCATTCTCGCTGCGCTCGAGGATCAGATTCCGGGCACGATGGCGCATGATCCGACGCCGCTCGGGCGCGCGCTTCGCTTCGGGCGCTTCATCGGCGCGCTTGCGGTGCTGAATACCCGCGGCATTATCGACGACGAGGCGGCGAGGGCCGCCCTGCTCGCCAACGGCGCCGCGGGCGCGCATTTCGAGCGCATGTGGGAACGGTTGACCGGCAAACAGCGCAGCGACGACCCCAGGCGCCCGGTGGCCAGCGTGCGCTGATGCGCATGAACGAGGCACTCTCATGAGCAACTACGTCGCGACAGTCGTCTGGACGCGCGCGCCCGACGCTCCCTTCACGGACAACAAGTACTCCCGCGCACACGAGTGGCGCTTCGACGGTGGCGCGGTGGTTCGGGCTTCCAGCTCGCCCCATTCCGTGCGCGTGCCGCTTTCCGATCCGGCTGCGGTGGACCCGGAGGAGGCGCTGGTGGCTGCGCTTTCTTCCTGCCACATGCTGTTCTTCCTTTCATACGCGGCGCGCGACGGCTTCGTCATCGATCGCTACGAAGACGAAGCCATCGGCGAGATGGGCAAGAATGCGCGCGGCGCCACTGCCATGGTGAAGGTGCGGTTGCGGCCCCAGATCACCTGGCAGGGGCCGGCGCCCTCCGCGGAGCAGCTGGAGCGGCTGCACCATCGGTCCCACGAGTCCTGCTACATCGCGAACTCCGTCACCGCGGAGATTGTGATCGAGCCTCGCTGATCGCCCGTTCAGGTTCCGGTGCGCGCGACCGACGTATCGATCGAGAGCGCACCGCGGCGAATCGCGCGGTTCACGGCCGAGAGCACGGCAAGCAGAGACGCGGTGACGATATTCGCGTGACGGCCGACGCCGAACAGCGAGCGGCCCCCCGGCACTTCGATCTCCACGTACGCCACCGCGGCCGCTTCACTCCCCGTTCCGCAGGAGTGCTCGTCGTATGAGACGACGTCGATGGGCAGATTCAGCGCGCGCAAGGCGGCATCGATCGGTCCATTGCCGGAGCCGTGGAACGTCACCGCGCCGCCGTTGAGCTCGGTGCTCAGCGTGATGCGCTCCCGATCGTCCCCATCCGCCGAGGTGACGAGCTGATGCGAGCGATATATCAGCGGGCCCGACGCGGACAGATATTCGCTCTCGAACATCTTCCAGATGTCCGCCGAGGTCAGCTCCTTGCCGGTGGTGTCGGCGGCTTCCTGGACGACGCGGCTGAACTCGATCTGCAGCCGTCGCGGCAGCACGAGCTGATAGTCACGCTCGAGCAGGTAGGCCACGCCGCCCTTGCCCGACTGGCTGTTCACGCGAATGATGGATTCGTACGAGCGCCCCAGGTCCGCCGGATCGATCGGCAGATACGGCACCTCCCACAATCCGCCGGGTTGCAGGGCGGCAAGCCCCTTCTTGATGGCGTCCTGATGTGAGCCGGAGAACGCGGTGAACACGAGATCGCCCACGTACGGGTGGCGCGGATGGATCGGCAATTGCGTGCAGCTCTCGGCGCATCGCGCGATGGCGTTGATGTTGGAGAAGTCGAGTTTCGGGTCCACGCCCTGCGTGTACAGGTTCAGCGCGAGTGTCACCACGTCCACATTGCCCGTGCGCTCACCGTTGCCGAAGAGTGTGCCCTCGATGCGCTCGGCGCCGGCCATCATCGCGAGCTCCGCGGCCGCGATGCCCGTGCCGCGATCGTTGTGCGGGTGGACGCTGATGATCACCGAGTCTCGCCGGGCAACGTGCCGGCTGAACCACTCGATCTGGTCCGCGTAGATGTTCGGTGTCGCAAGCTCAACCGTGGAAGGCAGATTCAGGATGACCTTGCGATCCGGTGTGGGGTCCCACACCGACACAACGGCATCGCAGATCTCGACGGCGTAATCGAGCTCCGTGCCCGTGAAGCTTTCCGGGCTGTACTGGAACACCCACTCGGTGTCGGGCTGCTGGCGCGCCAGGTCGCGAATCAGCGTGGCGGCGCGCACGGCGATGTCTGTGATGCCTGCGCGATCCAGACGGAAAACGACGCGACGTTGCAGGGTCGACGTGGAGTTGTAGAGATGAACGATGGCGCGACGCGCACCGCGCAGGCTCTCGAACGTGCGCTCGATCAGATCCGCGCGGGCCTGGGTGAGCACCTGAATGGTGACGCCATCCGGCACGAGCTGCTTCTCGATCAGCTCCCGCACGAAATCGAAGTCGGTCTGCGATGCGGACGGGAAGCCGACTTCGATCTCCTTGAAGCCGATGCGCACGAGCTGGTCGAACATGCGGCGCTTGCGCGCACTGTCCATCGGCTCGATGAGGGCCTGATTGCCGTCCCGGAGGTCCACGCTGCACCACGTGGGTGGTGCGGTGAGCACACGGTTGGGCCAGGTGCGATCGGGCAGGTCGATCGGCGTAAAGGGGCGGTATTTGGTCGAAGGATCACGCAGCATGACGTTCGCTCCAGCAAGCCTGCGGCTTGCTCGGGTTCATTCGGCTCGGGGTTTTGCGGTCTTGTTCGCGCCGACCGCTGGCGCATAGGGGGGGTTACTGCGGCGGAAGCCGCAGAAGGAGAAGAAGCGCGAGCGAGCCGGCCGCAACGGACGTGCGGGCGAGCTGGAGAGATGCTGTCGCGCGGAAAGACATGGCGCGCGAAATTAGCATCATCCCGCTGCAGGAACAAGCACGCAGATCACGTGGAGTGGACTTGCCTTCCGCGCAGGACAACCGCGGGCACAGCGGCAACTCCGTACTCGGACAGGACCACCGCGCTCCAAATCACCACCACCGCGAAGCGCGTGACAGCAGAAGGACGGCATTCCGGGTACCGCGAGCCGCGGCGATGCAGGGAGATTGCGACGATGCTTCACCCTGCTCGCGGGCACAGCAGCGACCCGCGCGGACATGATCGCCGCGCTCTGAATCGCTACCACCGCGAACGGCGCACCAGCGAAATCATCGGCATGTCAGGCGCCACGAGCCGTCGTGATGCATGGAACTGCCGATGCTTCACGCCTGCTCGCGTTACACACGAGAAAGGCTAGACGCTGCGCATTGCTGGCCGAAGTATCCAGACGTCTCTCGCGGCGACTCTCGATGCAGCACGGACTTTGCGTTGAGCGCACATGCAGTGCGCGCACTGACGCCTCAGCTGCAGTTCGCGTTTCGTGCGGCATTGATCTTGCTGCTTGCCAAGCTGTTCTGCGCGGCCATGCTGCGCGCCGTCGATTTGCAACGCGATGCACACGCACCCGAGGGAGGGGACGTCGATGCATACGTCTACGCAATCGTTCGTCTTAGCGCTGGCTCTGATTGTTTCCGCAACCGCCATTGCGCAAGAGCAAAAGCGCGACACCGAGATTCAGCAGATCATCGTCACCGCAACGAAGCGCGAAAGTGCCCTGCAGGATGTGCCGTTCTCGATCGCTGCGGTCACCGAGCAGCAGATTCGCAATACCGGAACGACCGATCTCCCCGAGCTCGCGCGCAACATCCCGGGCCTGACGATCACCGATCTCGGCCCCGGGCAGAGTCAGGTGGCCGTGCGCGGCATCAGCGCTGGACAGGTCGTGCGCGATCAACCCGGCGTGAAGGAACAAGTGGGGGTGTACCTGGATGAATCCCCCATCTCGATTGCCTTGTTCACGCCTGATCTGGACCTGTTCGACCTCGAGCGGTTCGAGATCCTGCGCGGCCCGCAGGGCACGCTCTTCGGCGCCGGGTCGCTTGCGGGCACATTGCGCTATATCACCGTGCAACCGCAGATCAACACGTTCGAGGCGACGGGTGAGATCTCCGCGAGCGACGGCTCCGACACGGAGTTCGGCGGCGCCGTGAAGGGAGTCGTGAACCTGCCGCTCGGCGAGAAGACGGCGGTGCGTGTCGTGGGCTTCTACAATGATCTGGCGGGCTTCATCGACGCCACGCAGCCGAGCCTCGCCGTGCGCGAGAATCAGGATAGCGGCAAGAAGGCGGGTGGGCGCATTGCGCTGCTGTGGCAGCCGATCGAGGAGCTTTCGATCACGCCGCGCGTGGTCTATCAGGACCTCGACACGGACGGCTTCCCGCGCATCGACTTCTACAACATTCTCGCCAATCCGTTCACGACGACCCAGCCGCCCGTGTTCCTCGGTGAGCGCGGACAATTCACGCAGCTCACGGAAGGCATCGACGACAACTTCCGCCTCGGGGACCTGAAGATCGAATACGACTTCGGCCCCGTGACGCTCACGTCGATCAGCTCCTACACGGATCGCGAGGTCGTCGTGACGCGCGATGCCACGTCGCTCACGGGCAGTGTCACGTTCGACATTGGCGGGACGCCCGACGAAGTGCGCATCAGCTCTCCGCTCATCGACACGACCCGGCTGCACGCCTTCAGTCAGGAGCTGCGCCTCGCCTCAGCCGACGAGGGTGCCCCGTTCCAGTGGGTTGCGGGCGCCTTTTACCAGAATTTTGGCCGCCGTTATGGTCAGGAGCTTCCGACGCCGGGCTACGACGAGATCACGCGCAGGCTCGCGAATACTGACAGCGCCGCGAACGGCGCGCCACCTGACAATCCGTTCTTTTCCTCGCTGCGCTATGACTTCAGGCAGTACGCGCTCTTCGGTGAAGGCACGTACGACTTCACGGAGCAGTGGAGCCTGACGGCGGGCGTGCGCTGGTACGATTTCAAGGAGGATCGCCTGCTCACCTTCGCGGGCTTCTTCGCCGTGCCGCAGACGGATGTGCCCGGGTCGGTGGATTCGGATGGCTTCTCGCCGCGCGCAATCCTCACGTATCGCCCGAACGACCGCATGAATTTCAGTGCGCAGATCTCACGAGGGTTCCGCCTCGGCGGCATCAACGATCCGCTGAATGCGCCCATCTGCTCGGACGAGGATCGCGCGCTGTTCGGAAGCGTGTTCAGCCCGACTTGGGCCGATGAGAAAGCCTGGAATTACGAGCTCGGCGCGAAGACGCAGCTGGCGGATGGTCGCGTGATCTTCAACGCATCCATCTACTACTCCGATATCGAGGATCTGCAGGCGAACGTCGATGCGGGCAGCTGCTCCTCCCGCATTGTCGTCAACGTGCCGAGCGCGCACACACTGGGCGTGGAAGCCGAGCTCTTCGCGAGACCGACGGAACGCTGGGATTTCGGCATCTCTGCAACCTGGGTCGAAGCGCGCATCGATACGACGATCACCGGTGGCGGCACCACGCCGATCGCCGGCATCCGCGACGGCAACCGCTTGCCGACCGCGCCGGAAGTTCAGGCCGCGGCCAGCATCACGTACTCGTGGCCCTGGGGAGCTGTGAATGGCTATGCGACATTCACGGCGCAATACGTCGGGTCTTCCTACACGCAGCTCGCGGATCAGGAGCCGCCGTTCGGCACGCTGGACAGCGACCCGGATAGTCCGGCGCCTGCTTTCATCACGTATGGCGACCCGACAATCGACTCGTTCACCTTCCCGGCGAAGCTGCCGTCGTACGACATCGGCAATCTGCGCATCGGCGTGCGGGGAGAGCTGTGGGAAGGGGCGCTGTTCCTGAACAACGTGTGGGACGAGCGTGCGTTTCTCTCGCTGGACCGCGAACGCGGCACGCGGGCTCGCGTCGGCTATCTCACGAACCGGCCGAGGACGTACGGCATCATGTTCCGCCGCAGCTTCTGATTTCCGGTGCTGTCACGACGCGCGATACTTCGCGGCGCCCTGCGTCTGCTCGGGAGCAGCGCGCTTGCGGCATCGGTGCCGACCCGAATGATTCCTGCAGCCCAGCGGGCCGCCGCGCGCGAGTCCGCATCTCCGTGGACCACCATCGTCGTGGGCGCCGGCGCGTTTGGCGCGTGGACCGCATGGCATCTGCTCCGCAAAGGGCAACGCGTGTTGCTGCTGGATGCGTGGGGGCCCGCTCACGCACGGGCCTCATCCGGAGGGGAATCCCGCGTTACGCGCGCCACGTATGGTGCGGATGAGGTGTACACCCGCATGGCGCTCGATTCCCTCGCGGACTGGCGATGGCTAAGCGACCGTGCGGGTCTGCCGATCTTTCACCAAACGGGCGTGCTCTTCGTTTTTCCGCGCAAGGAGCCGTACGTCACGCAATCCCTCGACGTGCACCGCCGATTGAAGTTACCCACGGAGGCGCTGACCCGCGCGGAGCTGGCGAGGCGCTTCCCGCAGATCGACTCGAGCGGAATCGAAGTGGGGCTGTACGAGCCCGGGTTCGGCGCGCTGATGGCGCGGCGGGCGGTGCAGACGCTGGTGACGGAGTTCGTGAAGGCGGGAGGGGAGTACCGAATGGAAATGGTGGTGTCCCCTGTCGAGCCCGGCGGCCGCGCTTCACAAGGCACTCCTGTGGAAAGCGCCGTGACGGCCGGTGGAGACACGCTGAATGAAGTGCGCACGGCCTCCGGCGAGACCCTGCGCGCTGAAGGTGTGGTGTTCGCCTGCGGGCCGTGGCTTCCGAAGGTGTTTCCGGCAACGCTGGGCAACCGCATCTTTCCCACGCGCCAGGAAGTGTTCTACTTCGCACCGGACGCCGGTGACCGCCGCTTCGAGCCCGGTCAGCTCCCCACCTGGGCGGATTTCAATAACGGCGACATCTTCTACGGCATGCCGGATCTCGAAGCGCGCGGCTTCAAGATCGCGCACGACCGCCATGGCCCGCTGTTCGACCCGGATCGCGGAGACCGCACGCCGTCCGCCGCGGCGCTCGCGGAGGTGCGGGAGTTCATGAAGATGCGCTTTCCGGTGATGGCCACGCGCCCGCTGGTCGAGTCCCGCGTGTGCCAGTACGAGAACAGCTCGAACGGCGACCTCCTCATCGACCGCCATCCGGCGTGGCGCAACGTGTGGCTGGTGGGCGCGGGCTCCGGTCATGGCTTCAAGCACGCACCCGCGGTGGGCCGCTACGCGGCCGAGCTCGCCAGCGGCACGCTCGAGACGCCAGAGCCGCGCTTCAGCCTCGCCTCCAAGGGCACCGTGCAGCAGCGGCTGGTGCACTAGCTTTCGCGCTGTCGCCTCTGCCCACCGCGCACATCCCGGCGCCGCCGCCGTCCGCACAGAGGGATTCGGCTGCCTGCGGCGAGGGGCGCGATGGCGGGCAGATCGGGCGGGCAGGTGCGCAGGCCAGCTATTCGGGATTGGTGGGGCAGCGCAGCTCGGATTGGTGCGACGGGGCGATCCTGCCAGCGCTCGAGGGCGCGCTGGACGGGACCTTGTCTACGAGCGCCACAAACGCGCTCCCGTGCCCCTCCAACGCGAGATCGCATGCGGCGGTCGCCGTACCCGTTCCCGCCGTCGCCGTATGTGCCGGTCGGGCTGGGGCGACGGTCGCCCGATGCGGCGAGCTTCGCGGAGTCGCCCGACCTTCCGCCCGTGACCTCGTTGGCGTCGCCCGGAGACGGATGTACTATTCCGCCCCTCGAAGGACTCAGCGTCCTCCCGGTGTCCGGTCATCGGGGCGGGTGTAGTTCAATGGTAGAACTGCAGCTTCCCAAGCTGCTAACGTGGGTTCGATTCCCATCACCCGCTCCATCTCCTCCCCACGCCAGTCAGCGGCCGCAGCCCACGTAAGATCTGAAGCTGCTCAGGATTCTTCTCCCTTTCGGCGGTGCTCCAGCGGTTGGAGCCTGTCTTGTCGAGAGTTGAATCCGCGTTCGCGTCACACATGCGTTCACACGCCGCGTCGATTCCTCTGATCCGGACGCGTCGACTTCTGACGTGGCGGCGGAATACTGCCGGGATCGTCATCCGTCGCGCGCTCTTCACACGCGCCAGTGTGCCGCTGGCTTTTTCGAGAGTCGGCACACCGTCGCTGCTTCGATCTGTTGTTTACTTGAAGGCCGAGCGGGACATCGCGGAGAGTACGCACCGATCCCAGGCATCCTGTGACGTGGCTGTGACACGGCCATGTCCCGCTATTTCACGTGGGCTACACACGGTGTCACCAATACGCCTGTCTA
>JADGHX010000143.1 GCA_019683695.1 Steroidobacteraceae bacterium
CAGCAGTTCCGCCGCGCGAAGGAGGCCGAGGAGCTCTCGCGCGAGGCGCAGCAGTACGCCGGGCGCTGTCTCAGCTACCTCCATGACAGCGACGGGTCGTTGGTGCTGAGGGCGCGGCTTCCTGCGGACGTTGGTGCGCTCGTGATCAAGGCGCTCGACGCGGCCGTGCACGAGATGCACGCGCCGGACGTTCCCGCTGAAACAAGCCCCGCCCGGGACACGGGCGCGGAGTCTTCAGATCGCCCGAGCTGGGCGGCCCAGCGCGCCGATGCGCTCGGGGTTCTGGCGGAAACCTTCCTCAAGCATGGCGCGCAGAGCTTAAGCGGCGGGGAGCGTCAGCAGATCATCGTGCACGTGGATGCCACCACGCTCCGGGACAGCATCGCCGGGCGCTGCGAGATCGAGCACGGGCCTTCTCTTCCGGCCGAAACCGCCCGCCGGCTGGCCTGCGACAGCGCGGTCGTTCACCTGCTCGAGGGCACAGATGGCGAGCCGCTCAATGTCGGGCGGCGGACGCGCAGCATTCCGCCGGCGCTGCGCCGGGCGCTGCAGGCGCGCGATCGGGGCTGCCGCTTCCCGGGGTGCACGCACACGCGCTTCGTGGATGCCCATCACGTGCAGCACTGGGCGCAGGGCGGGAAGACGAAGGCCTCGAACCTCGTGCTGCTCTGCCGGCGGCATCACCGCTTCGTGCACGAAGGCGGCGTACAGATTCAGGTGCTGGATGATGGGGCGTTCCGCTTTGTGAAGCCGGATGGTCAAACGCTCGACAGCCTGCCGCCGCAGCGGCCATCGGCCTGGACGCAACTGGCCTTACAGCACGAGCACGCGGGTCTCACGGTGCGCCCGGGCACGGCGGTTACGCGCTGGGGCGGAGAATCAGTCGACTACGGGCTCGCTGTTGGCGTGCTGCTCGCCGCGGCCAAGCGCGGTAGCGTTCCCGCAGCGACCACACGCGGAGAAGAGATTCCCGCTGAAACGCGGCATTCGCCGCCGCCATCTCGCGCTTCACCGATCGCGCATGCGTCGCTGAGTTGAGCGCGTGATTGCGATAGGGACTGGCCGTTGGCGTGGTACGCGAGAGTGTCACGCGCGGCAACACGCTGGCGTGTGTCGCGCGGCGTGAAGTTCCCGCTGAAACGCGGCGTTCGCCCCGCCCCTCGCGCTTTGCCGGTCGCGCATGCGCCGCTGAGTTGAGCGTGATTGCGATAGAGACTCGCCGTTGGCGTGCTACGCGAAAGTGTCATGCGCGACAACGCGCGGACGTGGGCGGCACGGCGATGATGTTCCCGCTGAGAGGCGATATCGCCCCGCGACGTCACCGCGGTGACCAGGTCTTCACCGAGCAGCGGCCACGCGCTTCACCGGTTGCGCATGCGCCGCAGAGTTGAGGGCGCGATTGCCATAGAGACTGGCCGTTGGCGTGCTATGCGAAAGTGCCATGCGTGGCAATGCGCTGGCGCGGGTCGGGCGGCGGCGATGTTTTGCGCAGGAACGTGGCAGCACTCGCTGAGCTGGGCGCGCCATGAAATTGCGACCGGCATTCGCGCCCGCGGATGTTCCCGCTGAGATTGTGTGGGAACGCACTGTCATCGCATGACGCTCGCTGAGCGAGCCTTTCGGGTCCTCGAGCGCTTGAAGGGCTTGCGCCGCTTCACTCGCGGAGAGCTGGCGGCGAGCTGACCGAGATGGCGGTCGCGGTGCTCGCCTGCTACCTCGAGCAGGTGGTCAGCGATCTCATCGCAGGAGCGCGATCATCAGGCCAGATCGGCCAGTGCCGCCGGAACGTGGCGGCGCAGGATGGCGTTCTGTGCCTCCCACTTCTCCTTTGGGTCGAGCGGCACGAAGAAGCGCACTTCGCCGGCGGCGTACGCGGCGATGGGCACTCCATCGCGATAGAGAATGCGATTGCCGGTGAGCGCCGGCACGCGGTTCTCCGGCGTGACCACACCGACAAGATTGAGCGGGTCCGCCGCGGAGACCGCGACGAGCTGGCCGTTGGGCGCTTTCCGGCGCAGGTCCCGCAGCAACCCCACGGCTTCGGGCGTGGCGAACTGCTCGCCCGAGAAGCCCGCTACGAAGCGCCCGCCGCGAATTTCGCCGCGCGCTTCCAGGCGCCGGCAGCACATGAGCAGCTCGCGCCACGGCGGCAGCCAGTCCGCCTCGAGCGAGACGAGCTTCCAGAACACGACACCCCAGCGGCGCAGCAGCGCGCGAGCGATGGTCTCCACCGCTTCGCCATCACCCGATGTGCCGGGTGGCCTCGCCTCGGCGGGCACGGGACGGCGAACCAGCGCCCAGCGGCCCGAATCCGCCATGCCGAACATGGCGATTCGCCGGCGCCGGCGCAGCGCGCCCGGCGAGCGCCGTCGATCGGAGGGCACGAGGAGCGCGCGCAACCCTGCGAAGCTGTCGGAGTTCACAAGGCCCAGCGCAACGAGCTCGGCGAGCGCCTCCTCCACCTGCGAGGGCAGAAGCCGCGCGCCCTCGACGATCTCATCGAAGAACGACGCGCCGTGCTGCTGGATGTGCTCGATCACGGCGCGCGCGTTTGCGGTGAGATGCGAGGGGTCCATCGGCGTTGCAAACGTGGACCATGCGCGCACATTCCGCCGCGGTAGCAGCGTGATGGGCGTCGAACGCACCGGGGCCGCGCCCCGCTCGGGATTCGGTGTGCGGCGTGCGAGGCGCGTCCAGACGAACCGGCCTGCAAGACAATGCTCATCGAGCCACGCCGGCTCGTATTCGTTGATGCGTGCCGGGAGGATTTCCGTTTCCCACGCACCCGCGGGCGCTTCGAAGCCTTCCAGCTGCGTGAGCACGGCCGCAAGCGCATCGGGCCCCTGCATGCGCGCTTCGGGAGTCACGCGCTGCCATTCGAACAGAAATCGCAGGAAGTCCCGCGCAAGCACTGGCTCGATTTCGGCGCGCAGGCGCTTCACCGTGTACCGATGGATTCGCGCGAGCAGGCGGCGCTCGCACCATTCGTCTTCGCTCGTGCCCGGCGTGAAGCGGCCGCGCATCGCAAACCCTTCCGCCTGCAGGGCCGCGAGCGCTACGTCCACACCCGGAAGCGGCAAGGCGAGTGATTCCGCGATTGCGCGGGAGGGAACCGGACCGAGCCCTTCGAGCCGGCCCCGCACCACTTCCACGAGAGCGTTTGCAGCTTCCCAGGACTTCGCAAACTCCGGGGGAGCCGTCACGTCCGGCGTGTACGGCGCGCCCGGAAACAAGGCTTCGAAAAGCGGGCGTCGCTCCGCGGCGACCCAAAGCGGGCGCGGCCCCGAAAGCTGTGTCGCGCGCCCCTGCGTCGCGAGCGTTTCGAGCAGCGCGGGCCATGCAGGATTGCGGCGCGCCTCCTCCTCCGTGAGAAAACCGAGCCACAAAAGCGAATCGTGCAGCTCATCCGCGGTGGTGGCATCCGGCCATGCCTCGCCCCGCACGCGCTGAATGACCTCCGCATCGAGCTTGCCGATGTCGGCGGCGGATTCCGGGTCGAGCCAGCGCCGGCTCATGACGGCTTGCGTGCGGCGCTCTTCGAGCGGCGCATCGTCCAGGTAGGCGTACGGCCGGGCGGAGAGCACTTCGAGCGCGAGCGGTGAAGGCTCCGTGAGATCGCGCGCCACAACGCGAATGTCGCCGGACTCCAGCGCGCGCAGCAGCCGCTCGAAGCCTTCGATATCCATCGCCTCCTCGAGACAATCGCGGATGGTCTGCCGGACGAGCGGGTGATCGGGGATTTCGATCTCGCCCGACAGGTTCTCCGCGCACGCTACCTGATCGGGGAACACGGAGGCGAGCAGGTCTTCCGCGTTCATCCGCGCGATCTGCGGCGGAACCTTCTTGCCACCGCGAAACCGCGGCAGCGCAAGTGAAATGGAAGCATCCCAGCGCCAGCGCACTTCGAACATCGGCGCAGCACACAGCGCCTGCACGAGAATGTGCCGCGCGGTGTTGGAATGCAGGTAGCGCGCCACATCCTCCAACTCGAAGCTGTGCGCAGCCGTGAGCGAGAGGATGAGGCAGTCCTCGGTTGCAGCCGCCTGCAGCTCGAAATTGAACTTGCGACAGAAGCGCTTGCGCAGAGCGAGACCCCACGCGCGGTTCACGCGGCTGCCGAAGGGCGAATGAATCACGAGCTGCATGCCGCCCGATTCATCGAAGAATCGCTCGAAGACAACCGTTTGCTGGGTGGGCAGCGTCCCAAGCGCAGCGCGTGCAGCGGCGAGATAGTCCACAAGCTGCGTGGCCGCGGCAGCGTGCAGACCGAGGGTGTCAGTCATCCATTGAAGCGCGGCGTCCTTTCCGTTTTCGAGCCGGGCCTCGACCTCGCTACGCAGGCGGGATACGGAAACGGACAGCTCGTCGGTGCGCCCAGGCGCTTCACCAAGCCAGAAGGGAATGGTGGGTGGCTGGCCCTGCGCATCCTGCACCCGCATCGTGCCTCGCTCCACACGCATCACCTGATACGAGGCGTTTCCCAGCTGGAAGATGTCGCCGGACATGCTCTCGACGGCGAAATCCTCGTGCACCGTACCGATGACGATACCCGCGGGCTCGAGCAGCACCTTGTAATCGGCCGTGTCCGGAATTGCGCCACCCGAGGTGATCGCCGTGAGTCGCGCGCCGCGGCGCGGGCGGAGCATGCGATTCACTGCGTCGTAATGAATGAGGGCGCCGGTGCGGCCGCGCCGCGTGCTGAAGCCCTCCGCGAGCATCTGCACCACTTCGTCGAACTCTTTGCGCGAGAGCGTTCGATACGGGTAGGCACGCGTGCAGAGTTTGTACAGTTCCTCGGCGCTCCACTCGCGGGCCGCTACTTCGGCCGTGATCTGCTGAGACAGCACATCCAGCGCGTTCTGCGGGATGTGGAGAGTGTCCAGCTCCGCTCGGCGTACGGCATCGAGCAGCGCGGTGCATTCGACGAGATCATCGCGCGACAGGGGGAACAGCCGGCCCTTCGGCGTGCCGCCGACGGCGTGCCCGGAACGGCCCACGCGCTGGAGAAAGGCGTTGATCGAGCGCGGCGAGCTCAACTGGCACACGAGATCGACGTCGCCGATATCGATGCCGAGCTCGAGGGAGGCGGTGGCGACCAGTGCCTTCAACTCACCGCGCTTCAGGCGATGCTCGGCGTCGAGGCGCAGCTCCTTGGCAAGGCTGCCGTGATGCGCGGTCACGTTCTCCTTGCCGAGGCGTTCCGAGAGATGCCGGGCCAGACGCTCGGCAAGCCGCCGCGTGTTGACGAACACGAGCGTGGTCCGGTGTTCCCGAATCAGCTCTGCAAGCCGGTCGTACACCTGCAGCCACACTTCCCCCGACATCACCGCTTCGAGCGGGGCGCCCGGCACTTCGAGCGCGAGATCCCGCCGCCGAACGTGCCCGCTGTCGATGATCGTGCAGTTGAGCGGCGATTCGCCCTCGCCCACGAGAAAACGGGCCACCTCCTCGATGGGCTTCTGCGTTGCCGAGAGCCCGACCCGCGTCAGCGGCGCGCTGACGAGCGCTTCGAGCCGCTCGAGCGAGAGTGCCAGGTGCGATCCGCGCTTGGTGCCGGCCACCGCGTGAATCTCGTCCACGATCACCGTTCGCGTGGTCGAGAGCATGTTCCGGCCGGATTCTGAGCCGAGGAGGATGTAGAGCGACTCGGGCGTCGTCACCACGATGTGCGGCGGCGTGCGGGACATTCTGGCGCGCTCGGTGGCGGGCGTGTCGCCCGTTCTCACCCACGTGCGGATCTCCACTTCCGGCAGCCCGAGCGCGCGCAGTTCCTGGCTGATGCCGGCGAGCGGCGCGGCGAGATTGCGATGAATGTCATTCGAGAGCGCCTTCAATGGCGAGACGTAGACGATCTGCGTTTCGTCCTTCAGCTCTCCCGCGAGGCCCGCGCGAATCAGCCGATCGATTGCCGCGAGGAATGCCGCGAAGGTTTTGCCGGATCCGGTCGGCGCGGCAATGAGCACATGCCGGTCCGCCTGAATCGCGGGCCACGCCTCAGCCTGAGCCGGCGTGGGCGCTTCGAACGCGCGACGGAACCAATTGGCGACTGCGGGATGAAAGGAAGCGAGAACGTCCATGAGCAGACTCACACGAGGCGAGCGGGAGAGCATACCTGCCCGGGGACGCGCTTTCCTCTGCCAAACTGGGCACGCTAATTGGAGGACCCGCGCTGCTCGGAGGACGTCTGCAGCAACGGAATGCGATAGCTCACGAGGATCTGCTCGATGTCCTTGGCATGCGTGGCAATCCAGTCATCGAGGGTCTTGCGCCATTCGTCCTCGCCAAAGCGCACGCCCATGGCGATCTCGTAATCGAAGTGGATCCTGGGATCGGGCTTGAACGGCACCACGGTCCACTTCTCGGCGCCCTTGTGCCGGTTCGCGAGAAAGCCCGCGACCGGACCCCACACGATGGCGAGATCGATCTTCCCCGCCTCGAGATCGCGCTCGATGACGTTCGCGGGATGCTCGTCCGGATCGCCGCTCTGCGCCGGATACAGCGCGGCGCGATCGATGAGCCCGTTCTGGAGCAACCAATCCGTCGGCGGCGTTCGGGCAAAGATGCCGATACGCAGCGACTGCAGTTTCTCCTTCGGCAGCTTCAGCAGATCCTCCGGCGTGTTGAGCGTACCGAGCTGCGCACGCGCGGGCACCACCATGGCGTACACGGAACGCATGTAGGGCCGGGTCGTGGCGGTGAGCTCGTACCCCTTCGGTACGCCGATGATCACATCGCACTTGTAGACGCGCGTCTGCTCGTCCCGGGCGCGCAGAGTGTTGCGCACGAAGCCCATGCGTTGTGGGAAGAACGTGTACTCGACGCGCTTGCCGAGATCCCGCGCGAGCGCCTCGGCGAGCTTGTTCTCATAGCCCTGGCCGTGCTTGTCCGACTGCGGCAGGTTGTTCGGATCCGCGCACACCTTCAGCACATCCGCCTGATCGGCGGGCGCGGAGGCAGGCGAGCTCTGCGCCGGCTGCGCCCGCACGGCAGCGCTCACAAGCAGCGTCGCTGCGGCAGCCAGGAACCACAACCACAGCGAAGCGCCTCGCGCGACGCGAAGCGAAGCCACGGCTTGGCTACTTCTTCTTGTCCGAGTCGAGAGGATACAGGTGTCCCGGCTTGATCTGGCCATCGGAGCGGCCTTTCAGGTAAGCGTACAAACCTTCCCAGTTGTCGTTCACCATCTTGCTCGCGGAGAACGGCGGCATGCCCTTCTCCGGTCGGCCGTTCATGATGGTGTCGTGAAACTCCTGCTTTGTCAGCCTCTTGAGTGATTCCACCAGCGGCGGGCCGACTAGGCCTTCCTGAGCGGCACCGTGACAGCGCTCGCACGCGAGCGCACGCCATGTGCGCCATCCCATGAGTGTCTTCTGGTCGACCTTGGTTCCATCCACGACCATATACGGTTTGTCCGATTGCGAACCCGCGGACTTCGAGTCCGCAGACTTGGAGTCCGGTGTGGCGGCCGCCGTTCGCTTCGGCGTGTCGGCCGGGCTGGCGCTTGCCGTGGACTGCGACAGAGCCGCGTGGGATGCCGCGGCTACCAGTAGCGCGGACATGACAATAGCCAGGGTTTTGTGAAATTTCATCGTGGGGGAGTTCTCGAAAAAGAGACGTGCACCAGAATGGGACGCACGGCTCTGGGCAATGGTTCCAAACCGCGGTGTGCCGCCCGCTCCTTGCGAGCGGCACACCGCCAACTATCAGCGGTCGCGTCTGCCCGATTACCGCATGGCCGTGGTGCTGCTGCTGCTCGCCGCACCGTCAGGCAGCGAGAAGACGAACAGCGACCCGCCCAGCGTGGTGTACTTGGCCAGATCCTTGTAGCCGCCCACCGCGCCAAGGCCCGCCGTCTCTTCGGTCAACCCGGCCGCCATGCCGATGCCGGCCCAGCCGCCGATGCCGGAGTAGACGCCCACGTACTGCTTGCCGTTGTACATGTACGTGAAGACGTTGCCGATGATTCCGGAGGGCGCCTTGAACTTCCAGAGCTCCTTGCCGTCCTTCGGGCTCACGGCCTTGATGTAGCCTTCGAGCGTGCCGTAGAACACGACGTCGCCGGCCGTGGTCAGGGCGCCGGACCACACGGAGAAGCGCTCCGGCTTGGACCACACGATCTTGCCGTTGGCCGCATCCCACGCGATGAAGTTGCCCATACCGCCATGGCTGCCGGGCGCGGGGAACATCGTGAGGGTGGCGCCCACGTAGGGCTGACCTGCGGTGTACTCCACCTGGAACGGCTCATACGTCATGCACACGTGGTTCGTCGGCACCATGAACAAGCCGCTCTTGCGATCGTAGCTGGAGGGCTGCTGATCCTTCGTGCCGAGCGCGGCCGGACAGATGTCCTTGACGTTCACGTCCGGACCCGTCGTGCCGGGCGAGTAGCGCTTGTCGACCACCGGGCGACCCGACTTCATGTCGATGTGCGTGGCCCAGTTGACCTTCGGGTCGTACTTCTGCGCCACGAGCAGCTCGCCGGTCTCACGGTTCAGCGTGTAGGCGAAGCCGTTGCGGTCGAAGTGCACCAGCGCCGGAACCTTGCGGCCCTTGACGGTGAGCTCCACGAGCGGCACCTCGTTCACGCCGTCGTAGTCCCACTCGTCATGCGGGGTCATCTGGTACACCCACTTCGCGACGCCTGTATCCAGGTCACGCGCGAAGATGGTCATGGACCATTTGTTGTCGCCCGGACGCTGCGCGGGGTTCCACGTGCCCGGGTTCCCGCTGCCGTAGTAGACAAGGTTCAGCTTCGGGTCGTAGGAGTACCAGCCCCAGGTGGTGCCGCCACCGAGTTTCCACTGGTCGCCTTCCCACGTCTTCAGCGAGGAATCCTTGCCGACCGGCGCCATCTTGCCGTTCGTCCACGTCATCGTCTTCTGTGGATCGAACAGCAGGTCGGAATCGGGACCGATGCTCCACGCCGTCCAGGCTCGCTTGCCATCCTTGATGTTGTAGGCGATCACGCGACCGCGAACACCGAACTCGCCGCCGGAGATGCCGGTGAGCACCTTGTCCTTGAACACATGCGGAGCGTTGGTGTTCGTCTCGCCGATCTTCGGATCGCCGTTCTTCGCGCTCCACACGACCTTGCCGGTCTTCGCATCGAGCGCGACCAGCGTCGTGTCAGCCTGCTGCAGGAAGATCTTGCCGTCACCATAGGCGAGACCGCGATTGACGGTATCGCAGCACATCACCGGCACGACGTTCGCGTCCTGCTTGGGCTCGTACTTCCACTTGAACGTCTGGTCCTTGAGGTTGACCGCATAGACGTTGTTCGGGAATGGCGTGTGGATGTACATCGTGTCGCCGATGACGAGCGGCGAGCCCTCGTGCCCGCGCAATACGCCCGTTGAAAGCGTCCACGCGACCTGCAGCTTCCCGACGTTGCTTGCGTTGATCTGATTGAGCTCGCTGTAGCGGTGATTCGCGTAGTCACCGGCCTGCGCAGCCCAGTTCGACGGATCAGCCATGTGTTTCTCGAGGTCCGGGTCGGCGATGGCAAGACCGGAGCCTGCCGTTGCCGCCAGCGCCGCGACGCTGACCAGTAGGGACCGATACTCGTATCTCATATCTCCTCCGGGCATTGTGTTTTCTGCTTGAAATACGCGACCGCCTCCCTGCTCTTCTTTCGAAAGACGAGTAGTCGAAGCGAGAACCCCCTCGGCCGCGCGAGACACGATTCCCCGTGTCGTGCGCAATTGAACGGGCGTATGAATACACCCGCGGTAATACCCGCGCAACACAACTTGGAGTGCGGAGAAGTGCGAGCGTACGATGCGTTCCAAAGTTGAGAATCGGTGGAAGGAGAACGGTGCGTGAAAGCGTTCTGCAGCGCCAGAAATGACACAGTGTGTAACGCGTTTGGAGCAGCGCTACTCGCGCTCGCTGTGGCATTGCCACTGAGAGCAGACGCTCCCGACTCGGCAGATACTCCGAAGAACGACTACCCCACGCTCGCGCGCGTGGAGTACGTGCAGGAATGTGCGAATCGCGCCGGCGGGCTCAATCGCGCCATGTATCAGTGCGTGTGCGCGATCGATCACATCGCCGATCACCTGAGCTACGACGATTTCGTCGAAGCTTCGACCTTCGCCCGCTACTCGACGCTCTCGCGCGAGGGCGCGGGTATCTTTCGCGATACAGAGGAGGCGAAGAAGAAGGCGAAGCTGTTCCGCACGATCGAAAGCCAGGCCTTCAGGGAGTGCAACGTTCCTGCGCAACCTTGAGGCCTGCTGTGCGTGGACCGTCTCGAGCGGCGCAAGACCGAGCGAGGGGTACAAGTCACGATTGAGAGCCAGGCCTTTCAGGGTGCGCACCGTGCCGGCGCGGCCTTGAGGCTTGCTGTGTGCGACTGTGTGGGGAGCGGTGCAGATGGAGGCGGCGCAGCTTGAGCGAGGGCGCAGCGCGCAGGAAGGGGCGCCAGTCCCTGGCGCCCGTGTGATCATTCGTCGATGACGACGCCCCAGGGTGATGCGCCCACGGGAATTTTGCGAATCACCTTGAGCGTGGCGGTATCGATGACGCTCACGTCGTTCGAAGGCCCGTTCGCGGTGTAGAGCCGGCTGCCATCCTTCGAGAGCGCGATGCCCCACGGGCGCGCGCCCACCGCAATTTCCGTCACGACGTGCGGCTTGCCGGAAATATCGACCACCGCCACCTTGCCGCCTCGACCCGTGCTCACGTACAGGCGATTGCGCTTCGCGTCGAGCCGCACGGACATCGGCAACAAGCCCTTCGAGAACTGCACCACGCGCTCGACCGGCGCGCCCTCCGGCACACCGATGCGGTAGAGCGAGCCATCGAACTCACCGGTCACGTACGCCGTCTTGCCATCCGGTGTGAATGCGGCATCGCGTGGGCGCTTGCCGACGACAACGTGCTTCACTTCCTTGAGCGCGTGCGTGTCGATGATGGAGACGGAGTTGTCCGACTCGTTCGTGACCAGCACCCACTTCTCATCCGGCGAGAGGCGCACACCTTCCGGCTCCTCGCCCACTTTCACGCGACCGACGATCTTGCCGGTGTGCACGTCGAGCACCGTGAGAGTGGCCGCGTCCTCGTTGGCCACATAGAGGCGGCCATCCCTGCCGAGATCGAACTGCTCCGGGTCCGAGCCCGCCTCGAACACCTTCGCGACTTTCAGCGTCTTCGTGTCGACCGCGGCCACGCCGTCGGCCTTCACGTCGCGACCGAGTTTCGCGCATTCCTCATCCGGCATCTTCGGTGGACATTTCGGCAGACCGCTGAGCGCGACGTAGATCTGCGTTCCGTCCTCGTTGATCTCGATTCCTCGCGGGCGCTTTCCCACGGGGATGGTGGCGATGACTGCGAACTTGTCTGTGTCGATGACCGACACCGTGTGGCCATCTTCGTTCGACACATACGCGCGGCCCGCGTGAGCGGCGAAAGGCAGCAGCAATGCGCTCGCGATCAGCAGCGAGCGCATGGCGCATCTTGCGACCGGACGCGACCGGTGCCGCACCGGAAGATCGGGAGCTGCGGGAAGTGAGGACCTGGCGAAAATCATGAGTTCCTCGCGAAAGAAGAAATCCGTCGCTTCGAGGCGACACGCGAGCATACCGTTCGCCCTTCCGCGCAGTCACGCATCGTGCGCCCGCATCGTGGGCGTGCGGCTCACCGTTGCCGCAATTTCCGGCCCTGAACCGTAGCGCTCGCACGCGGTGGCGCGCCGCTCCTCGTGTGGCCGGGAAAAATTCCCAAACCCTCACGGGTATCGCGCGTGAACGCACTCGAGTCGGCCCTGCACCACGACTTCACACCAGTGACGCGCGCAGCGTCGGCGCCGGATGGAGGAGCTCGCCGAGCCTGTATGGGCGTATTGAATTCCGGCCCAGCGGGCGAGCCGGCTGCGGCTCCGGAGCGTCTGCGGCGGGCGACACCATCGCGGCGGGTCATGAGCCCCAACCCGAAACGGCCGCCCGCAGGCGGCCTCGCATGTCCACTGCGCGCTCGAACGCGTCGAGCCGTGAGCCCGATGTGGCGCCGCATCGCGCGGTCGTGAGAACATCCACCCACCCCCGTTTCGATTTTGGTGCATGCCGAGGACCGGCTGTGCGCGCGTCGCGCGCATTGCGGGCCCCCGGGCGTGCGCGAACGGTGGACCAGGGGCCTGCACGCGCGCACCACGCTGGCAGCGCCCCTGCGCGGTCATTCCCTGTCACTCAGCCGAAGGAAATATCTGGATGAAACGTCTCGCGTTGCTTGCGATCGTGATCGCAGCCTCCCTGGCGCAAGCCACCGAAGTGCCTATCGATAAGAATGCACCCCAGGGGCCCGAGGGGCACCCGCTGACTTCGGTGGTCGTCACTCAGTGCAATCTCATCGTGGTCGTCTACATGACGATGCCCGATGGACGCCTGATGCGGTTCGACAAGAGCGATAAGCTTCCCGCCGACAAACTGCTCGCCATCGCCTACACCGCCACGCACAGCGAGCGCGTGGAAGTGTCGTGCAACGACAACGGCGTCGTGGGCTACGAGGCTCACGGCAAGACGATCTGAGCGCGCAGATCGCGCCGGCGCGCCCGTGCCGGCGCGATGCGCCATCAACTCAGTTTCACATCACTGATCTGGATGACCGGCTGCACGCTCGAGTAGTTGGCGATGTCGTTCTGGATCTGCGCGGCGTGCGGGCCAAATGCCGCCTGGAACGCTTCGACGGAATCGAACCGCAGGTGGCACATCACGGAGTACGCCGCCTTCGTCCCCGGCGCGCCACCGCCGATGCCCTCCTCGACCACACACCCCTTGAGAGCGTTGCCGAGCACGCGCTTCACCATCGGGATGTGGGACGTGAGGTAGTAGTTCATGTCGAACTTCGCACCCTCCGTAGCCGGATAGAGCACGTTCACGGTGATCATGGTGAGCTCCTCTTGGTTTGCGGTAGCGCAGTTCCGCGCGGCCGGCGCGGAAGAGGAGGCATTCTAGTCGCAGGAGGAGACACCCGCCGCCGTGGCACGCAGGGCGTGCATGCTACGGCGGGGGTGTGGCGATGCGGAGAAAAGCGGGACCGGATCAGCCGCTCGTGATCGGGCTCAGAGTGAGCTCGACGCGACGGTTCTGCTGGCGACCATCGGGCGTGTCGTTGGACGCGATGGGTCGCGTCTCGCCGTAACCCACGGTGGCAATGCGCTGGTCCACGATGCCCTTGCTGCGCAGGTACTGAGCCACGGTATTGGCGCGGCGCTCCGAAAGCGCCTGGTTCACCTGGTCCGAGCCCACGTTGTCGGTGTGGCCCGCCCTGTCTCTTAAACACAACTCCGAGCCCACCAGACGGCGCTAAAT
>JADGHX010000144.1 GCA_019683695.1 Steroidobacteraceae bacterium
CATGAATGCCTATATCAATGAGATCTACCTGGGGCAGGACGGCGCACGCGCCGTGCACGGTTTCGGGCTCGCCAGCCAGTTCTATTTCGGCAAGCCGCTCGCGGAGCTGGATTTGTCGGAGATCGCGCTGCTCGTGGCCGTCGTGCGCGGGCCGTCGTACTACGACCCGCGCCGGCGCCCGGAGCGGGTGCGCGCCCGGCGGGATCTCGTTCTGCGGATCCTCGCAGAGCGCCACGTCGTGAGCGAGGCGGAGGCGAAAGCCGCCGCGAAGAAGCCGCTCGGCGTCATCACGCGCAGCTCGGGTGGCTATTACCCGGCATATCTCGATTTCGTGAGACGCACGCTGCGCCGGGACTACCGCGAGGAGGATCTCACCGAGGCTGGCCTGAAGATCTTCACCAGTCTCGATCCGCGCGCGCAGGAGCTTGCAGAGCGCACGCTCGAGCATGAGCTCGAGCGGCTGGATAAATTGCACGCGGCGCAGCTGCGCAAGCGGGATCCGAAGACGCGGCCGGACGGGCCGCTCGAAGGCGCCGTGGTCGTCACCTCTCCCCAGAGCGGGGATGTGATCGCGCTCGTGGGCGGGCGGCGCGTGGGCTACAACGGGTTCGATCGTGCGCTCGATGCCGTGCGGCCCATGGGCTCGCTCGTGAAGCCGTTCGTGTATCTCGCGGCGCTCGAAACCGGGCGCTACACGGCGGCGAGCATCATTCAGGACGAGCCCATCGACGTGAAGCTCAGGAACGGCACGCACTGGCGGCCCACGAACTTCACGCATGAAGTGTACGGGCCGGTTCCGGTGGTGCGCGCGCTCGCCGAGTCGCTGAATCTGGCCACCGTGGGCCTGGGGCTGGATGTGGGTCTGCCGAATGTCACGCGCACGCTTCAGCGGTTCGGCCTCACGCGCAAGCCGGTGGAAGTGCCGGCGATGCTGCTCGGGTCGGTGAACGTCACGCCGATCGAAGTCGCGCAGCTCTACGGCGGGCTCGCCAATGGCGGCTTCCGCACGCCACTTCGCGCGGTGCGCGCGGTGATCAGTGCCGACGGAAAGCCGCTGCGTGCGTTCCCGCTTCAGGTGTCGCAGGTGGCGGAGCCGGATGCGGTGTATCAGGTGAATCGCATGCTCGAGCTCGTGATGGATCGGGGCACCGGCCGCGCGGCACGCGCGGTGCTGCCGCCGGGGTTGTCGGTGGCGGGCAAGTCCGGCACGTCCTCTGATCAGCGCGACAGCTGGTTCGCAGGATTCTCGGGCTCGCACCTCGCCGTGGTGTGGGTGGGGTACGACGACAACAGTCCCACGGCCTTCACGGGGTCCTCCGGCGCGCTCGCCGTCTGGTCACGCGTGATGAACGGGCTCGACACGCTGCCGCGCAGTGCGCCCGTGCCGGAATCCGTGGCGGAAGTGTCCATCGAGTACACCACCGGGCTGCGCGCCGATCCCACGTGCGCGCAGGATGTGGTGACTGTCGCGGTTCCGCTTGGCAGCGAGCCGCCGTTCAAGCCGGGCTGCGGCGAAGGGCCCATTCGCTCCATCGTCGACCGCGCCGGTGAGTGGCTGCGCGACATGATTCGCCGCTGAGCAGAAGCTCGGCATAAGATGCGCGCATGATCACTCGCGCATCTGTTTCGGCTCTCCTGGTTGCATCTGCGGCTCTCGCGCTTGCGGGATGCCAGTCCCTTGGCGGACCCCCTGTATCGCGTCCGTCGCAGCCCCCGCCGGGGCAGCCCGGCACACCGCAGCCGGAGCCGAGCGTTCCCACGCCGCAACCGGCGCCGGAGCCCACTCCGCCACCGCCTCCCGCACCACCGCCCAAGCAGTTCCGGCTGGGCACCGCATCCGCGGCGCTCGTGAAGCAGGCGCGTTCGCAGACGGACAAGGGCGATTTCCCGGGGGCGACGGCCACGGTCGAGCGGGCGCTGCGCATCGAGCCGAACAATCCGTTGCTGTGGATCGAGCTGGGGCAGGTTCACCTCGCCGAAGGCAACGCGCCGCAGGCCGAGAGCATGGGGCGCAAGGCGGCGGCGCTGGCGGTGGGGGATCCGAATGCGTATGCGGCCGCGTGGAGGCTCGTGGGAGACGCCTTGCGCGCGCGGGGGAGGACGCTCGACGCGACGGAGGCTTACCGGCGGGCTGCTGAGGCGAGTCCGCACTGACGGGGCGCCGATCACTCAGGCCATGCGATCGAGCTGCACGGGATCGGCAACGGCGCGCGCGCATCTTCAGGCGCTCGCGGGGTCGTAAAACCTTCGGGACAAGCCTGCGCGTCCGGGGTAGATCCTGAAATAGGGCCGCGCTTGGTCAATGGTCGTCGCGACCGATGGGTGATCCATCAAGCGCTCGAAGTACGCCGAAAGGTGTGGGTGCTGGGGCGACAGCGGCACGTATGTCACCGCATAAAACAGGGATGGTGCCGCCGCGCAGTCGGCCATGCTGAACGCGTCGCTGGCCACCCAGGTGCGCCCTTCAAGCTGGCGATCAATCATTGCATAGGCCGTCATCAACCCTTCTCTCGCCCGAGCTGTGCTGCGTGCGTCGCGTTCACTTTCCGGCTTGAGCAGGTCCGCAGTGAGAGCCTGCATCGGTGTCATCACGTACAGATCGAAGAGCCGATCCCACAGCCGAACGTTGAGGGCAGCGTCCTGATCATGCGGAATGAGGGTGTGTTCGCGGCGAGCGTGGTGACGTTGCAGGTACTCGATGATGATGCTCGTTTCCGGGATGGGGCGACCCTGATCTACCAGCAGCGGCATCTTGCCTGTGGGCCACAACGCCAGGAACGCCTCACGCTCGGCAGGGTTTCCAAGGTCAAGCAATCGCTTGTCGACCTCAACGCCCAGGATGTCGATCGCAATCAACACCTTCTGGCAGTAGGACGAGAGCGGGTGGTAGTGCAGCGTGAGGGTGCTCATGAGGTCACGATATCGCTTCCAATGTGGGACACGATGGATGCAGTGACCTGCCCGGTCAAGCGCTGAGGCAGCCGTCTGCTTCCGGGCTCTGCATCGTTCCTGAGTCGGTGCGTGGAGTGCGCCGCGTGAGCGGCGCGTGTCACGGAGCGGCGGCGGTCTTCTCGGTGTGGCGGGATTCGAGCTCGGTGACCACGCGGGCGAGGGGAATGCCGCGGGACTTGAGCAGCACGAGCAGGTGAAAGAGCAGGTCGGCGGATTCGGCGATCACCTTGTCGTCGGGCTCGCCGACCGCGGCGAGCGCGACTTCGAGGCCTTCCTCGCCGACCTTCTGCGCGATGCGTCGCGGACCTTGCGCGAAGAGGCGCGACGTGTAGCTGCCTTCAGGGCGATCCGCGATGCGGCGCTCGATGATGTCTTCGAGCACGGCGAGAAACGCCAGCCGGTCGCCATCCGTGAGCTTTTCGTCACCGAAGCAGGTTTTCGAGCCGACGTGACACGCGGGGCCGCGAGGCCGAGCCAGAACCAGCAGCGTGTCGCGGTCGCAGTCCGTGCGCACGTCGAGCACGTCGAGAAAGTGGCCGGACGTCTCGCCCTTCTCCCACAGACGATTCTTGCTGCGGCTGAAGAAGACCGCGCGGCGGCGCTCGAGCGTGGCGCGCACGGCCTCACGATTCATGTAGCCGACCATCAGCACGGCACCACTTTCCGCGCTCTGCACGACAGCCGGAATGAGGCCATCGCCCTTTGCGAAGTCGAGCGTGTAGAGATCGGCAAGCGTGACGCGCGCACCGGGCGTGGAAGAGGCTTCAGCAGAGCTCATGGACGGACCTCGATGCCTTCGGCACGCAGCGTGCGCTTCAGCTCGCGCACGACGATGGCGCCGGAATGGAACACACTGGCGGCGAGCGCCGCATCGACACCGGCTTGCGTGAACACATCCCGGAAGTGCTCGGGCGCGCCGGCACCACCCGAGGCCACGAGCGGAACGTTGCAGAGCTTGCGCACAGCCTGAAGCTGCTCGATGTCGTAACCGCGCCGCACGCCGTCGCTGCCCATGCAGTTGAGCACAATTTCGCCGGCGCCGCGCTCCTGCACCTCGCGCACCCATTCGAGCGTGTCGCGGCCGGAATTGCGCGTGCGGTTCGGGTCGCCGGTGAACTGATACACGCGATAGCCCTGTGGGGTCTGATGGCTGTCGATGCCCACGACCACGCATTGCGAGCCGAAGCGTGCACTCAGCGCATCGATCAGCGCAGGATTGGCGAGCGCCGGAGAGTTCACCGAGATCTTCTCGGCACCGGCGTTCAGCACGGCTTCGGCGTCCGCCACCGAGCGAATGCCGCCCGCCACGCAGAAGGGGATGTCGAGACCGCGCGCCACGCGTCTCACCCATTCCCGGTCGACCGAGCGGCCTTCCGGGCTCGCGGTGATGTCGTAGAACACCAGCTCGTCCGCGCCTTCATCGCGATACCGCGCGGCGAGCTCGAGGATGTCCCCGACCACGCGGTGATCCCGGAAGCGGACACCCTTTACGACCTGACCGTCGCGGACATCGAGGCAGGGGATAATGCGTTTGGCAAGAATGGTCGCAACTCCTCGGAAGTGATGCGCTGTTCGAGCAGCGCCTTGCCGCTGACCGCGGCGGCCACGCCGGTACGCGCGAGCGCAGCGAGGTCCGCGGCGTTGCGTACGCCGCCGGACGCCTGCCACTGAAGCTGCGGAAAGCGCTCCAGCGCACGCGCATACAGATCCAGGTTGGGGCCGCTCAGCGCGCCATCACGATCGATATCGGTACAGAGCACGTGCTTGAGGCCCACGGGAAGGAAGGGCTGGAGTGCATCCCACAACGTGAGGGACGTGCCTTCCGTCCACCCTCGCGTGCGCACGAGAGGCTCGCCCCGGGCGTCCAGCTTTACATCGAGGGCGAGGCACACGCGATCGGGCCCGAAACGCTGCATCCATTTCGCAACCTCGCCCGGTTGCTCCACCGCGGCACTGCCCACCACGACGCGCGCCACGCCGTGGCTCAGCACGTCTTCGATCACCTCGGCAGAGCGCATGCCGCCGCCCACCTGCACGCGCACCGACTTTTCGGCAGCGAGCGCAAGGAGCGTGGCACGGTTGGCGAGCACGCCATCCTTCGCGCCATCCAGATCGACGACATGCAGCCAGGACGCGCCCAGGGCCCGATAGCGCTCGAGCAGCTCCCGCGGCTCGAGCTCATAGCGCGTCTCGGCGTTGAAATCGCCCTTGAACAGGCGGACGCAGCGGCCGTTGCGCAGGTCGATGGCCGGAATGAGCAGCATCAGTTCAGCCTCAGGAAGTTGGCGAGCAGCCGCGAGCCGATGGCGCCGGAGCGCTCGGGATGAAACTGCGTGCCCCAGAAATTGCCGCGCCGGACGACGGCCGACACCCGCGTCCCGTAATCCGTGGCCGCAAGCGTCACGTCCGAAACGGGCGCGGCGTAGCTGTGAACGAAGTACACGTAATCGTTCTCGACGATGTTTTCGAGCAGCGGATCCGCTCGCAGGGCCGTGAGCTGGTTCCAGCCCATGTGCGGGACCGGCCGACCGGGCTCTGCGGTGAGACGCTTCACTTCGCCCGGGATGATGCCGAGGCAATCGGTGGCGCCTTCCTCCGAGCGCGTGAAGAGCAGCTGCATCCCCAGGCAGATGCCCAGCACTGGCTGCGTGAGGTTCGGCAGAACGTCCGCCAGGCCGCACGCGCGCAGACGCTTCATGGCATCCGCTGCCGAGCCGACGCCCGGGAGAATCACTCGCGGGGCATTCACCACGATGCTAGGGTCATTGGTCACGCGAGCATCCGCGTTGAGCCGCTCGAGGGCAAACTGGAGCGAGGCGAGATTGGCGCCGCCGCTGTCGATGATGACGGTGGTCATTGCCGCGGTCCTACAGCACGCCCTTCGTGGAGGGCAGATCCTCACCTTCGCGGCGGAAGGCCTGCCGGAGCGCGCGGCCAACGCTCTTGAAGCACGCTTCGATCATGTGGTGCGTGTTTTCACCCGTGACGCTCACGTGAATGGCAGCGCCCAGCGCGTCCGCCAGTGAGCGGAAGAAATGCGGAACGAGCTCGGTGGGAAGCTGCCCGACCTGCTCGCGGCCGAAGCGCCCCTCGAACACGAAATACGCGCGTCCGGAGAGGTCGATGGCTACACGGGCCTGCGACTCATCCATGGGCAGCAGAAAACCGTAGCGCGCGATGCCGGCCTTGGAGCCCAACGCCCGACGCAACGCCTCGCCGAGCGCCAGCGCGCAATCTTCCACCGTGTGATGCTCGTCAATGTGCAAGTCACCCTTGCAGGTGAGCTGCAGGGAGAACCCACCGTGCTTCGCGATCTGCTCGAGCATGTGATCGAAGAAGCCGATTCCCGTGGAGACCTGGATCGGTTCGCTGGCGTCGAGATCGACGGCGACTTCGATCTGCGTTTCCTTCGTGCGGCGCTCGTGGCGTGCGCGGCGCGCGGTGAGCTCGCGCACGATGGCGGGCCAGGTCTCTTCGGCGGTGCCGTCCCGCCGAACTCTCAGACCGCGAACGCCGAGATTGCGCGCGAACTCGAGATCGGTGTCCCGATCGCCGATCACTGCGCTTGAGGCGAGATCGACGTTGTTGTCGCGCACGTACGCTTCCACGAGCCGCGTGCGGGGCTTGCGGCACTCGCAGGCGTCTGTCTTGAAGTGCGGGCAGATGAACACGGCATCGAACTCGATGCCCTGCGAGCGGAAAGCGTCCAGCACGAACTGGTGCGGCGTTTCGAACTGCGCCGTCGGGAAGCTCGGCGTGCCCAGGCCATCCTGGTTCGTGACCATGACGAAGCGGTAGCCACGACGCGCGAGCTGCGCCAGCGCGGCGAATACGCCCGGCATGAAGCGCACCTTCTCGAGCGAGTCCACCTGCTCATCCGGCGGCTCCTCGATGAGGGTGCCGTCGCGATCCACGAAAAGTACGGCGGCGGAGGCGCTCATCGCAGGGCCTCGAGCAGTCGATCGTTCTGTTCCGGCGTGCCGATGCTGATGCGCACGGAACGGTTGATGCCGGCTTGCGCGCGCACATCCCGGATCAGCAGGTTCGCGCCTCGGGCCGCCTTGAGCGCTCGCTCGGCATCTGCGAACTCCACAAGAACGAAATTCGCATCGCTCGGCCAGACCCGCTTCACATCAGGGAGGGTGCGCAATGCGTCTGCCAAGCGTGCTCGCTCGCTCTGAATTTGCCGAATGCGCGCGTTCATGATCGCGAGCTGAGGCGGCTCTAGCAGCCTCAGGACGGTTTCGACCGTCAGCTGCGTGATCGCATAGGGCGGGATCACCTTGCGCAACAGGGCGATGATCTCCGGGTTGGCCATGAGCGTTCCGCATCGGGCGCCGGCCAGGCCGTGCGCTTTCGACAGCGTGCGCATGACCGCGAGCTGCGGCAGATCCTTCACGTGCCGAATGAGGCTCGGGACGCCTGCAAACTCGACATACGCCTCATCCACCACCACCAGCGCACGCCCCTCGACGCGAGCGGCAATCCGCAGCACGTCCTCCTCGTTCAGCAGATTGCCCGTTGGGTTGTTCGGGGAGCAGAGGAACACGAGCTTCACGCGAGGCGTGCATTGCCGGATGACCTCGTCGACATCCAGCGAGAAGCCGGACTCGGCGCGAAGCGGCACGGTGACGACATCCGCGCCCTGAATACGTGCAGCGACGGAATACATGCCGAACGTGGGCGGGCAGACGAGCACCGCGTCCTCCCCCGCGCGGCAGAAGCAGCGCACGAGCAGATCGATGGCTTCGTCGCTGCCGCGGCCCACGAGCACCTGCTTCGGCTCGGCGCCGTACAGCGCCGCGAGCCGCGCAACCAGCTCGCGCGGCTGCGGCTCGGGATAGCGATTCAAGCCTGCGTCCGTGTCGTCGCCCGTGGTGCGCCAGGGCAGCTCGTTCGCATGCAGCCGCTCGAGCGGCGGCTCCCACGAAGCGTGCTCGTAGGGTTTGAGCGCGACGATGTCGGGCCGTGCGATGTCGCTGATCCAGCTCATTGCAAGCCGCCTGATTCGAGCAGGGCAAGGCGCTTCGATACCGCGCTGGCATGCGCGTCGAGCCCTTCCATTTCCGCAAGCTTCACGGCCACGGGGCCCAGCGTGCGCAGACCTGCCGGAGTGAGCTCCTGCACGGTGACGCGCTTCATGAAGTCGTGCACCGAGAGACCGCTGTAGGCTCGTGCATACCCGTACGTGGGCAACACGTGGTTCGTGCCTGAGCAGTAATCCCCCATGGGTTCGGGCGACCACGGGCCGAGAAAGATCGACCCCGCGTTGTGAATCTGAGGCAGGTAGCGCCGGGCATCGCGCACCTGGACGATGAGGTGCTCGGCTGCGTAGTCATTCGCCACGGCGAATGCAGCATCGAGATCCGGCACGACGATGCAGCGACTGCTCGCGACAGACTTCTCGAGGATGGCGCGACGGGAAAGCACGCGCATCTGCGCATCCACCGCGCTCACCACAGCCGCGGCGAGATCGCGCGACGGAGTAACCAGAATGGCTTGCGCCTGCGTGTCGTGCTCAGCCTGCGCCAGCAGGTCCGCCGCGACGAGGTCGGGCGATGCGGAGTCATCCGCAACGACGAGCACTTCCGAGGGCCCCGCAGGCAGGTCGAGTGCCGCCCCGGCGGGATCCGCGGCGACGATCTGCTTCGCCGCCGTCACGCGCGCGCTGCCCGGCCCGAAGATCTTGTCGACCTTCGGAATGCTCTGCGTGCCATAGGCCATCGCCGCGATCGCCTGCGCGCCGCCGGCCTTGAACACCGCCTCGATGCCGCACAACTCCGCCGCGACGAGCACGCCGGGATGCACGCCGCCGTTCGACGTGGGCGGGGAACAGAGCACGCGCGTGGGACAGCCCACGAGTTGCGCGGGAACCGCGATCATCACCACGGCAGAGGGCAGGGGGGCGACGCCGGCGGGCACGTAGAGCCCCACGGCGGGAATCGGGCGGATGATCCGCTCGCACAGCACCCCCGGCATGGTTTCAAGCGACAGGGCGGTGGGCAATTGCGCCGCATGGAACGTCCGCACGTTCTCGATGGCGCGCTCGAGCGCGCCGATCTGTTCGGCCGTCAGCGCGCGGCGCGCGGCGGCAAACTCGGCCCGTGTGACGGCGAGCGCGTCAATCACGACGCCGTCGAATTGCTTCGTATACGCGCGCAGCGCCGCATCCCCATCACGCCGCACGGTATCGATGATTTCGCGCGTGCTGGCGAGAATGTCGGCCCGCGATTCCTGCGCGGGCCTTGCGAGAGCGGCTCGCTTGCCGGCCGCATCGAGTGTGGTCCAGTCGATGATGCGCATGAGTCAGGCCAGCATCTTCTCAACGGGCAGCACGAGCAGCGAGCTCGCGCCTGCCTTCTTGAGGCTTTCGAGCGTTTCCCAGAACACGTTCTCGCGACACACCGCGTGCACCGCCACCTTGTCGGGAAAGCCTTCGAGCGGAATGATCGTGGGCGACTCGCTTCCCGGCAGCAGGCGGCGGATTTCCGCCAGCGCGGATCGCGGGGCGTGCAGCATGATGTACTTGCTTTCACGCACCTGCTGTACGCCATCGATGCGCATGAGTAACCGCTCAACCCACTCGTTCTTCTCGGGCGGCAGCTCCAGAGGCGTGCGGATTACCGTGGCATAGCTCTCGAGCACGGTTTCCACTTCGCGCAGGTGATTCGCCTGCAGCGTCGAACCCGTGGAGACGAGGTCGCAGATGAGATCCGCCCGGCCCAGCCGCGGCGCGATCTCGACCGCCCCGGAGAGCGTGACGATTTCGGCCTGCACGTCGCGCTCGCGCAGATAGCGCGCGAGCATGAACGGATACGTCGTGGCGATGCGCTTGCCGCGCAGCGAGGAGGGTCCCTCGTAGCTCACACCTTCGGGTACCGCGATAGACAGGCGGCAGCGCCCGAAATCGAGTGTGCGGATCTGCTGGAAACGGGCCTTCGCGCCGGTGGCGGCGAGCTCGAGCCGCTTTTCCTCGAGCACGTTGAGGCCCACGAGGCCGAGATCGCACACGTCTTCCTGCACGAGGTCCGGAATATCGTCGTCGCGCACGAAGAGCACGTCGAGCGGCATGTTCTCGCCGTAGGCCATGAGCTGATCCTTGCCGCGCGAGATCTTGAGGCCGCAACGCAGGAGCAGATCGAGCGAGGGGTCGGTGAGCCGTCCGGATTTCTGGACGGCAAGCTTCAGGCGCGCGTCATCCATGGCGGGCCGCCTCGGCGCGCTTGCCATCCGTGCCGCGACGGGCACCGTCCGACGGGCGCCGCGTGGCCGGCTCCACACGGCGCATGGCGAGCTCGTAGCCACCGTTGCCGGCGGCGACGAACCGGGCCACGCGGCCGATGGTGGTGACGCTGACCCCCGTGATCCGGTGAATCTCGCGATACGGCAGGCCACGCTGCAGGTATTCCACAACCGTCCAGCGATCGGCCATGGCCTGGATTTCGGCGGGCGTGCACAGGTCGCGGAAGAAGGCGCGGCATTCCTCGGGCGTGCGCAGGGCGGCCACGGCTTCGAACAGACGCCGCTCGGCGGCCTGTTCCTGGCGGGGCGTGACGTTACGGTGCAGTTTCATGGCGTTCCAATGTATTAACGCGTTAGTACGTTAGCACATTCCCCGCGCCCTGGCGAGCTTGACAGGAGCGCCGGGCGCGTGCCGGAGGGACTTGTCCAGCCGAGCTCACCGGCAGCGTCGAGTGGGGGAATACTGGCCGCGCGTGCTGTCGCGCAAATTTCTAATGCAGGCCCGCATCCCTCATGGAGAGCAGCACGTTCTGTGGCCGAGGCGCGTGACGCGGCCGGTGCTTGCGTGCCGCGTCGAGTTCGCGGAACGGCTGCCACGGTAGAACGCGCTCGTTCGTGGAGAGGACGGAGGGCACAGGGAGGCTGGCATTGAGGCCTGGTGTCGTGCACACGTGGGAACGTGTCGTGCGGGGACGTGAGTATGGACGCACGTGTGATCGAGACAGATGTGCCGGCGAGGCTCGACAGGCTGCGCTGGAGCGGCTTTCACTGGCTCGTCGTGGTGGCGCTCGGGATCACGTGGGTGCTCGACGGGCTCGAGGTGACTCTGGCGGGGTCGGTGTCGGCCGCACTCAAGTCGAGCCCGGTCATGCAGATGTCCGAGTCGGAGGTGGGCGCCTCCGCGAGCGCGTATCTTGCAGGCGCCGTGCTCGGTGCGGTGTTCTTCGGCTGGCTCACGGATCTGCTTGGCCGCAAGCGGCTCTTCTTCATCACACTCGGCGTGTACGTCGCGGCCACGGCCCTCACGGCGTTCGCGCAGGACTTCGTCTCCTTCGCCGTGTTCCGGTTCCTCACCGGTTGTGGCATCGGTGGCGAGTATGTCGCGATCAATTCCGCCATCCAGGAGCTGATTCCGGCGCGCTTCCGCGGCCGCACGGACCTCGCGATCAATGGCAGCTTCTGGCTCGGTGCCATGCTCGGCTCCGGCGGCACGGTGTTCCTGCTCGATCCGCAACGCTTCGATCCCGAGCTCGGCTGGCGGCTGGCCTTTGGCATCGGCGCGCTCCTCGGCATCGTGATCGTGGTGTTCCGGCGATCCCTTCCGGAGAGCCCGCGATGGCTTCTCGTGCACGGGCGCGCGGAGGAGGCGGAGCGTGTGGTGGAGCACATCGAGCGCCGGGTGGGGCATCGTGAACCTGTTCGGCATGGCGGGCACGCCGCCACCGGGCACCTGAATCCGGCGCTTCCCCGCCTGCGGCTGCGCGTGCGACATCGCGCCGTGAATCTCGTCGATCTCGCGGCGAGTCTGTTCAGGCTCTATCCCCGGCGCGCGGTGCTCGGCCTCGTGCTCATGGCGGCGCAGGCATTCTTCTACAACGCGATCTTTTTTACTTATGCGCTCGTGCTGGCGCGCTTCTTCGGCGTGCCGGACGACCGCGTCGGGCTCTACATCGTGCCGTTTGCGGTCGCGAACTTCATTGGCCCGCTCGCCATCGGTTGGCTGTTCGATCACTGGGGCAGGCGACGCATGATTGCGGGCACGTACACACTCTCGGGTGCGCTGCTCGGCATCACTGCCGTCGTGTTTCTCAGCGGGTCGCTCACGGCCGTGAGCCTGACGATTGCCTTCGCGGTCGTGTTCTTCTTTGCCTCGGCCGCTGCCAGCTCGGCATACCTCACCGTCAGCGAGACCTTCCCGCTCGAGGTGCGAGCGCTTGCGATCGCAGTGTTCTACGCCTTCGGAACCGGGTTGGGCGGTGTGGCTGCGCCCTGGGTGTTCGGTACGCTCATCGGCACGGGAGAGCCCTCATCCGTGGCGGCAGGCTATGGCTTCGGTGCACTGCTCATGCTGATAGCGGGTGTCACGGCATGGCATCTGTGCGTGCCCGCCGAACGCAAGTCGCTGGAAGAGGTGGCGCGCCCGCTCTCTGGCGTGGATTGAGGCGTGATGCGGCTCGCCATTTTCATAACCATCGTGTCTCTGCTCAGCACCGAATGGTTGACGTCTCGACGCCACAACCCCTAGTATTGCCGCCACTCATCGAGACCGGCTGAGGGAAAGGCCCTTTGAAGCCGGGGCAACCGCCGAGCCCAACCCGTTCGGAAAGGTGCCAACTCCTGCGGTCCGCGTCAGGCTGTGCAAGGTCTTCACGCGGGTCGGCAGATGAGCAGGTTGTGGAGCTTCCGGCCCGAAGCCGGTTGATGGACGCAGCCAGCCCGCCTCACCAAGAGAAGCGGGTGCTCTCGCGAGTTGCCGGTGAGCACGATGTGCCTGGTTACCGCGGAGCATCCGATGAACGCCTCGCTCGATACCGTATCGTCAACGACACCCCGTCGTGTCGTGCGCGAGCCCGCGCATGCGCTCACCGTGCGCGAAGGAGTGCTCGAGATGCCGGGCGAGATGTCTCTGTATCACGGTGGCACGCTCACCGGCACGCGCGTCGCGTGGCGCCTCGTCGGGCCCGCGAATGCGCCGGTCGTGTGCGCGCTCGGCGGCATCTCTGCGGATCGTCGCGTTTGCCTGACGGAAGACCCGCGCCAGGGCTGGTGGAGCACCGTCGTCGGGCCGGACCGGCCCCTCGATGTCACGCGCTTTCGTGTGCTGAGCTTCGATTATCTCGGCGGAAGCGGCGAATCCAGCGGCCCGGCCGAGGGCGAGACCTTCCCCAGCATCTCCAGTTACGACCAGGCGGATGCGCTCGTCGCCGTGCTGAATCACCTCGGCCTCAAATCGCTGCGCGCCATCGTCGGCGGCTCCTACGGCGGCATGGTGGCGCTCGCCTTTGGCGAGCGTTATCCCGAACGGGTTTCACAGCTGCTGGTCATCGGCGCAGCGGATCGCGCGCACCCCATGTCCACGGCCTGGCGC
>JADGHX010000145.1 GCA_019683695.1 Steroidobacteraceae bacterium
TGCTTGTGGGCCGGGTGGGCGTGCATCGACCTGAAACGGCATCTCCTCATTCGGTTTAGTCCGGTCACGGGTGCACCGCTTGCTATGACCCGGGAACAAGTTTCCGGAGGTCGCTGATGCACCGTCTCGTCCGCGCGTCCTTCTGCGCCACCGCTCTGCTCGCATCCGCGTCCGCCTTGCCGGACAGTGACGGCGGGCCGCCTCGGGATCGGCCCGAGCGTCCGCTGGGGTGCGATCTCAGCCTGCCGAACGGATGCGAAATGAGCTGCATGTCTCCTGCCGGCGAGACGGTCTTCGTGCATAGCGGGATGCAGGGCGTGCTGATCACGGAGCTGGCGGGCAATCATGCGCTCGTCGAGCTGCAGTACACCAATCCCGCCGATACGGTTTCGGTGCTCGTCGGTGATATCAGTCGCTGCGCATTCAAGGGTGTGGGCGACGTGGAGCTGCGGCCGGAGGCCCTGCCACCGCGCGCGGAGCCGCCTGCCGTTGCGGCACCTTCCACGGGCGGCGGCGGTGCGCTGTCCTGGCCTGCATTGCTGGCGCTGGCGCTCGTCGCAGGGATTCGTCGGTTCGGTCAGGTGCGGTGATGGATCAGTGACGGATCCTGAAGCCCGTTGAACGTGCAGTGACTGATGTCGCCGACCAGAACGGAGATGATCTCTCCGGGTGAGCTGCGCTGAATCTCGAGCAGCGTGTGATGGCCTGCGAACTCGGTGACGAACACCGCTTGCACGCGATCGAACACGAACAGCGCCTGTCCTTCCACGGTAACGCAGGCCACATCGCAGAACGGTGCATTGTTGCGCGCGCAGGTGAGCGAGCGTTCGGGTTTCCCTTGCGCCATGGACTCCGCGGGAACTCCCAGTGCGCACAGTGACAGCGCGCTTCCGAGCAAGACGGGGATCGTGCTTCGCATTGGCGTTCTCCTCCCCAGGGCACCGAACGCGTAGCAAGCCCCGGTCCCGCCGACGGCGGCGCTTGGCACGTTACGCGACGGTGTCAGAGGGCAGGGCCTGCCGCGAGCGCGTCGCTCTTACCGGAGCCGATGCGCCCGATCAGCGGCAGTTTCAGCGACAGGTCGTTCGGATCCACTCCGAACGTCAGCCCGAGCAGATTCACCTCGAGACCTTCTTCGAGCGCGGCGGTCACGCCGGCCACGCCAAAGAGACTCAGTTGTCCGCCGGTGCCGCTCGGCGTGCGCGCCACCGGCATCCAGCCGAGATAGTCCTTGCCGATTGCGGTGGGCGGCAGGTCCACGCGCAGCTCGGGCACCTCGCGCAGTACGAAAGCCGTGAACGTATTTGAATTCGGGCCGGGCCAGACGCGGTACGTCTGCGCATAGGGATAACGCCGGACGGCCGCCTCGATGCGCTCGATGAGCGCATCGACTTCCGGACCGCGGGCCTGCGCGAGCAGCTCGGGTCGATTGCCGAACCAGTACCCATCCGGTGCACGCGTGCTCGAGACGAGCGCTGTCCCCGTGCGCCGAAGCCGGTGGCCATTCACTTCGTGCACGGTGAAATGGTCCGCGCCGCTCGGCTTCACCGCGATCCAGGTGTGAACGCCGAAGTAGCCGCGCCACCGCACGGCGCGCGCGGCGTACACCTGCACGACGGCTTCGGGCGTGGTGGCCGGGTCCGGCGCAAGCCCTGCAGGCTCGCGGCTCGCCGTGCGCCAGTCGGGACTGCGCACCTTGCCGGAGTAGCCGAGATACGTCGCCGAGCAGGCGGCATAGAGCGGAATGAAGAGCAGGGCAACGAGAAAACGATTGCGCCGGGACATCTCGGGCTCGCTCGATCGCTTTGTCCGGAAGGGTAGCATCGCCCCTGCCATCGCGCGCTACCGGGCTCACGGTTGACCCTGCGTCCGGGCGCGTGCTTTCCGCAATACAAATGCCGTCCTCAGCGACAGGGCAGGCGCCGCACACGATCTTGCGGACACGCGCGTCATCGACGCGGGCATGCGCACACGCTAAGGTTCGCCGGTCTTCGTCAGCGCGTGTGCGTGTGCATGTCTGGATTCTTTCTTCGTCTCTCCTTGTTCGTCCTCGCCGCGCCCTTGCAGGTGGCAGCGCAGTCGGCCGATGACGCATATCTGCGCAATTGCGCGAGCTGCCACGGGCCGGAGTTGCGCGGCAGTGAGGCAGGACCGGCACTGATCGGAAGTGCGTTCGAGCAGCGCTGGTCGACTCGAACGGCGGAGGAATTCCTGCAGTTCACGCGGCAGAGCATGCCGCCCACCAACCCCGGTTCTCTGAGCGACAGCGACTATGCTGCGGTAGTGGCGCACATCCGGCGCGCCAACGGTTGGGCGGTGGCGGCGAGCGCGACCGCGCCCGCGCCACTCGTGCCTACGCGACCCGCCATGGTGGAGTGGCTCCACAATCGCGGAGACCTCGCGAGCACAAGTTACTCCCCTCTGGATCAGATCAACCGGGAGAACGTGCATACGCTGCGCATTGCGTGGCGATGGCGCTCGGACAACTTCAGCCCGACGCCCGAGTTCTACTATCGCGCCACGCCGCTGATGGCGGATGGTGTGCTCTATACGACCGCCGGCCTGCGCAGAACCGTGGTAGCCATCGATGCTGCCACGGGCGAAACGCTGTGGATGTATCGCCTGGACGAAGGTGAGCGCGGCGCGAGCGCACCTCGCCGCAATTCCGGTCGCGGCGTGTCGTTCTGGCGCGCGCCGGTCGCGAACGAGCCGAACCGTGTGCTCACGATCACGCCCGGTTACCAGCTCGTGGCGCTCGATGCCGCCAGCGGCCGGCCGATTCCCACGTTCGGCGACAACGGCATCGTGGATCTGAAAAAAGGCCTGCCGCGCTTGACGGACCTGACCAAGGCGCCCGTCGGCTCCAGCTCACCACCCGTGATCGTGGGCGATGTGGTCGTGGTGGGCGTGGCGTTTGCAGCGGGCGGCGCTCCGCGGTCGAAAGAGGCGATCCCCGGCTGGATTCGCGCATACGACGTGCGCACCGGCGCGCTCAAGTGGACGTTCCACACCATCCCGCAGCCCGGCGAATTCGGCAACGACACGTGGAAGAACGGCAGCTGGGCGTACACCGGCAACACGGGCGTGTGGCCGCCATTCTCGGCGGATGCCGAGCGCGGGCTTGTGTATCTGCCCGTGGAGGCACCCACGGGTGATTTCTACGGCGGCCATCGGCACGGCGACAACCTGTTCGCCGACAGTCTCGTGTGTCTTGATGCGAATACGGGTGAACGCGTCTGGCACTTCCAGACCATTCATCACGACATCTGGGACTACGATCTGCCCGCGCCGCCGGTGCTCGTGGACATCACGGTCAGCGGCGAACGCATTCCGGCGGTCGTGCAGGTGACGAAGACCGGGTTTGCCTTCGTCTTCAACCGGGTGACCGGCAAACCGGTGTGGCCCATCGAGGAACGTCCGGTGCCGCAGTCCGACGTTCCGGGCGAGCGCACGGCGGCAACGCAGCCTTTCCCGACGCGGCCGGCGCCCTTCGAGCCGCAAGGTTTGCGCGAAGAGGATCTCATCGATTTCACGCCCGGGATCCGGCAGCAGGCGCTCGAGATCGTGCGCCGTTATCGGTACGGCCCGATGTACATGCCGCCCTCTGTCGTGGTGGAAGGCAAGAATCTCGGCACGCTCATCCGCCCGAATCTCTCGGGCGGGGCGAACTGGCCGGGCGCCGCGGTGGACCCGGAAACGGGCCTGCTCTACGTCAGCTCCATCTCGACGGTCGGGCCGATCGGCTTGCGTCAGGATCCGACGATTTCAGACATGCGCTACATCGGCGCATATGGTGAAGGCTTCCCGCAGGGCTCGCTCGGCGGTCCGCACGGACTGCCGCTGGTGAAGCCGCCGTGGGGGCGCATCACGGCCATCGACCTCAATACCGGTGATCACGTGTGGATGGTTCCGAACGGGGATGCGCCAGAGTGGGCGCGCAACAACCCGGCGCTCGCGGGCATCAATCTGCCGCGCACGGGCTCCTTCGATCAGGGCGGTCTGCTCGTCACGAAGACGCTGCTCTTCGCCGGTGAGGGGAGCGGTCTCTGGCGCGCAGGTGGCGGCGGCAACAAGCTGCGAGCGCATGACAAGGCGACGGGCGCCATCATTCACGAGCTCACGTTGCCCGCCAACCAGTCCGGCGTGCCGATGACCTACGCCGTGAACGGGCGGCAGTACATCGTCGTCGCGGTGGGCGCGAAAGGCTCGCCGGGCGAGCTCGTTGCGCTCACGCTGCCCTGACGGGCGATCAGCTGTCGAGCAGACCGGAAGGTGCGCGCACCTGCAGGGCCACGGCGCGTGCGCGGCTCACGCGATCGATGTTCGCGGCCTCGTACGCAGCGCGTCGCGCCTGCTCTTCTTCGGGGCTGAGCTCCACGGCGGGGCCTCGCAGCTCGTGCACGATGCGCACGTACAGCTCTCCCGGCGCCTTTTCTTCGATGGCGATGGTGCTGCGGCTGCCGGTGAACGGCCCTTCTTCCACCGTGGTGACGATGCGGGACTGAGGCGTGAGCTCGATGAGATCCGCGACGACCGTGCTGCCGCGGGCACAACGCCGCCGCCAGACGTTTGCGGAGACCGACACCACGACGCTCGCATCGATGGTGCAGTCATGCTCCTCCGGCACGCGGATGGTTTCGATGAGTCCGGCCCAGAGTTGCGCACGCGTAAGCGGAGTCACCTGAGGGCTTTTCGAGTTCACCTGAAGCAGGTGCTCATGCCGGAAGGTGAGGGGAGCCAGTCCTGCGGAACGAGTTGGCGCAATCACCCACGCAGTTTCGCAAAAAGCAGGCCCGGCAGTCGCGCATGCCGCCCTGTCGATAACCGCACCACGCGTTGCCTGGCGGCCACGCACCCTCGGCGGCAGGCTACCTAGAGGTCAGACATCACGCCTGCGCTCTGGCTTTTCCTGCGCCACAGGCATACTCGCGCCGGGCAACGCGCCACTCACACGACGCGAGTGCCGCATCCGGCAGGCCGTGCCGGACAAGACCGACGATTACTCATTCCAGACACCGAGAGCACGTATGTCCAAGAAGGATGGTTCTCCGTCGCCGCTCGATCGCTTTGCGCTCGAGCGCCGCCGCTTTCTCGCTTCGAGCGTCGGGTACGGCGCAGGAGCCGGCATTCTGGCGAGCCTGGGTCTCAGCCATTACGCCGTGGCCCAGACGCCTCCCGCGGGTGGGGGCTCCGCGCCGCGCTCGGGCCGGCCGCCCATGCCGCCCGAGCCCAAGGAGGCGCAGCCGGCACCGTTACGGGATCTCAAGGGCAAGGTCGCGTACATCACCGCGGCGTCCGACGGCATCGGCCTCGGCATTGCGCGCGCCGCGTCCAACGCCGGCATGAAGGTCTGCATCGGCTACCGGAACGAGGAGCGCCTCAAGGCCGCGCTGCCCTTGTTCAAGAAAGGCAACGCAGGCGTGCTGCCCATCAAGCACGATGTCACGGATCGCGAGGCGTGGGGTCGGGTGCTCGAGAAGATCAAGAGCGAGTTCGGCCGACTGCACCTGGTGGTGAACAACGCCGGCAGCAAGACGCGCGCGAAGCTGAGCGAAGTCTCCTTCGATGAGTGGGACAACGCGCTCGCCGTGAACTTCACCGCAACCTACAACAGCGTCGTCACCTGCCTGCCCCACATGCTCGAGCATGGGGAGGGCTCGCACATCGTCGTGACGTCGTCCATGAGCGGGCTGCTGCCGGGCGGCAATCTCGGTGTGTACACCGCGACGAAGATGGCCGTCGTCGGGCTGATGGAAGCGTTGCGCATCGAGCTCGAGGGCACCACGGTCGGCACGTCCGCCTTCGTGCCGGGTGGCGTGAATACGGACAACTACATCGGCACCGGCGAGGAGAACCCCTTCCGCCGCGCGAGCGCACAGCGGGGTGCAGCACCGCCGCGCCGAAACGGTCCGCCGCCGGGCATGGATCCGCTCGAAGCCGGCGAGCGCGTGCTGAACGGCGTGATCAACAACGACCTGTTCATCGTCACGCATCCGGAATACATGCCCGGCACGAAGGAGCGCTTCGATGCCATCCTGGCGTCCGTGCCCGATGAAGAGCCGCCCGCGGAACGCGTGCAACGCGTGGGCATGCTGATCCGCACGGGCATCTACGGCCGCGAGATTGCGCACCGGAAGAAGAAGCGCAAGTCGTTCCGCGCGGTCACGCTCTGACCGCCGCCGGCACTCCCACAACAAAGCTTATCGAGATTGCACATGGGCAAGCAGAAACGGACGCGTACAACGCGCGAAGCAGGAGCGACTCTGGATCGCCGGCAATTCCTCGGGGCGGGCGCAGTGCTCGGCTCGGGTGGTCTTCTCGCCAGCCTGGGATTGAGCCGGTACGCCGCGGCGCAGAGCCAGGCGCCCGGCGCAGGCCGGCCGGCACTGCCGCCGGAACCGGCGGTCTCGCAGCCCCCGCCGCTCAAGGATCTCAAGGGCAAGGTGGCCTACATCACCGCGGCCTCCGACGGCATCGGCCTCGGCATCGCACGTGCCGCGTCGAACGCGGGCATGAAGGTCGTCATCGGCTATCGCAATGAGGCACGCCTCAAGGCCGCTCTGCCGCTCTTCAAGCCGGGCAACGCCGGCGTGCTGCCGGTGAAGCACGACGTCACCGACCGTGAGGGGTGGAAGAGCGTGCTGGAGCAGATCAAGAAGGAATACGGCAAGCTCCATCTGGTCGTGAACAACGCCGGCGTGAAGACACTGCGGCCCGCGAGCCAGGCCAAATACGATGAGTGGGACAACGCGGTTGCCGTGAACGTCACGGCCATCGTGAACAGCGTGGCGGTGTGTTTGCCGCACATGCTGGAGCACGGGGAGGGCGGTCACTTCGTGACCACCTCTTCAATGAGCGGTCTGCTTCCGGCGGTGACCGCCGGGGTGTACACGGCCACCAAGATTGCAGCAGTCGCGGTGATGGAGGCGCTGCGCGTGGAGCTGGAGTCCACGAACATCGGCACCTCCGTGTTCTGCCCGGGTCCGGTGAACACCGACAACTACGCGGGCAGCGGCAAGCAGAACCCGAATCGTCCCCCCGGAGCGCCGAACTTCATGTCGGTGATGATGGATCCGCTCGAGGCGGGCGAGCGCGTCCTGAACGGCGTGGTCAACAACGACCTGTTCATCATCAGCCATCCGGAGTTCAAGCCGGGCATGCAGGAGCGCTTCGATGCCATCATGGCCTCGACGCCGCCGGTCGAAGCGCCGATTCCGCAGGCTCGCATCGACTACGAGGCGCGGGTGATTCGCTGCGGCATCTACAACCGCGAGACCGCGCATCGCAAGGTGAAGCGCAAGAGCTATCGCGCGATCTGACGTCCTGAAGTGGCGTGCCGGCCCGCCTCGGGCCGGTGCGCCGCCGTCCTCAGGTGGGAAGGAGGATGCGCGGGCGCTCCGGGTGGCGGTGGTAGAGCAGCGCCGTGTGGCCAATGCGGCCGACCATTTCGCTGCCGGTGCGCGCGGCGAGCGAATCCAGCGCTTCATCGCGCGCCTCGCGTGAGAGGCCGCTCACGCGCACCTTGATGAGCTCGTGGTCGTGCAATGCGCGTGCCGTCTCGGCAATGACGGCCTCGCTCGCGCCAGCCTGTCCCACATGGATCACAGGCTTCAGGGCGTGTCCCAGGCCTCTCAGATACCGTCGCTGCTTTTCGGTGAGTGTCATGGGGCGGGATTCTACCTTGTGCGCGCGGCCGGTCGTCTGAAGCGCGCCGCACGCGCTCGTGCTCGAGACCGGGGGTGGCGTGACGCACGGCACGGCCACTCGCTATCCTCGATCGCATGGACGCCGCCCGAGCGGATAAATATGAGTCCTTCGAGCATCTGGACCGGCACGAAGTGCACGGCAGGGACTTTCGCGTGCGCATCATTCCGCGCCCGCAGTCGCCCGTGGTCGTCGTCGCTCCGCACGGGGGCGGCATCGAGATCGGCACGTCGGAGCTGGCGTTCCGCATCGCGCGGGCGCGGCACAGCCTGTTTCTCTTCGAAGGGCTGAAGCCGCCCTGGGAGAACCGCTGCCTGCACATCACGAGTCATCGGTTCGATCACCCGGAATGTCTGGCGCTCGTCTCGCGCAGCCTCGTCACGCTGGCCGTGCACGGGTGCAAGGGGGATTCGCAGATCTTCATCGGTGGGCTGGATGAAGACCTCAAGGTGCGACTGGCCGAGCGACTCCGGGCGGCGGGCTTCCCGGCCTGCACGGAAGGGCACCGCTATCCGGGACGCAACCCCCTGAACATCTGCAATCGCGGTCTGCGTGGGCGCGGTGCGCAGCTCGAACTCACTCGGGATCTGCGCACGCCGGCGGCACGCAAGGCGATCGCGCCACTCGTGCGGGACGCGTTGTCCGAGCACGTTTCCAGCATTTGCACCAGCCTGGCGCGCCTGCCGCGGCATTCCGCCGTTTACTGACCGACTTCGCTCTTCGACCTTTGAAGCGTTGCAGTCCCCCGCGGCCGCGTGCAAAGTGCGCTGCTTTTTCGCGGGCGACCCCCGCCCGCGAGGCGGGAGCGCGGCTGCGGTTTCCCGCGCGAGTGCAGCGGGTGCACGTTTTGTCGCAACCAGATGCGTCCTGCCGTGTTCTGGCGGCCAGGGCCGGAACGAAACCCCGTTCCATCCGTCCAACAGCGGCTTGGCGATGATGCCAGATGTGTCCCCGGCGCCACGCGACCGAACCCGCCGCTGATGCATCACTGAACGTCGAAGGGAGATCGGGTGACACGAACAAGACGAACCCTCCACGCGGGGCTTGCCATCCTCCTCGCTGCAACGGCCGCCGGCCTCACGGCCTGCGGCAGGGCCGGTGGTTCCGACGCGTCCACGTCGGGCGGCGACACGTCTGCCGCATCGGCCGGCGCGACGCAGCCGTTGCTCCTCTCGGCGGAGGATCTGCTCACACTTCGCAGCAGCGTGCTCGCGCAAGGCCCGTCGATCACCGGGTCGGTGCAGCCGGAGCGCCGCGCGGACCTGCGCGCGGAAGTCTCTGCTGTCGTGCTGGAAGTGCTGAAGGAGAACGGCGACCCGGTCCGCCGCGGCGATCTGCTCGTTCGTCTCGACGATACCGCCATCCGGGACACACTCACTTCCGCGGAAGCCTCCGAGCGCGCCGCGATCCAGGCCTATGAGCAGGCCGAGCGGCAGTTCCAGCGCGTGAGCAAGCTGCGCGCGGAAGGCCTGGTGTCCGCCCAGGAGCTGGAGGATGCCGAGGTCCGCCGCAATTCCGCGCAGAGCGAGCGTGAAGCGGCGCGCACACGCGTCGTCACCGCGCGTCAGCAACTGCAGCGCACCGAGGTGCGTGCACCGTTCGATGGCATCGTCAGCGATCGCAAGGTGTCCGCGGGCGACACGGCGCAGGTCGGCAAGGAGCTGCTGAAGGTCATCGATCCGCGGAGCCTGCGCTTCGAGGGCCTCGTGTCGGCGGACAACATCGGCGAGGTGCACGCCGGGCAGCGCGTCATGTTCCGCATACACGGATTCGCCGATCGCGAGTTTCTCGGCAAGGTCACGCGAGTGAATCCCACGGCGAATGTCACCACGCGTCAGGTGGAAGTGCTGGTGGCCTTCGCGGACGCGGATCAGCAACCCGAAGTGGCTGGGCTGTATGCGGAAGGCCGCGTCGAAACGCGCACCACGGCGGCCCTCACCATTCCGCCCACGGCGCTCGTGCGTGAAGGCGACAACGCCTACGCGTGGCGCCTGCAGGAGGGCACGCTGCACAAGGTGAGCCTGGCGATCGGCGATCGTGATCCCCGCACCGGCGAGTTCGTGTTGAAGGGCGGTGTGAGCGAAGGCGATACGCTGCTGCGCTACCCGACCGCCACGTTGCACGACGGGCAGGCGGTCCAGATGGCCAGCCAGATCGAATCGCCCGTGCTGAGCGGCCCCGGGCCGCTCACCACCGCCTCCGGCAGGTAAGTCATGTTTCTGTCCAACTTCAGCATCCGCCAGCCGGTGACGACGGTGGCCATCGTCATCGTGCTCATGGCCGTGGGGCTGCTTGCGCTTCACAAGCTGCGCGTCAACCAGATCCCGGACGTCGAGCAGCCCGTGATGGTGGTGAATGTGCCCTATCCCGGTGCATCGCCCGAGACGGTCGAGCGCGAGATCATCAATCGCGTCGAGAAGGCGCTGCAGAGCATTCCGCAGGTGTACGAGATCCGCTCGACCGCCTCGGAGAGCCAGGCGCGCATCATCATCATCTTCAACTTCGACAAGAACATGGCGGAGGCGGGCGACGAGATCCGCAATGCCATCGCCTCCGTGCGCCACAAGCTGCCGGTGGAAATGCGCGAGCCGGTGCTCTTCCGGGTGGACCCGTCGGCGCAGCCCATCATGCAGCTCGCGCTGTCGTCGACAACGCAGACGCACGCGGAGATTTCCCGTCTGGCGGAAGACGTGCTCGCGGATCGCTTCCGCGGCATCGACGGCGTGGCCGTGGTGAACGTGAACGGCGCGCTGCGCCGGGAGCTGTCGGTGCTGCTCCGTGCGCAGAAGCTGCGCGAGTACAACGTCTCCGTGACGGATGTGGTGAATGCCCTTCGTGCGCAAAACACCACCGCGCCCGTGGGCCGGGTGAAGGGTGCGCTCGATGAGCAGAGCATCCGGCTCGTGGGTCGCATCGAGTCTCCGCGGGAGTTCGAGAACATCGTCGTCAAGCGCAACGGCGACGAGATCGTGCGCCTGGGGCAGGTCGCTGTCGTCGAGGACGGCTTCGCCGAGCTCACGAGCATGAGCCTGCGCAACGGGCATCCGAACGTGGGGCTCTCGATCATCCGTTCGCGCGAGGCGAGCACCATCTCGGTGGCGAACGAGGTGCGCAAGCTCGTCGAGGAGATCAACAAGACGCTTCCGGCCGGCACCACGCTCGAAGTGACGCAGGATGGCGGCCGGGATGCGGAGAGCAATCTCGCGAACGTGATCGAGGCGCTGATCTTCGGCGCCGGTCTCACGGTGTTCGTCGTCTACGCGTTCCTCAACTCCTGGCGTTCCACGCTCATCACGGCGTTGTCGCTGCCCACCTCCGCCATTGCGGCGTTCATTGCGGTGTGGCTCTGCGGGTTCACGCTGAACTTCATGACGCTGCTGGGCCTGTCTCTCGCCATCGGCGTGCTGATCGACGATGCCATCGTCGTTCGCGAGAACATCGTGCGGCACATGGAGCGCGGTGAGGACCGCATCACCGCGGCACGCAACGGCACCGCGGAAATCGGCCTGGCGGTCACCGCCACCACACTCTCGATCATCGCGGTGTTCGTGCCCGTGGCGTTCATGGGCGGCGTGGCGGGCGAGTGGTTCCGGCCCTTTGCCGTGACGGTGGCCACCTCCGTGCTCGTGAGCCTTTTCGTGTCCTTCACGCTGGATCCGATGCTGTCGGCGTACTGGGGCGATCCGCCCGACCACGCCCACCGGGAGCGGCGCGGCCTCGAGAAGGTGCTCGCGAAATTCAATGCGTGGTTCGATCATCAGGCCGACCGGTACGGGAACGTCATCGCCTGGGCCTTGCATCACCGCAAGTGGATGGGGGTCATCTCGGTGGTGTGTCTCGCGCTCGCGGTGGTTCTTCAGGTCACGGTGGGCGGTTCGAGCTTCCTGCCGCAATCCGATGGCGGAATGATCGCGGTCGAAGTGCGCACGCCATCGAGCGCGAGCCTCGAGTACGCGCGGCTCAAGGTCGAAAGGGCCGCGGAGCTTGCGCGCCAGCTCCCCGAGACGATTGCGACCAACTCCCAGGTGAATGCCGGGGGTGGGCGCGTGTACGTCGATCTCGGGCCGAGCAACAAGCGGGATCGGAAGGCGTGGGATATCGCGGAGGAGCTGCGCGGGCATCTCTCACGGCTGGTGGGCGCTGAATACGTGGTGCTCGACGATCTCAACAACGGCGCCTCGAAGCCCGTGCAACTGCAGTTCTACGGGCCCGATGCGCGGCGTCTGCTCGCCATCACGAACGATTTCATGGCGCAGATGAAGAAGATCCCCGGCGCGGTGGATGTCGGGCTCTCCGAGCAGGAGCCGAAGGATGAGCTGCGGATCGAGCTCGATCGCGGTCTTGCGAACCAGCTCGGCATCTCCGTCAACGATGCCGCGCAGGCGTTGCGCGTGGCGTTCGCGGGTGTGGAGGTGGGGGACTGGGTCGATCCCTCCGGCGAGTCCCGCGATGTTGCGGTCCGTCTGCATCCGGATGATCGGGTGGACGCGTCGAACATCGAGCATCTGCCGGTGGCCGTGGGCGGCAGCAAGATGATGGTGCCGCTCGAGCAGATCGCCACGATCACGCTCGACAAGGGCCCCGCGCAGATCCAGCACCTCGATGGCAAGCGCACGGTCACCGTGTCGGCCAACGTGCAGGGGCGCTCCTCGGGTGAGGTGACGGCGGATGCGGTGCGGCTCGCCGAGTCGATCGATTTCCCGGCGGGCTATGGGCTTTCGCTCGGCGGCGCCTCGCGCGATCAGCAGGAGATCTTCACGGACATGGGCATCGCGCTCGTGATGGGCGTTGCCGTGATGTATCTCGTGCTCGTCATGCAGTTCGGCTCGTTCACGGCGCCGCTGCCCGTGATGATGTCCCTGCCGCTGTCGCTCATCGGCGTGGTGGTGGCGTTGCTGGTCACGCGCGGCACACTGAACCTCATGAGTCTCATCGGCGTGATCATGCTGATGGGTCTGGTGGCCAAAAACGCCATCCTGCTGCTCGACTGCGCGCGCAAGGAGGAGGCGCAGGGTGTGGATCGCGAGCGTGCGCTCATGCACGCCGGGCGCGTGCGCCTGCGGCCGATCCTGATGACCACGTTTGCGCTCATCGCGGGGATGATGCCGGTGGCGATCGGGCTGGGAGAGGGCGGGGAGTTCTACCGCCCGATGGCGGTCGCCATCATCGGCGGCACCATCACCTCTACGCTCCTGACGCTGCTGGTGATCCCCACCTTCTACGACAGCATCGAGATCGCCCGCGAACGGGCCATCGCGAAGTTCCATGCGCGCACCGAGCGCATGAACGTGCTCGTCTCGTTCATTCTCACCCTGCTCGAGGCGCTGTTCACGCTGCTCCTCGTGCGGCTCGTGTACCGGAAAGGCCGGGCGCTGCTTGGCATCCGGCCGGGCGCGCCGAGCGCAGCGATGGGTCCAACCTGACCCCCCCGCTGGCCGCGGGCGAGCCGCCGTACCGACCGGTTCGTACGGCCTCGCCCGTGGCGGCCCACCCGCAGACCCGGGATTGCTAATATCCCCCGCAGGTTTTCGGG
>JADGHX010000020.1 GCA_019683695.1 Steroidobacteraceae bacterium
TGATGTTTTTAAGAGACAGTTCCTGGACAGGCCGTGGCAGCGTCGCGGTTCTCGGTCCCGAAGATCTGTCCTTCAACGACATGGCGCGGATCATGTCCGATGTATTGGGCAAGCCCGTGCGCTTTCGGCAGATTTCGCTGGAGGACTTCATGGCCAACCTGCTGAGGAGCGGAATGTCCGAGGCCATGGCGCAGGGCATGGTCGACATGATGGCGGCGAAGAACCAGGGCCTCGACAACGCGGAGCCACGCACGCCCGAGTCGACGACGCCCACGACCTTCCGCCAATGGTGTGAGGAAGTGTTGAAGCCTGCTGTATCGAGAGGACGCTCTGATGCCTGAAATCACTCAACCAGAAACTTTCAAGCTCGGAACGCGCATCGTGAATCGCGTCGGCTACGGCGCCATGCAACTCGCGGGACCGGGCGTGTTCGGCCCGCCGAAAGATCGGGACGCGGCGCTCGCCGTGTTGCGCGAGGCGGTGGCCAGCGGCGTGAACCACATTGACACCTCCGACTTCTATGGCCCGCACATCACGAATCAGCTGATTCGGGAAGCACTCGCGCCGTACCCGGACGATCTGGTGATCGTCACGAAGATCGGCGCCCGGCGTGGCCAGGACGGATCGTGGATTCCGGCGTTCTCGCGTGAGGAGCTGACGCAGGCCGTTCACGACAATCTGCGGAACCTGGGCGTTGACGTGCTCGACGTCGTCAATTTGCGCTTCATGTTCGATGTGCACGGTCCTGCCGAAGGGCCGATCGAGGCGCCGCTGACCGTGCTGGCTGACCTGCAGCGAAGAGGTCTCGTGCGTCACATCGGTTTGAGCAACGCGACGGCGGCGCAAATCGCTGAAGCGCGCGGCATCTGCGACATCGTTTGCGTGCAGAACCACTACAACCTTGCGCACCGGGCCGACGATGCCCTGATCGATGACCTTGCCGGCCGCGGCATCGCGTACGTTCCGTTCTTCCCGCTCGGTGGGTTCAAGCCGCTGCAGTCCTCCACGCTCGAGAAGGTGGCAACCCGGCTCAGTGCCACGCCCATGCAGGTCGCGCTCGCGTGGCTGCTTCAGCGCGCGCCCAATATTCTTCTCATTCCCGGAACATCGTCAGCTCTGCATCTTCGCGAGAATCTGGCAGCGGCTGGATTGCGCTTGTCGCCGGATGTGCTGGCGGAATTGGACGGGATCGCTGCAGGCGCCTAGCTTGCGCTCGAGCTTCGCGCGCGCCGCTATATGGACTCACGCCCTGACGCAATCAAACGGTCATCCACGCGCAAGTTCTGATTCACCAGCCCTCGGGAGACTGCACTCGGTCTTTGCTGAAGTGGAGTCTCACGATGGGACAGAACAAGGATCTCTTCGTCTTCGGCCGGCGCGGCTTTCTCACCGGCGCGGGAGCGGCGCTGCTGCACACCGCGGTGTCGGCGCAAACGCTCTCAACCTTCGCATCACCCGAACGGCTGGGCGCATACCCGTTCACTCTCGGCGTCGCCTCCGGCGAGCCCACGTCGGATGGCTTTGTGCTCTGGACACGGCTTGCGCCTCAACCGCTACAACCTGATGGAGGCATGCCGCGGCGGCCGGTGCCGGTCCGGTGGCGCATCGCGCTCGACGAGAACATGCGCAAGGTCGTGCGGCGTGGCGTCGCGCTCGCGATGCCGGAACTCGCGCATTCGGTACACGTGGAAGTTCAGGGGCTGCAGCCCTCGCGTTGGTACTGGTATCAATTCGAGGTCGGGCGCGAAGAGAGCGCCATCGGGCGCACACGCACGGCTCCGCGATTCGGCGCGCACACGCGGCAACTCGCGTTCGCGTTCGCGTCGTGCCAGAACTACGTGAACGGGTACTTCCCCGCGTACAGGCGGCTCGCCGAAGAGGATCTGGATTTCATCGTTCACCTGGGAGACTACATCTACGAGGGCGCCGGTGGTGCCGGCGTGCGAGCGCACCTGCCAGCGGCCGAAATCATGTCGCTCGAGGATTACCGCGTTCGTCATGCGCTGTACAAATCGGATCTCGCTCTCCATGCCGCGCACGCGGTGTTTCCGTGGATCGTCACGTGGGACGACCACGAGACCGAGAACAATTACGCCGGCCTCATTCCGCAGGACCCTGCGGATAGCGCAATCTTCGAGGAGCGCCGGGCGCGCGCGTACCAGGCTTACTACGAGCACATGCCGCTGCGCCGCTTCTCGTTCCCGAGAGGCCCGGACCTGCAGCTTTACAGACGACTCAGCTTCGGCGGGCTGATGCAGCTTCATGTGCTCGATACGCGACAATACCGGTCGGCAGGGGCCCCGGCAGGTTGCACGCCCGGCGAGCGCATCGACGGGTATTGTCCGTCCGCGCTCGATACCACACGGACGATCACGGGCAATCGGCAGCGGGACTGGCTCATCGAGGGACTGAGCCGCTCGCGCGCGCAGTGGAATGTGTTGGCGAACCAGGTGCCCTTCGCGCCGAACGACACGAATGCGGACCCGGCGATTCGTACCTTCGGCGGGGAGAAATGGGACGGCTATCCGTTCGACCGGGCGCAGATTCTCGATCTGATCGCCGGGCGCAAGCTGTACAACACCGTCATCATCACCGGAGACGTGCATCAGAACTTCGTGCGCAATGTTCCGCCGGATTACGTGAATCTCGATGCGGAACCCATTGCGACGGAGTTCATCGGCACGTCCATCAGCAGCGGAGGCGACCGAACGATTCGAACCGTCTTCGGCGGAGACGCCAACAACCCGCACTTGCGTTTCCAGGACAACCATCACGGCTACGTGCGCTGCACGCTTTCCGCGCGGCAGTGGCAAGTCGATTACCGCGTCGTGCCCAGTGTGCTGGTGGAAGATGCGCCCATCAGCACGCTTGCGTCGTTCGTCGTCGAGCAGGGCCGCGCAGGCGCCGAGAAAATCTGACGCGCATGCGCCGAGTGCATCTGAGCTGAGCAGTGGCGGGCGGTGGCTCGCGGGGCCACCGCCCACCCATAGACCAACTTCACGAATGCATACCGATCATTCGGCGTGAATACGCGGCTCATGCATGCCGAGCAGATGGTGCGCACCCATCGCGTGAACGAAATTCCCACGCTGGTGGTGGATGGCCGGTTCATCGCGATGGGCCGCAGCTATGCGGACATGCTGCGTATCGCGAGCGAGTTGCACGCGAAGGTTCGTGCCGAAGGCGCTGCGCGGAAGTAGGCTCGCGAAGGAACATTCGATCCGCGCTCCCGTTCACCTCGTCTATCGAAATGACCGGACGGAAGGAGCGCAACATGTACGAGAACAGCACCACGGGTGGTACGAACGGCGATCAGATGGGCCAGGCCGCCCAGATGCGAACCGAAGAGATGGGTGAGCAGCTCCGCTCCGCACGGCAAACTGCGGCGGAAGCCTTGCGTGGACGCACGCAGGCCGCCCGGGAGTGGACCCGGTCGCAGTTCGGCCATCTGCAGGAGCGGGTGGAAGCGGAACCCTACCGCGCCACGGCCTGGGCACTGGCCCTGGGGTTCGTCGCGGGCGTGCTGATCACCGCCCTGGCCCGAGGCAGCTCACGGGACTGATTCCCGCGGTTCAGCCTGAGGCCGCACCGGGGTGCCGCAGGCCGCCGTGACGGTTCAGTGACACTTCCCCGGCCCGGCTCGTGGTCTCCTTGCGCCCATGGACGAGATCGGCGTCGTGGGCGTCACTTATCGTCACGCGAGCGCGGACGAGATCGCCGCCTTTACCCTCCCGAAAGGGGAGCTGGCGGAGCGCCTGCCTGCGCTCCGCGCGGCGATCGGTGCGGCCGAGCTCATCTATCTGGCGACGTGCAACCGCGTCGAGGTGGCCTTTGCCGCCCCGGCGGGCCAGATTGCGCACGATCTTCGCGCCGACGTCTTTCATGCCCTCACGGGCCGCCCGCCGCGCGCGAACGAAGCGCGTTCGGCGCTGCGCGCGTGGACGGGTGAGGCGGCGGTCGAGCATCTCTTCCTCGTCGCCTGCGGCCTGGATTCCGCGCAGGCCGGTGAGCGCGAGATCGCCGCCCAGCTGCGCGGCGCCTGGGATCTGGCGCGAGAGGCCCGGGTTTCCGGCCCCGTGCTGGATCGCATCCTGGGCGAAGCGCTGAGCCTCTCGGGCCGGCTGCAGCGCATGGTGGCCGATGCCCGTCCTCCCTCCCTTGCTGACATGGCGGCGGACCGCATGCTGCTGCATCTTGCGGATCGCCCCGGTACCGTCGCGCTCGTGGGCGTCTCGCCCATGACCAAACGATGTGGAGAGATCCTCCATCGGGCCGGTGTGCAGGTGCTGGTGGTGAACCGGTCTGCCGAAACGGGCGAGGAGTTCGCCAACTCGATTGGCGCCTCCGCCATGCCGCTCGCCGAGTTCCGCACGAACCCATACCCGATCTCGGGCCTGATCGTGGCAACCGGCGGCACCGAGCCAGTGCTCGGGCCGGAGGCGTTGCAGAGGCTGGCGGGCGTCGTGACGGCCCCGCCGCTCATCATCGACTTCGGACTGCCGCCGAACGTCGACCCGAAGGCGGCGCGCGAAGAAGGCTTCGATCGCATCGGCATGAACGAGATGATCCAGGCGGCGCAGGATCGGCGGCTCGCCCAGCTGCTGCGGCTCGCGCCGATGCGTGCGGCCATCGACGAGCGGCTGGCGCGTCTGCGCGGGCAGCTCGCCACCCGAGCCATGGGCCGCCAGCTCGCACAGTTGCGCAGCGAATTCGAGCGGATTGCCGCGGATGAAGCGAACCGTGCGCTCGCCGAAGAGCTGCAGAAGCTGAGCGCGGAACAGCAGGAACACGTGCGCCGCGTGGCCAGCACCATCGCACATCGGCTGGCTCACTTGCCGCTGGCGGGAATTCGTGCCGCCGCCGCGCACGCCAGCACGGAGACGGTTGACGCGTTCTTCCGTGAGGCGCGCCTCCAGCGCGCAACGCGTGCCGGCGCGGCGCATACTCGAACCCATACTGAAAAGAGATCGTGATGACCAGGCTGAAGGGCAATCCACTGCCGGCTGAGGCGCCGACGCAGTCCATTGCGCTGTTCAACCGTGCCCTCAAGGTGATTCCGGGCGGCGTGAATTCACCGGTACGCGCCTTTGGCGCCGTGGGCGGCACGCCCCGATTCATCTCGAGGGGCGCGGGTGCGTATCTGTACGACGCGGACGGGCGGCGATATCTCGACCTGGTGGGCTCCTGGGGTCCGCTCATCCTCGGGCACGCGCACCCGGAAGTGGTGCGCGCGGTGGTGGAGGTGAGCCAGCTCGGTACCACTTTCGGTGCGCCCTCGTGGTCGGAGGTGGAACTGGCGGAGCGCGTCACCGCATCGTATCCGGGGCTCGAGCAGGTGCGCTTCGTGTCCTCTGGTACCGAAGCGGTCATGAGCGCCATCCGGCTCGCGCGCGCCTACACCGGGCGCGATCTCGTCGTGAAATTCGCGGGGTGCTATCACGGGCACGCGGATCACCTGCTGGTGTCTGCAGGCTCGGGTCTCGCCACGTTTGGCAAACCATCCTCCGCGGGCGTGCCGGCGGCATTCGTCGAATGCACACGCGTGCTGCCGTTGGATGACGAAGAGGCGCTTGAAGCTCTGTTCGCGCACGAAGGTGCGCGCATCGCAGCCCTCATCATCGAGCCCGCGCCCGCCAATCACGGCCTGCTGCTCCAGCGGCCGGAGTTCCTGAAGAAGCTGCGTGCGATCACGCGTCAGCACGGCGCGCTGCTCATCTTCGACGAGGTGATCTCGGGCTTTCGCGTCGCGCGCGGTGGCATGGCGGAGCTGACGGGCATCACGCCGGACCTCGCCACGTTCGGCAAGATCATCGGCGGCGGTATGCCCGTCGGCGCCTTCGGCGGCGCCCGGCGGATCATGTCGCGCCTCGCGCCGGAGGGAGATACGTACCAGGCCGGCACGCTCTCGGGGAATCCGGTCGCGATGTCTGCCGGCATTGCCGCGCTCGACGTGCTCGTGAAGCAGAATGCCTGGGCGCATCTCGAAGCGCTCGGGGCCGCACTCGAGCGGATGCTCCAGCCCGTTCTCGCCAAGTCGCCGTTTCCGGTGCGCTTCGTGCGGCTCGGGTCCATGTTCTGGCTCGCGCTGAACGATGGCCCGGCGCCGCGCGCCGCCATCACGCTCACCGAGCTGGAATCCGAGCGCTTCGCCTCCATTTTCCACGCCATGCTCGCGCGGGGGGTGTACCTGCCGCCCTCTGCGTACGAAGTGTGTTTCCTCTCGCTGGCTCACACGACGGCGGACCTCGAGCAGCTCGTCGCCGCGCTGGGCGAGTCGATCGAGCTCACGGCGAGGCGAGTGAAATAACGGCGCAGGATTCCGCCATGAGTGCCCGCACATGAAGACTACGCGTGTATTCCAGCTCACCGCGCTGGTGCTCGTCGTGCTTTCCGTGGTGCAGGTGGGCTGGTGGGTGTACGACCAGCGCGGCGATGCGCTTCGCAAGGCGCAGATGCAGCGGGATTTCTATGCGCAGGAGCTCGCGGCCGCGCAGGCGCTTCTCGATGCGGGCACGCCGGAACAGCGCGTACGCGAGATGCTGCCGCGAGTGGTCATCGCCGAGGGGCGCGCCACGGCATCGCCGGATTTCGAGAGGCAGATCGAGCGGCAGCAGTACAAGGAAATCAATCAGTATGTGTGGGAAAGCGCGTTCTTCCTGCTGGCGCTCGGGGCGTGCATGGCGGTGATCGCGCGCGCGTTGCGCGCCGAAGCTCGCGTGCTGCAGGAGCAGGATCACTTCCTCGCGCTGGTCTCCCATCAGTTCAAGACGCCGCTCGCGAGCCTGCAGCTCTCGCTCGAAACGCTTTCGATGCGTTCGCTCTCGCCGCCGGAGCAGCGCTCGCTCATCGATCGCATGCTCGCCGATCTCGCGCGCATGGAGGCGCTTGTCACGCGCATCCTCGACAGCGTACGTCTCGAGCGCGGGCGCGTGGACCTGAAGCGCGAAGCCGTGGAGCTGAGCTCGGCTGTGGCGCGAGTCGTGGGGCAGTTCGAGGAGCGTGCCCGCAAGGAAGGCATCACGTTCTCCACGGACGTGCCGCGCGGCCTCGAGGTTTTTGCGGACCCGCTCGCCGTGGATGTGGTGATTCGCAATCTGGTTGAGAACGCACTGGCCGCCGTGGCTCCCCTGGGCGGCGGAACGATCACGCTCGCGGCGCGTCGCCTGAATGGCGAGATCGAGCTGGCTGTGCGCGATACGGGAGTCGGTTTCCGGCCGGATGACACGGCCCAGCTCTTTCGCAAGTTCTCGCGTCTGAAGCGCGATGGCGGCAGCGCGTACTACGGCACCGGACTTGGGCTCTTCATCGTCCGGCGCATGATGCAGCTTGCCGGCGGCCGCGTGTCCGCGCACAGCGATGGCGAAGGGCGGGGCGCGCAGTTCGTGCTCGCCTGGCCGATGGCACCCGTGGAGACTCGATGAACGCCCCGCTTCCGCACACACCGCCCACCGTTCTGGTCGTGGAGGACGATCCGCATCTGGCCGCCGGGCTGGCGGAGAACCTGCGCGCGGAAGGCTATCGGGTCGAGCACATCGGCGATGGCCGTGCGGCCCTCGAGTGGCTCAGGAAGCAGCACTGCGAGCTCGTGGTGCTCGATGTGATGTTGCCCAACATGGATGGGCTCACCGTGTGCCGCACGCTTCGCGCGGAAGGCAACAATACGCCCGTGCTGTTCCTGACCGCGCGAGGGGATCCGCAGGATCGCATTCACGGCCTCGAAGCGGGCGGGGACGATTACCTCGCAAAGCCGTTTCACCTGCACGAATTCCTCTTGCGTGTGCGCGCGATCCTGCGCCGCTGGGAGTGGTATCAAACCTCCTCGGCATCTCCCGCGGGCGCGGTGCTGCGCTTTGGGGGAAACGAAGTGGATTTCCGCGCGTTCAAGGCGCGCTCGTTCAACGGCGTGACGCAGGATCTCACCGAGAAGGAAGCCATGATCCTGAAAGTGCTCGCCGAGAGGCCGGGCGAGATCGTTTCGCGGGAGGATCTGCTCGAGCGCGTGTGGGGCTATGACGTGTTTCCGTCCACACGCACCGTCGACAATTTCATTCTCCGCCTGCGCAAGCGCTTCGAGCGGGACCCGGCGCAGCCGAAGCATTTCCTCACGGTGTGGGGCGTGGGCTACCGCTTCCTGCTGGAGGGCGAGCCCTGATGTCCCCGCGCACGCTTCGCATTGGCACACGCGCCTCCGCGCTCGCACTCTGGCAGGCAAACCGGGTGGCGGACCTCATTCGTTCGCTGCCCGGCGCGCCGCCCGTTGAGCTCGTGCACATCCGAACCGAGGGCGACGTGCGGACGGATGTGCCGCTCTGGGCGGTGGATGGGCGCGCGTTCTTCACGAAGGAGATCGATCGCGCGCTGCTCGCGAACGAGATCGACATTGCCGTGCACAGCCTGAAGGACCTCTCCACCACCGTGGAGAGCGGTCTCACACTGGCCGCGATCGTCGAGCGTCAGAATCCGCGTGACGCCCTGTTGGCGCGTTCCGTGAAGTCTCTTGCAGAGCTGCCGCCCGGGGCGCGCGTCGGCACCAGCAGTCTCAGGCGACGCGCGTTTCTCGCGCGCGTTCGGCCGGACGTCACGCCGGTCGAGCTCCGCGGGAATGTGCCGACCCGTATCGAAAAGCTTCAGCGCGGCGAGTACGACGCGATTGTTCTCGCGTGTGCCGGCCTGGCCCGGTTGGGTCTGGAGCAGCACATCACGGCTCAACTGCCGGTGGAGGACTTCACGCCCGCCGTATCGCAGGGGGCTATCGGTTGCTGCGCGCGTGCGGATGACGAGGAAACCTTGCGCTGGCTGCAGCCACTCGATGACAAGGCTGCGCGTCTCGCAACCACCGCAGAACGTGCGCTGCTCAGGCGCATCGAAGGTGGATGCCAGGTGCCGCTCGGCGCACTGGCGCACCTCGCAAACGACCGCGTTCATCTGTATGCCGCCGTGTGCTCCCTTGATGGCACCCGGCACGTGAGTGCCCGGGGCGACGCGGCAGCGACGATCGAGGAGGCTTCGGCGCTCGGCGAGCGGCTCGCGGAGGAGCTGCTGAAGCAGGGCGCAGCGCAGATCATCCAGGTGCAGCGCGGCGCACGCCGCGTGGAGGCGCCGTGAACACACCGTCCACACCTGAGACGTCCGACGTGGATCTGCCGTCCGTCGTCGTCACGCGCGCGGAGCCGGACAACGGGCCGTTGTCATCGCAGCTGCGGAGTCTTGGCCTGAAAGTGCTGCTCTGGCCCGCCATCAAGATCGCGCCGAGCGACACGCGCGAGCTGGACGAGGCGCTTGCGCGCATCGCGGAGTTCGACTGGATCGTGTTCACGAGCCGGCATGCAGTGACGCCCGTGCTCGCTCAGTTGTCACAGCAGCCGCAACACCTCAAGGTGGCTGCTGTCGGAAGCGCGACTGCACAGGTTTTGCGCCAGCGCGGCTGGCGCGTGGACCTCGTGCCGGAAGACGACTACAACGCCGGCGCGCTCGTTGCGGCTTTTGCGCCTGTCGCGAAACAGGGCATGCGCGTGCTGTATCCCGCAAGCTCCCGTGCGCTCCCGACGCTTGCGAAAGGCCTCACTCAGCTCGGCGCCGAAGTGACGCAGCTCGAGGCCTATCGCACCGAGACCTCGGCGGCGCTGAACGTGGAGGACTGCCGCGCGCGCATCGCGCGCAACGAGATCGGCGCCGTCACCTTCGCGAGCCCCTCCGCCGTCATCGAGCTGGAGCGCGCGCTCGGGCGCGAGCACTTCGACAAGCTGTTCAGCCACGCCGCGGCGGTCGCGATCGGGCCGAGCACGGCGCGCGTCCTCACAGAGCTCGGGCCCACGCCTGTGCTGGCGGAGTCCGCCACGCTGCGCGGGCTCGCCAACACCACCTTACGCTTGATGCAGACGAGGCACTGACCATGGGATTCCCCTTGCACAGACCGCGGCGCCTGCGCCAGTCCGACGTCTGGCGGCGCATGGTTCGGGAAACGCGACTCACGACCGACGCGTTCATCTATCCGCTCTTCATCGTGCCCGGCAAGCAGGTGCGGCATGCGGTGGAGAGCATGCCGGGCGTGTTCCAGCTGTCCGTGGACGAGATCGCGAAAGAAGCGAAGCGGGTGGCGGATCTGGGCATTCCCGCCGTGCTGCTGTTCGCTGCGCCCGACCACAAGGATGCCAAGGGCAGCGCAGCCACGGACCCGAACGGTCTCGTGCCGCAGGCCATCGCGGCCATCAAGGCCGTGGCGCCGCAGCTCCTCGTCTGGACGGATGTGTGCCTGTGCGGCGCCACGGACCACGGGCACTGCGGGCACGTGACGAAGGACGGTGTGATCGAGAACGACTCGTCCATCGAAACGCTGGCGCAGGTGTCTCTCACGTACGCCCGCGCGGGAGCGGACGCCGTGGCGCCGAGCGACATGATGGACGGGCGCGTGCTCGCCATCCGCCAGCTGCTGGATCGCAACGGATTCAGCAACACGCCGGTGATCTCGTACGCGGCGAAGTACGCGTCCTCGTTCTACGGGCCCTTCCGTGAAGCCGCCGAGTCGGCGCCGGCATTCGGCGACCGTCGCTCCTATCAGATGGATCCGGCCAACGGCCGCGAAGCGCTCCGCGAAGTGCTGCTCGATCTCGAGGAGGGCGCGGACATGGTGATGGTGAAGCCGGCCGGCCCGTATCTCGATGTGATCCGGCAGGTGCGCGACGCCGTGCACGTGCCGGTGGTGGCCTACCAGGTGTCCGGCGAGTACAGCCTCATCAAGGCCGCGGCGGCCCGCGGGTGGATCGACGAGCGCGCGGCGGCCTTCGAGACCCTCACGGGCATCCGGCGCGCGGGCGCCGATCTCATCATCACCTACTTCGCCCCGGACATGGCCGAATGGTTGCGCAATTGAGCACGCCCGGAAGTCACCCAGAGCCTGCGTTCCTGGCCGCCTGCCGCCGCCAGCCCGTGCCGCACACGCCCATCTGGATCATGCGCCAGGCGGGCCGCTATCTGCCGGAGTACCGCGAGCTGCGCTCGAAGGTGGATTTCGTGCAGTTGACGCGCACGCCGGACCTCGCCGCCGAAGTCACGATGCAGCCCCTGCGCCGGTTCGAGCTGGATGCGGCGATTCTCTTCAGCGACATCATGACGCCGCTGCAGGGCATGGGCGTGTCGCTCGATTTCGAGCCGGGGCCCGTCGTGAAGGACCCGGTGCGCTCCGATGCGCAGATCGACGCGCTGCCGGAGCTGGTGCCCCAGCGTGACGTTCCGTTCGTGATGGAAAGCATTCGGCTCGTGCGCGCAAACGTGCCGCGCGGCGCGCCGCTCATCGGTTTCGCCGGCGCGCCGTTCACGCTGTTCTGCTACCTGGTGTGCGGCCGGCCGTCGAAGGAATTCGGCGCCGCTCGCTCATTCCTCTACGCGCACCCGGGCTCCTCGGAGCGCTTGCTCGACAAGCTCGCGGATGCGATGGCGGCGTACCTTCGTGCGCAGGCCGAGGCGGGCGCCCAGGCGCTGATGATTTTCGAGTCGTGGGCGGGTCTGCTTGGGCCACGGGAATTTCAGCGTTTCGCACTGCGCGCGGTGAAGCGCACGGTGGCGGGGCTGAAGGACGTGGGCGTGCCGCTCATCTATTACGCAAACAACGGCGGCTCCGTGCTCGATCAGGTCGCCACGCTGGACGTGGATGTGGCCGGCATCGACTGGCGAACGCCGCTCAGCGTGGCTCGCCGCACGCTCGGCCCCGACAAGGCGGTGCAGGGGAACCTCGATCCCGCCGCTCTGTTTTCGGCGCCGGAGGACCTGCGGCGCCATGTGGACATCGTGCTCGAGGAAGCAGGGCCTGCACCGGGGCACGTGTTCAATCTCGGTCATGGCATCTGGCAAGACACCGATCCCGACGCGGTTGCGCGGCTCGTGGATTACGTGCACGAGGCCAGCATTCGCGCCGGCGTCGGAAAAGGAGCACGCGCGTGAGCAGCACGCCTGAAATCGGAAGCGTTCCCGCAGACCTCGCGGACACCGCCGCGGCCTGGTTCCGGGACCTGCAGAACCGCATCTGCGCCGCGTTCGAGCGGCTCGAGCCGGTTCGGCGCTTCGAATCCCGCAACTGGACGCGCCCGGAAGGGCATCGCCTGCAAGGCGGCGGTGAGAGCCGCCTGATGCGCGGCGAGGTGTTCGAGAAGGTGGGCGTGAACGTGAGCCACGTCTGGGGCGTGTTCGACCCGAAGTTCCGCAGTCAGATTCCGGGTGCGGAAGCATCCGAAGGCCGGTTCGTCGCCACCGGCATCTCCCTTGTGGCCCACATGTACAACCCGTACGTCCCGGCGGTGCACATGAACCTGCGCTTCCTGCGCACGAGCCGGGCGTGGTTTGGCGGCGGCGCGGATCTCACACCGACGTTCCCCTTCGAGGAGGACACGGCGGATTTTCACGCGGCGCTTCGCAAGGCCTGCGATTCCTATCGGCCCGATGCGTATCGCGAATACAAGGAATGGTGTGATCGCTACTTCTATTTGCCGCATCGGAAAGAGCCGCGCGGTGTCGGCGGCATCTTCTTCGATGAGCTGGCGAGCGGCGATCTCGAAGCGGATTTCGCCTTTGTGCGTGCGGTGGGTGAGGCGTTCCTGTCCGTCTACCCCGCCATCGTCGCGCGCCGGAAGGACACGCCGTTCGATGACACCGCGCGCGAGAAGCTGTTCGTGAAGCGTGGGCGCTACGTGGAATTCAATCTGGTGTACGACCGGGGGACCCGATTCGGCTTCGGCACCGATGCGGATCCCGACGCCTATCTCATGAGCCTGCCGCCCATCGTGAAGTGGTGATGCGGGTCAAGGTGTGATGCCGCGGCAGGTCGAGCCAGCTCGGCGATTTGCGCCAGAACGGGCTCTTGGTCGCGGCCTTGGCCGCCGCCCAGTGTGCACACAGCGTGGCACCGATCGCGGCCACTGTTTCGTTGGGAGGCGTCCAGTACGCCACTTGCGCAGTCCTCGAAAGCATTGCTGCCTCCTTCCCCTGTGAACGTTCGTACACAGGTGGAGCGCGCGAAAGTTTCTGTAGTTCCGCGAAAAAGCGTCGCCCTCTGGCGACTTTTGTCATTTGGTTAGCGCGGCGGGAAATGGATTCGCGCAGCGGCAGATCGCGGGAGGTGATCGTTCGAGCGGATGCTCGTGCGTGCGAACGATGCTGGCCCATTCACTTTCCTTAAATGCTGCGTGCGGAAAAGCGCGTGCGGCGGGCTGCGGCTTTGGCAACGCGTTTGAGGATTTCGAGCCGTGGCACGTCTTGCTCACGGAAAGAGTGGCTCAAGGCTTTGCCGGGATACCGCTCGGTGCGTGCCGGCCGACGGTGGCCTGCCGTCTTGCGCGGTCGGTCGCGACTGCAACGGTTTGCATCGAAAACAGGGACTGCCGGGGTTGAGCCCAGTTTGGAGATTCTGCTAAAACCGCAGGCACGCAGCGCTCTGGTGCGCTGCGAATCAGACACCCAACCGCTGCGAATGTCGCAAAGTAGCGCCGAATGCGCTTTCTCAAGCACCGTTTCGGCGATTCACGGGCCGCTTCGTCCACACTGAACGCGGCTTCTGCGTCTGCGCCGTCACGTTCCCTGCCTCCCGGCCGCGCAAGCGTTCCCGGTGTATCGGATTCGGAGTTGCCGGCCGCGGCAGGCCGTGGCGCGCCCGACCTCGCCGCCGACGCCCGTCTGCAAACGGCGCTGTGGGGCGCCGACATGGGCTTGTGGGAGCTCGACTTCTCCACCGACACGACGCGCTGGTTCGATGGCTGGTGCGAGCGCTTCGATCTCGATCCCTGCGAAGGGCGGGACCACATCGCCCGTTGGGACGCGCGCATTCATGATGAGGATCGGCCGCTCGTCTGCGAGCGCCGCGCGCAGCATCTCGCCGGCGATGCCGAGCATTACGAAGCCGAGTACCGCATCGCGAACCGCCAGGGCACGTGGCTTTGGGTGGTCGAGCGTGGGCGTGTCGTGGCACGCGCGGCGGATGGCGCTCCGCTGCGCATGGTTTGTGTGTGCAAGGAGATCGGGGCGCGCAAGCAGGCCGAAGAAGCCTTGCGCGTGAGCGAGTTCCGCTATCGAAGCGTGGCCTCGCTGGCGCCGGGATACATCTTCGAATACCGCATCCAGCCGGATGGCAGCATCCGCCACTTGTGGGTGAGCGATGGTGTGGAGGCCATCTATGGCGTGTCTCAGGAGGAGATCCTGCGGCTTGGCAGCCGCGACAGTTTCATCGACCCCGAGTGGATGCCTGTCATTCAGGAGCGGCGTGCGGCGCTCGCGCGCGGAGAGCCGCGCAGTGGCGAGTTCCGCGCTCGCACGGCGAAGGGTGAAACGAAGTGGCTGCACGCGAGTGCCGTTCCCGTGCGGGACCCGAAGACGGGTGCGGTCATCGGCGTGCTCGGCTCCGTTTACGACATCACCGAAAGCAAGCTTGCCGAGATCGCACTCCACGAGTCGCGCAGCACGCTGCTCACGGTGGCCGAGAGCTCGGCAGACGTGCTTGCGCTCTTCGACCGTCAGCGCAAGTGCGTCTTCCTGAACCGGCCCATCCATGGCCTGACGCCGGACCCGTGGCTCGGCGCGCCCGTCGAGGCTTTCGCGCCGCCGGAGGATCGCGCACGCGTTCACGAAATCTTCGAGCGCGTGATCAACACCGGCGCGCCGCACGACTTCGAGCAGGTGTTCACGGATGACCAGTGCCGGCTGCGCTGCCTCGAAATGCGCGTTCGGGCCGTGCGGTCCGGCGATCGCATGCTCGGTGCGGTGGTGAACATCACCGAGGTGACGGAGCAGCGCGCCCAGCGCGACACGCTGCGTACACAGGCGCGCATTCTCGAGACGATGCGCGAAGGTGTGGTTCTGGTCGATGCCGCCTCGATGGTGATCCGGCTCACCAATCCCACGTTCGACCGGCTGTTCGGGTACCGCCCCGGCGAGCTGATCGGCCAGTCCGTCGAGCCGCTCATCAGCCTGCCCGGCACGCAGCGCAAGCGTTTCGAGCGCAGGATCCGGGAGTACCGCACGAACGGCGCGCCCATCGAATTCGAATGCATCCGCCAGGACGGCTCGCGCTTCGTCGCCTCCTGCGTGCTCTCGCCGCTCAGCATGGGCGGCACGGAACACTGGCTCGCCGTGATCAACGACGTCACGGAACGCAAGCGCCTCGAGCACGGCATCATCGAGATCGCCAATCGCGAGCAGCAGCGCATCGGCAGCGACCTGCACGACGGGCTGGGGCAGGAGCTCACCGGCATCGCGCTCATGCTGCGCGGGGTCGCGGCGCAGCTCAAACGGGAGAAATCCGCTGCCCGCCTCGACGTGGAAGACATCATCGGCCTGGTGAACAACGCCATCGAGAGCACGCGCTCGCTGGCGCGCGGCCTGTCTCCCGTCAGCGCGGAGCGCGGCGGGCTGAGCGCTGCACTCCGGGCGCTCGCCACCCGCGCGACGGAGCGCTTCGGCATGCACGTCGAATTTCACGAGCGCGTGAACGTTCCGCTGCGCCTGAGTGAGACCAACGCCACCCATCTCTACCGGATTGCGCAGGAGGCGCTCACGAACGCGGTGCGCCACAGTCTTGCTTCCGAGGTGAGCATCACGCTCGAAACCTGCGGAGACGAGCTGAATCTGCGCATCGACGACAACGGGCGCGGGTTCGGCCGTCGGGTTCCGGATGACGGGGCAGGGCTCGGTCTGAAGCTGATGCGCTATAGGGCGCAGATGCTCGGTGGCGACCTGGTGTTCGACACATCGGCGGGCGGCGGAGCCTCTGTCCGCTGCTCGTGTCCGCTGGAGCCGTGAAAGTGGCCGCGCGTCATCCGGGCGAGTCGCCGCGTTCCGAGCGCCGCAAGGTGCTCATCGTGGACGATCATCCGATCGTGAGGCAGGGCCTGCGGCTGATGATCGACGCCGAGCCGGACCTGGAAGTGTGCGGCGAGGCGCAGAGCGAGCGGGAGGCGCGAACGGCCATCCGGGAGCTCTCTCCCGATGTCGTGATCGTGGATATCTCGCTCGCGCAGGGCGACGGGCTGGATCTCGTGCGGGACGTGCACGCGCACCACCCGCACTTGCCAATGCTCGTGCTGTCGATGCACGACGAGCTCATCTATGCCGAGCGGCTGCTGGCCGCCGGCGCGAGCGGATACATCATGAAGCAGGCAGCGGCCGACCAACTTCTGGTGGCTCTGCGCCGCGTGCTAGCGGGCGGCACGTACCTCAGTGACTCGCTTGCGCAGAGTCTCGGGCGGCTGCGCGCCGGCAGTTCCGCTGCCGGCTCCGCCGGGGGCGATCCTCTCGAGCGGCTGAGCAACCGCGAGCTGCAGGTGCTGAATCTCATCGGGCGCGGCCAGTCCTCGCGCGAGGCGGCCGAAGCGCTCGGCCTCAGCGTGAAGACGGTCGAAACCCACCGGCAGAGCCTGAAACGCAAGCTCAATCTGGCGACCAACGCCCAGCTCCTGCAGTACGCCATCAACTGGTACGCCAACCGGGACAAATCAGCGTCAATGTAGGGTGTCGGCAAGCCGCTGCGGCGAGCTTTGACCGGGCGAGGTGTCAACGGCTTGCGTGATGTCCCCACCGCTCCGGACGCTCACGTTGCTCACGGCCATGAGCGCCCACTTCGGGACCGGTGCCGGTGGTGCTGAGCCGCTCATCCCGCGCGGAAAAGCAGCCGTTGGCGAGCACGCGCAGGGTTCTGTCGGCGCTGCGATCCCGCCGGCCTGCAGCTGCCGCATCGGCCTGTAAACGCATCCGAGCAGGTCGACCTCTAACGCGGGCATGATGTCAGCCATGGCAAGCGTGGGTGGGCAGGAGATCGACTGGGAGGCGGCGCTGATCCAGCGCGCGTCGAAGGGCGATGCGTCTGCGTTCGAGCGGCTTTATCGGGAGTATTCCGGGCGCGTGTACGCCCTTTGCCTGCGCATGACGCGGGACGCCGCGCTGGCCGAGGACTGCACGCAGGAAACCTTCATCAACGCCTGGCGCGCGCTCGCGCGGTTCGAAACCCGTAGCGCCTTCGGCACCTGGCTACACCGGATCGCCGTCAACGTCGTCCTCGGTCGCCGCCGCCGTTCCAGCTTCGGCGCGGAAGCCTCGCTCGAGTCGGACCATCTCGAAGAGACCGAGTGGGCGTTCGACACGCCGGTCGAGGAAAGCGAGATCGAGGACGCGATCGCCGAATTGCCCGAGGGCGCGCGGGACGTGCTGGTGCTCTCCGGCATCTACGGCTACTCGCACGTCGAGACGGCACAGATGCTCGGCGTGGCCGAAGGCACCTGCAAGGCGCAGCTGCACCGGGCGCGAAAGCTCCTGAAGGAGCGGCTGAACGTGGAGATGAGCTGAAATGGCAAATCCGAACGGCACCGACAGCCGCAAGAACCGCATTCGCTCGCTGCGAGAGCTGCCGCAGGATATTCCGCCGGCGCGGGACCTGTGGCCGGACATCGCAGCGCGCATCGAAAAGCATGCGCAGGGCGCGGATCATCCGTCGGTGGAGACCTCCCGCCGGCGGCCACGCCCCTCGCGCGTGCCCTGGGTGGCGCTCGCCGCAGCGGTCGCAGCATTGGCCGTCGGCGTTTGGGTGGGCCGCGCGCTGCTGCCTGCGTCGGGGGTTTCTGCGCCGGGCCAGCTCGCATCGAACGGCACGCAGCCGCTGCTGCCGGCGGCTTTCGTGAACGATCCGCGCTACATTGAAGAACGCAAACAGCTCGTGCAGCAGCTGGAAAAGAAGCTCGCCTCGCTGCCCCCCGAAACACAGAACAAGGTCAAAGCGAGCCTCGCGACGATCCGTCAATCCATCACCGACATCCAGGCCGCCCTGGGTCAGGACCCGGGTAACGCGCTCCTTCAGGAGCTGCTCGTCAACACGTATCAGGACGAGATGCGCGTGCTCGCAACCGTGAATCAAGCCCAACCGCGACAGGAGATCTGACATGCCCCGTCTTGCCCCAGTCACCGCCAGCCTGCTTCTCGCAGCCTGCTCATCGAGCTTCGCTGCCGGGAAAGTGTTCGATCGGAGCGCAGCGGCGGATCCGCAGGGTTCGGTCGAAGTTTCGAATGTCGCAGGCCAGGTCAGGATCATGGGCTGGGACAAGGCGGAGGTCGCCGTGCATGGCGAGCTCGACGACAACGTCGAGCGCATCGAGTTTTCGAGCAACAAGGGTCGCACCGTCGTGAAAGTGGTTCTGCCTCGGAACTGCGGTAACGGCTGCGGGGCGGATCTGGAGATTCGCGTGCCGAAGCAGAGTGAGCTACGCGTGTCGACCGTCAGCGCTGATCTGCAAACGGAGAACATCATCGGCGTTCAGCGCCTGAATACCGTGAGTGGCGAGCTGACAGCGCACACCGCCGGTGCCAACTTCGATGGCCGGACGGTGAGCGGCGACCTGCGTGTGCTCGGCAACGGTGAGCCAGCCGAAACGCGAGTCGAAACCGTGAGCGGAAACGCCACGCTGCAACGCGTTGCGGGGCGCGTGGAAGCCACCTCCGTGAGCGGCGAACTGCACCTGGAGGTGGATCCTGCGCACAACGTGCGCCTGCGCACGACGTCGGGCGACGTCTCATTCCGGGGTCAGCTGACCGGCTCAGGCACTTTGGAGGCGGAATCCGTGAGCGGTGAAGTGAGGCTTACGACGCGCGCGCAGGAGGGGTTCGCGTACGAGGCCTCGAGCTTCAGCGGTGACCTGGACAACTGCTTTGGCGCCTCCGCCCAGTCCACCAGTGCCTTTGGCCCCGGCAGCCGCCTCAGCGGCTCGAGGGGAGAAGGGAAGGCCCGCGTGAGCGTGAAGACCATGAGCGGCGACGTGGAAATCTGCGACCGCTGAGCGCGGCGGCCGCGCCCGGAAAATTGCTTTGTCAATGCTCTCGGGCGTAGCCGTTACCGTATGCCCCACGTCAAATGATGGCACCCCGCGCACGATGATCGTGCGCGGGCGTGCGGGGCCGCTCCATCAGCGCCCGCAAAGCGCGGCGCAACACCGCCGACGAGAAGCTCGCAAACTCCGCAAGTAACTGTTCCGAAAGGGAAGTCTCCCTTTCGAGTGCAATGGCACGGCCATTGCATTTCCGGGCTTGCGGACGTCGCCTCTACGTCCGCAAGGGTGGACCCCCGTGAAGGGTCAACCAGGCAACGCCGCCGGTCGCAGCTCGTGACCCCCTCGCGAAACTTTGCGGCCGGCGGCGTCTTTTTCTCGGCTTCGGGCACTCACCAGAATCTGTCAGATCACTGCGGGGCGCTGCCTGCGTTGAGACGAGGCGCATACAAGACGAGCGCGACACCAGTTACCGTCAGGAATCGCGCTTCTTGCCAGTGCGCGTGTATCCTCGCGCCCCGCAGCCGCAAGAAGGCGGCTTGCGGTGTTGTGCACGCCCAGGAAACCAACACGGACGTACAACAGGCAGAGCACCACCTTCGTTTTCGGAGCAGGATGCTCGCGTCCAACCGTGCAGCCCGGCGAACGCACGGTGGGCCCACAAGGCTCGATCCGCGGTGCCGGCAAGCGAAGGCGTTATTCGGAAAATCGCCGCACGCGATTTTCACAGTGAACTCGGAGAGGAACATTTCGTGAAGAAGGCGATCCTCGCACTGACCCTGATTCTGGTATCGGTCACCGCCGTCGCGTCGGCCGACCTGCCCGAGATCGACATTCCCTACACGAAGTACGTGCTGCCGAACGGGCTGCGCCTCATCGTTCACGAGGATCACAAGGCCCCGATCGTGGCCGTCAACGTGTGGTACCACGTGGGCAGCAAGGACGAGCGGCCCGGCCGCACCGGGTTTGCGCACCTCTTCGAGCATCTGATGTTCAACGGCTCGGAGAATCACAACGACGAGTTCTTCCGGCCGCTCGAGCCCGCCGGCGCCACGAAGATGAACGGCACCACGTGGCTCGACCGCACGAACTACTACCAGAACGTTCCGGTCAGCGCGCTCGACCTCACGTTGTGGCTCGAGTCCGACCGCATGGGCCACCTGCTCGGGGCCATCGATCAGAAGAAGCTCGACGAGCAGCGCGGCGTCGTGCAGAACGAGAAGCGGCAGGGCGAGAACCAGCCCTACGGCAAGGTGGACGAGATCATCGCCGCCAACACGTATCCCGCCGGCCACCCGTACTCGTGGGAAACCATCGGCTCGATGGAGGATCTGAACGCCGCATCGCTCGAGGACGTGAAGGAGTGGTTCCGCACGTACTACGGCGCGGCGAACGCGGTGCTCGTGCTGGCGGGAGACATCACGCCCGAGGAAGCGAAGAAGAAGGTCGAGTATTACTTCGGCGACATCGGTCCCGGGCCCGTGCTCAAGCACCAGAAGGCCTGGATCGCGAAGATGAGCGGCGAGAAGCGCGCCGTGCTCCAGGATCGCGTGCCCCAGGCGCGCATCTACAAGACCTGGAACATCCCGGGATTCGCCACGCGCGACTTTGCGCTGCTCGACCTCACCTCCGACATTCTCGCGAACGGCAAGAACAGCCGGCTCTACAAGCGGCTCGTTTACGAGGATCAGATCGCCACGTCGGTGCAGGCGGGTGTCGGGCCCTTCGAGATCGGCTCGCAACTGCAGATCATCGCCACCGTGAAGCCCGGCGGAGACGTGCGCGCGGTGGAGAAGGCGCTTGATGAGGAGCTGGAGAAGTTTCTGCGCAAAGGCCCCACGGCAGCCGAGCTGGAGCGCGTGCGCACGGCCGGATATGCGAGCTTCGTGCGCGGCCTGGAGCGCATCGATGGCGCCGGCGGCAAGTCGTTCATCCTGGCCCAGAGCGAGGTGTACGGGGGCTCGCCGGACTTCTACAAGCAGCAGTGGCGCTGGGTCAACGAGGCCACGCCGAAGGACGTGCAGAACGTCGCGAAGCAGTGGCTCTCGGATGGCGTCTTCGTGCTCGAAGTGCAGCCGGTGCCCGAGTACAAGGTGGCCTCCACGGGAGCCGACCGCAGCAAGCTGCCCCCCGTAGGCACGCCGCCGGATCTGACTCTGCCGCCCCTCCAGCGCACCACGCTGTCGAACGGGCTGAAGGTGGTGCTGGCCGAGCGGCACAACGCGCCGGTCGTGGATGCCACGCTCATCATCGATGCGGGCTATGCGGCTGACAGTCTCGCGACGCCCGGTACGGCGAAGCTCACCTTCGCCATGCTGGACGAGGGCACGAAGAAGCGCACGGCGCTGGAGATTGCCGAGCGCGCGGAATTGCTCGGCGCACGGCTCGGTGCGGGGTCATCGCTCGATACCTCGTTCCTTGGCGTGAATGCCATCACCAACAAGCTCGAGGAATCGCTGGAGCTGTTCAGCGACGTGCTGCTGAACCCCACGTTCCCGCAAGCGGACTTCGATCGGCTGAAGGCGCAGACCCTCGCAGCCATTCAGCAGGAGCAGACGCAGCCGCAGGGCATCGCGCTTCGCCTGTTCCCGAAGCTGGTCTACGGAGAGGGGCACGCCTACTCGAATCCCTTCTCGGGCAATGGCACGGCAGAGGCCGTTTCCGCGCTTCAACGCTCGGATCTGGAGACCTTTCACAAGCGCTGGATTCGCCCGGACAACGCCACGCTGCTCATCGTCGGCGACACCACGCTCGAGAGCATCGTGCCGTTGCTCGAAAAATATCTGGGCAGCTGGAAGGCTCCGGACGAGTCGCTGCCGAAGAAGAACATCGCGCCGGTGCCGCAGCAGACGAAGCCCCGCGTGTTCCTCGTTAACCGTACGGGCGCGGAGCAGTCGCTCATTCTCGCGGGCTATGCCGGTCCGCCCCGCTCGGATCCGGACTACATTGCGCTCGAGACCGTGAACACGATTCTCGGCGGCAACTTCGTCTCGCGACTCAACATGAATCTGCGCGAGGAAAAGCACTGGTCGTATGGCGCGCGGAGCGGGTTGTCTCCGGCTGAAGGGCAGGGGCCGTTCCTCGTGCGCGCGCCGGTGCAGACGGACAAGACCGCCGAGGCCATGCAGGAAACGCTCAAGGAGCTGAAAGACTTTCTCTCGGGCCGCCCGCCGACGGAAGCGGAGCTTGCATTCGCGCGCGACAGCCTCGTGCTGACGCTACCGGGCGCCAACGAGACCTCGGACGGCGTTGCGGGTTCTTATGCGGAAGTTCTCATGTACGGCCTCAAGGATTCGTACTGGAACGACTACGTGGATGTCGTGCGGTCCCTGACGCCCGCACAGATCTCGGCCGCGGCACAGAAGCTCATCCATCCGGATGCGCTCACGTGGGTGATCGTCGGCGACCTCGAGAAGATCGAGGAGCCCGTGCGCAAGCTCGGGTTCGGCGAAGTGAAGGTGCTCGACACCGAGGGCAACGTGCTGCGATGAGCTGAAACACCCGTGGCCGGGCGTGCCCCGGATGTGGCGTACGCCCGCAGCCCGGCGGCCTATCGGTGTGGTCGAGCACCGGCAGACCCTTGCCCGTGCTCACCAACGTGCTGCTTTTCGCGCGGGACCGGCACGCGAGCACACGGGCAATGCGTTCCGGTGCTCGCAGCCGCCTCGTTCTTTTCCGTTATTTCCAGTACTTGCCCGTCACCGGGTGCGGGTAATGGAACGGCACCACCCGCGTGTTCGGCCAGGTGGGCGGCACCGACTCGAGCAGCTCATCGGGGCCGCGCGGATCCTCGGGGAAGCACTTCCTGAGCGGCGCAAGGTGCACACCGCTCTTCGCCCAGCCGGGCGCGTAGTCCGCCTGCCAGAGCATGTTGTAGTTGAGCCGGCGGATCTTCCAGACGCCGTTCTCCTTCACGTATTCGTTCTCGTGGATGCCGCCTTCCCAGCACTGATCCGGGAAGTGGGGAATGCGTTCCGTCTTGCTCTCATGCTGGCCGGCAAGCATCAGACACCGGAAACGCCCCTTTGCGCTCTTCCCGTCCGGTGAGATGTCCACCACGTCCTGCAGCATCAGGTGGTCCAGCAGGAAACCGTACACGGGGCCGTTGTGCCCCTTCGTGAAGTGATTGCGGAACCACTCGCAGTACAGGCGCTTCACGCCCGCCTTGCCCTTGTACAACCCGTTCAGGAAGACGACTTCGCCGTTTTCGGCGAACAGGTCGCAGGCCTCGTCATAGAGGCACATGTCGATGTAATAGCCGTACTTGAAGTGAAGCGTGCGCACGGCATGGATGTCTTCGAGCGTCCGCACCTGGCGTGACAGTTCCTCCACCTTGCGCAGCAGAGTCCGATCCGCGCTGCTGCGGCTCGCGGCCTTTGTCACGCGCTTTGCGGATGCCTTGCGTGAGGGCGCTCTCGCGGATCTGGCGGCAGGCCTGCGTGTGCCGGTCTTTGATCTGGCCATGAATTCCCCCCTCGGATGTGGTCACGGACGGCGCACGCGATCATATCGACAGCCGCGAACGCGGGTCACTGGAATGCCCTCCGCCTCCAGCATCTCGTCGTACGGCCGTGCGGGTGTGTACGGTGTCGGCATGGCGAAACCAGGCAAGGCGGATGTGCAGAGGTGCCGGGTCAGGGGATTTCGGAGCAGCGAATCCCGGCGGGCCGGGTCGGGCCGAAATGGCCGGACCCGGCACCTCTGCACACCCTCGCCTCTATTTCAGTCATTGGAAATGTCGCGCGCGGCTACTTTCCCGGGCAGAAATGCGAATGCCGTGCCAGCTTCGCCCACGTAGCCGCTTCAACGAGTTACATCCGGCGCGCGCGGCGCTGCCTCAGGCGGGTGCAGCACGCGCACGGCCACGGTGCACGCATGCGCATTGCTAGAATCGCGCACGCCTCGCCGGCTGCACGGCCCTGGGTGCGCGCAAGCGCCTTTGCTCGCCAGATTCGGATTCGGTGCCGTGAGGCCAGTGTGTCGGGAATGAGCGGAAACATCTAAGTGCGCATAGGACGATGGGTCATCGGGATCGTCGCCGGTCTCGTGCTGCTTGCCGTGCTCACCGTGCTTGCCGTGACCGTCTTCGTGGATCCGAACCGCTATCGCGGGCAGATCGAGGCGGCGGTGACGCGCGCCACCGGGCAACCGTTCAACATCGAAGGCGATCTGGAGATCGCGTGGTATCCGTGGCTCGCGGTGCGCATGGGCCCGTCGCAGTTCGGCGCGCCTGGCGCAGGCGGAGAGCCGCTGGTCCGGTGGAAGTCGGCGCGCGTCGGCGCGCGGCTCGTGCCCCTGATTCGAGGCGAGCTGATCATCGATCGCGTGCGTCTCGATGAGCCGCGGTTCGTCCTTCGGCGCGATGCCGCGGGCCGAGGCAACTGGGAGGATGTTTTCGCGGCGCTGAAGAAGCCGCCCACGCCGCCAATCACCGGACCCAATCCGCCGCCGGGCCCGCAGATCGCGGGATTCGAGATACAGGATGGCGCGCTCACCTACGTGGACGAGGCGCGCGGGCGGCACTTCACGATCACGGACTGGCAGCTCGATGTGGGGGCATGGCGCTCCGGGGCGACGGTCCCCGTGGCCACGGAATTTGCCTGGGAGGCAGAGCATGACGCGCGCGACAAGACACCGATCGGAGTGCGGCTGAGTGCAACCGCGCGCGTGCACGTGTCGGACGACGCGAACGACATCGACGTCTTCGAGCTCGTGTCCACGAGTCGTGTACAAGGCGGACCGCTGCCGAAGGCAGGCGTGCCGGTCTCGATGCGCCTGTCCCGATTTGCAGCCCGGCTTTCGCCGCTCGACATCGCCATTTCGGAGGTGGCCGCCCGCGTCGGGGACGCCGACGTCACCGCGTCCATCCAGGCGGGCGAATCCGGCCCGGGGTTGTACGTGAGAGGCCCGCTGTCCGTCGAGCTGCCCTCGTTGCGGCGCTTCCTGCCGACCCTCGGTGCGAAGGTGCCACTTCCCGTCGACAAGACGACCATCGGCCCGATGAAGCTCGCGAGCATGTGGGAGTGGAACAACGGCGCGGTCCGCGTGAGCGGCATCGATCTGCATCTGGACGATACGCACTTCACGGGCGAGCTCTCGCGCACCAGCAGCGAGGATGCCGTGTGGACGTTTGCGCTTCACGGCGACAAGATCGATCTCTCGCGCTACCTCGAGATCGAGAAGACGAGCAAGAAACCCTTCGAGCTGCCGCTCGCCGCCTTGCGCGCCCTGAAGATGCAGGGGGAGCTGACGTTCGATCAGGCCTCGGTGGCCGATGCTGAGATGAAGGACGTGCGCATGCGTTTCGAGCTTGCGGACGGCGCGGTGAAATCGCTGCAATGAAACCCCGGGCATCGCGCGTTGCGAGCGCGCTCATCGAATGGCACGCGCGGCACGGTCGGCACGACCTGCCGTGGCAGCACGATCGCACGCCGTATCGCGTGTGGGTTTCGGAGATCATGCTGCAGCAAACGCAGGTTGCCACGGTTCTGCCGTATTACCAGCGCTTCATGCATCGGTTTCCGAACGTGCGCGCCCTGGCCGATGCGCCAATCGATGACGTGCTTCATCTGTGGACAGGGCTGGGCTACTACGCCCGCGCGCGCAATCTGCACCGCGCGGCCGTGCGGATACGAGACGAGTTCGGCGGTGAATTTCCGCGCACGTTCGAAGATGTGGCGAGCCTTCCCGGTATCGGGCGCTCCACGGCCGGAGCCATTCTCGCCCTGAGCCGCGGCGAGCGCTTCCCCATTCTGGATGGCAACGTGAAGCGTGTGCTGTCTCGCGTGTTTGGCGTGCAGGGGGACCCGGCGGATCGCGAGACGACGGAAACGCTCTGGCAGTTGTCCGACGCGTGCACGCCCGAGAAACACGTGGACGTGTACACGCAGGCCATCATGGACATCGGCGCCACCGTGTGTACGCGTCGCAAGCCGCTGTGCACGTATTGCCCTCTGAGCGAGGGGTGTTTTGCCCGAAGTCACGGCAAGCAGCACGAGATCCCTGCACCACGCCGTGCGAAGACGCGGCGCTCGCGCCATGTGTTCATGCTCGTGGCCATGCGGGAAGACGATTGCGTGCTGCTCGAGCGGCGGCCCGAATCGGGCATCTGGGGAGGGCTGTGGTGCCTGCCCGAATTCGAAACGGAATCCGCCGCGCGTGCGTTCGCGCGGCAAATGCTGCGCGCACCTCAAATCGATCCGCAGCACCTGGATCGCATCGAGCACGCCTTCACGCACTTCGATCTCGTGATGACGCCCTTGCTCACGCGCTGCGCCGGGGCGGCTGGCGTGATGGATGAGCCGCGGAGCCTTTGGTATAACCCGCGCGAGCCGGCGCGCATCGGCCTGCCTGCGCCGATCAAGACGCTGCTCGCCGAGCTCACGGATCCATCGCTGTTCGACGAGCGCGTCGTGGCCTCGCCGAGCGGTGGCTGACCAGCGGAGAACCTCGATCGTGTCCCGAACCGTGCAGTGTGTGCTGCTGAAACGCGAAGCCCCGGGCCTGGACCGGCCGCCCTATCCGGGCGAGCTGGGCCGGCGCATCTACGAGAACGTGTCGAAGGAAGCGTGGCAGCGCTGGGTGCAGCACCAGACGATGCTCATCAACGAGTATCGGCTCACGCCCGTGGACCCCAAGGCGCGCAAGTTCCTGGAGACCGAGATGGAGAAGTTCTTCTTCGGCCCCGGCTCGCAGGCGCCCGAAGGCTACAAGCCGCCCTCCTGAGGTCGGGCGCGCCGCTCGGAACGGTTGCCGGAACGACAAAAGCCCGAGCATCGATCTCGGGCTTTTTGCCGTACGCCGCGCAGCTTCCGCAGCGGATCAGAGGTGAATCAGGCCGCGCTTGTGTGCCACCGCCACGGCTTCCGTGCGGCTGATGGCATCGAGCTTCGTGAGTATGGACTTGACGTGCGTCTTCGCCGTGCCCTCGGTGATGTTCAGCCGGCGCGCGATGTCCTTGTTGCTGCGGCCCTGCGCAATCTCCTGCAGCACGCTCATCTCGCGCTGGGTGAGGCTCGGCTTGGCCATGCGCTGAAGCGCCTTCGCCGCAACCGAAGAGGAGGTGTACGGCCGGTCCTCACTCACGGCACGAATGGCCGAGAGGATTTCCGAGCGCGGCGCGTCCTTCAGCAGATAGCCCTTCGCGCCCTGGCTCAGGCTGCGGAAGATGTCCTCGTCGCCATCGAAGGTGGTCATGATCAGCAGGCGCGCCTTCGGGTGCTTTTCCAGCACGCTCTGCACGACGGACACGCCATCGCGCTTGGGCATGCGCAGGTCGAGCACCATCACATCCGGCAGGTGCTGGTCGAAGAGCGCAATGGCCTCTTCGCCATCGCCGGCTTCGGCCACGACCTGCATGTCGGCCTGCTGGTTCACGATTGCCGCCAGTCCGTCGCGCACGACGGGGTGATCGTCGGCAAGGATCACACGAATCTTCGGTGCTGCAGCCATAGACTCACTTCACAAACACGAAAATCACTTGGTGGCTCGCTGGGGAAGCGGAACGCGCACGCTGATGCACGTGCCTTCGCCGGGCTTGCTGTCGAGGCGCAACTCGCCGCCGATGGCTTTCGCGCGCTCGCGCATGTTCTCGAGGCCGAAACCCATCTTCGCGCAGAGCTCCGGCCCCTGCTTCATACCGATGCCGTCGTCGCAAACGGAAAGGACCCAGTGAGCGGGCTCCTCCTTCAGGACGATGCGTACGTTTTTCGGGTTGGCGTGCCGCAGGGCGTTGCTCACGGATTCCTGCGCAATGCGCAGCAGGGCGTGCTCGTGCTCCGGCGGCAGGCCGGTGGCCACCGTGCCGCCCTCGAACGTGCACAACACGCGCCCGGAGACCGTGGAGCGCTCGGCAAGCTGCGCAAGCGCCACGGTGAGACTGCCGCGACGGGTTTCTTCGGGGCGTAACGCGAGCACGGATCGGCGCGCCTCGGTGAGGCCTTCCTTCGCAAGATCCCGAATGCGCCCGAGCACGACGGCAAGGGGCGTGTTGCCGGTGGCGCCCTTCATGGATTCCGTGGCGCCGAGCTGCATCAGGATGCCGGTGAACGCTTGCGCCAATCCGTCATGAATCTCCTGACCGATGCGGTTGCGCTCCATGAGCACCGCGGCCGTCTTGCTTGCATGCGCGCGATGCGTGAGCTCGATGGCCAGTGTGGCCTGATGGCCCAGCGCGACGAGCAGGCCGGTGACCTGCGGGCTCAGATCCTGCCGATGACGGAACGTGAGGCCGATGCAGCCCAGCGTGCGCTCGCCGAACACCAGCGGCAGCACGAACATGCGCTGAAGATTTTCCTGTCGCTTGTTCTCGAGCGTGCCCGGCCAGACACAGCTCGCGTCTTCCGGCACATCGAAATCGAGGTACACGGGATCGCGCTGCGCGCGAAGGCGCTTGTCGAAGCCCGCCTCCTCGCACGACACGCTGATGGGGAAGTCGGGCTCGGCGATCTCGCCGTCTTTCACGTAGGCGACCACGCGCCACTCGTGAAGCTGTTCCTTCAGCAGAACGACGGAGCCGCCGGCGGCGTCCGCCTGCCGCGTGGCCTCGAGCAGCAGGTGACGCATGAAGCTCTGCAGGTCCGGCTCGCTGGCGAGACGCTCGAGATTGCCCCGAATGGAGGCATTCGCCTTCGCGAGCTCCGCCACGCGCTCCTCGGCTGCGCGCTCACGCTCCCGCCTCACCGCATCGACGAGTCGCTCGCGATGGAGTGCGGCGCCTATGATGCCGGCCGCCATTTCGAGCGCGGAGAGCTCGGCGGAATCGATGGAGCGTAACTGACGCGTGCTGTCGAAACCGACCACGCCCACGTACTCGCCATCGATGAACATCGGTACGATGGCTTTCGTCTTCGTGCCCACGCCTTCGAGCGCGCATCCGCATCCGTGATCTTCGCGGGCGCCTTCCTTGATGATGCAAACGGAACGCCCGGCGCGCAGCTCCGCGCACTCACGCGCGAAATCCCGCTCGTCGTAGGTGCCCATCGTCGGATGGCCGAGGTGGGGCACCACGCCTTCGGCGACCCATTCAGCCGCCACGACCAGAAGCCGCTCGCCGGAGGGGCCGGTCTGCGTGAGCATGAGGTTCACCCGGTCCACGACTGCGGCTTCGCCGAGCTGACGCAGCACGTGCGGCACGGCCGCCATCACGTCCGGCGCTTCCAGCAGGATGCGGCTCGCGTTGGCGGAGGCGGCCAGCAGACGTTCGCGTCGCTGGAGCGACTCGTACATCTGCGACAGCTGCAGCGCCCGCTCGCTGGCAAGGCGCTGGCACTCGGAATCCGGCAACGAATCGATCTCGCTCTTGCAGCGCTCCGCTTCGGCTTCCGCCTCTGCGGCCGCGTCTGCGAGAGCGGTCAGTGCACTCGCATTCACCTGTCTCTCCAGAGCCTTTGGACCCGGGAGTCTAGCGCGAACCCGACGCTGTGGCCGCAAGGGGCGTTCTCCTGGGAACAGGGGCGCCCTGCCAGCCGCCACCCAGTGCCTTGTAAACCGCGATCAGACTGGTGGCGGCTTGCGTGCGGCTCTGGGCCAGCCGGTCCTCGGCCTCGAGCTGGGTTCGCTCGGCATCCAGCACCTCGAGGAAATCCACCACGCCGCCGTCGAATCGGGCCCGGGCGAGCTGCGCCGAGGTCTGGCTGGCCCGGGCACTATCCGCCGCATGCTGCAGGCGTTCCCGCGCACGGGCGTGGGTGACCAGCGCGTCCTCGGTTTCCTGCAAAGCTCGCAGCACTGTTTGCTCATACACCGCGAGCGACGCGTCCGCCCGGGCGCGGGAGCCGGCGATGCGCGCGCGCACGCGCCCGAGATCGAATGCCGCCCACGAGATGCTCGGCGCGATCAGCCGAGTGCCCGTGCCGCTGTCGCCCAGCGCACTCGCGTCCGTGGCGCCGTAGCCCACGCTGCCGATGAAGCTCACCTTGGGGAACAGGTCCGCGACGGCGACTCCAATGCGAGCCGTGTCCGCGGCGAGAGCGCGCTCGGCGGCCAGAATGTCTGGCCGCCGCCGCAGCAGGTCTGCGGGATTGCCGACGGCGATGACCCGAGGCAGCGGGGGGAGGTCTTGCGCTGCGCTCAGCGTGGAGGTCAACGCCGTCGGTTCCCGGCCTGTCAGCACACTGAGTTGATGAATGGAACGCGCGACCGCCGCTTCGAGCGGGGCGATCGACGCGAGCGTGGCGCTGAGCTGCGCCTGCGCCCGGGAGGTATCGAGCTCGGTGCCGCGGCCGGCATCGAGGCGCACCCTGGTGAGCTCCAGCGTGGCGCGCTGGTTTTCCACGTTCCGGCGCGCCACATCGAGCTGACTTTGCTGCCCGCGCAGCTCGAAGTACGTGCGCGCCACTTCCGCGGTCACCATCACCTGCGCATCACGCAGGCGGGCTTCGGCGCTTTGCGCATCGGCGGTGCGGGCCTCGATGTTCCGGCGGATCTGGCCGAAGAAGTCCAGCTCCCAGGCCGCATCGAAGCTCGCGTCGTACACCCTGACCTCGCCGCCAGGCGCGAGCGCTCGCTCCGGTTGCGAGAGACGCTGCTCGGTATAGCCGCCGGACGCCGTGATCGTGGGCGCGATGTCGAACACGGACTCGCCGCGCGCCGCACGCGCTTCGATGAAGCGCGCGAGCGCAATGCGCAGATCGTGATTCGCCTCGAGCGCGTCCTGCACGAGCTGGTTCAGCGTGGGGTCGTTGAACTGCGTCCAGAACTGCGCGAGCGCTTCTTCCTGCGAGTACGGTTCCGCAGCGATGCCTTCGAAGCGATCCGCGGTGTCGATCTCCGGCTTCACGTAATCCGGCCCGACCGCGCAGCTCGCCAGCCACAGCGCGCCGAACAGCGCGGTAAGCCCTCGCGTCAAGCCGCTTTGCCACACGTGGTCGCGAATGTTGTTCACGTGTTGTGTTCGCTTACGCATGGCCACCCTCCGAAGCGATGGCGGGTGTCGCTTGCGCCTTGGCTGCGCCGCTTCGCTTCGCGAGGCGGCGGATCACCACATAGAACACGGGCGTGAGCAGCAGCCCGAAGAACGTGACGCCGATCATTCCCGCGAACACCACGACACCGAGGGCATGCCGGATCTCGGCGCCCGCGCCGGTGGCGAAGACGAGTGGCACCACGCCCGCGATGAACGCGATGGACGTCATGAGGATCGGGCGCAGGCGCAGGCGGGCCGCTTCGAGCACCGCCTTCTTCGCGTCGAGCCCTTGCTCCTCGAGGTGCTTGGCGAACTCGACGATGAGAATGGCGTTCTTCGACGCGAGCCCCACCAGCACGACGAGCCCGATTTGCGTGAAGATGTTGTTGTCTCCGTGCGTGAGCAGCACGCCCGTGATCGCCGCGAGCAAGCACATCGGCACGATGAGCACGATGGCCAGCGGCAGGCTCAGGCTCTCGTACTGTGCCGCGAGCACCAGGAACACGAACACCACGCAGAGCGCGAAGACAATGCCCGTGGTGTCCCCCGCGACCTTCTGCTGATACGAAAGGTCCGTCCACTCGTGGCTCATGCCACGCGGCAGGGTTTCATCCAGGATCTTCGCGATGGCGGCTTCCGCCTGCCCGGAGCTGTAGCCCGGCGCCGGCCCGCCATTGATGTCTGCCGACGGGAAGCCGTTGTAGTGCGCGACCACATCGGGGCCGAAGGTCTCCTCGATGGTGACCAGCGCGCCGAGCGGCACCATGTCACCGTGGATGTTCCGGGTCTTCAGGCGCAGCACGTCTTCCTTCTGCGCGCGGAACGGCGCGTCCGCCTGCGCCATCACCTGATAGGTGCGGCCGAAGCGGTTGAAGTCGTTCACGTACAGCGAGCCCAGATAGACCTGCATGGTCTGAAAGACATCCGACAGGCGCACATCAAGCTGCTTCGCCTTGATGCGATCGATGTTCACCTTCAGCTGCGGAACATTGATCTGGTACGAGCTGAAGACGCCGGCCAGCGCCGGATCCCGCGCCGCCTTGGCGACCACCTCCTGCGTCACCTTGTACAGCGCCTCGGGGCCCTGCGCGCTGCGATCCTGAATGTGCAGCTTGAAGCCGCCGAGCGTGCCCATGCCCTGCACGGGCGGCGGCGGAAACACGCCGATGAAGGCTTCCTGGATCGCGCTCAACTTCTGGTTGAGCGTTCCCGCGAGCCCCATCACGGACAGCTCCGGCGATGTGCGGTTGCTGAATTCATCCAGCTTGAAGAACGCCATCGCGCTGCTCGGGCTCGCGTTCAGCGTGCTCGTGGACATGCCCGCGAACTGCACGACGCCCGTGATGCCCGGCTCCTTCAGCCCGATCTCGCCGATGGCGCGCGTCACGGCCTCCGTGCGCTCGAGCGAAGACGCCGGCGGCAGCTGCGCGACCGTGACGAGGTACTGCTTGTCCTGCGCGGGGATGAACCCGCCGGGCACGGCGGAGAAGCCCAGGTAAGTGAGGCCGATCAGGCCGCCATACACGATGAGCGCGATGCCGCTGCCGCGCACGATGTGCACGAGCGAGCGCGAGTACGCGTCACCGGAACGGGCAAACGCCCGATTGAAGGCGCCGAAGGGCTTCCCGAGCAGCTTGTGCATGCCGCGCGAGAGCCAGTCCGTCTGCTGATCGTGGGGCTTCAGCAGCGCAGCGGCGAGCGCGGGGCTCAACGTGAGGGAGTTGAACGCCGAGATCACGGACGAGATGGCGATGGTGAGCGCGAACTGCCGATAGAACTCACCCGTCAGGCCGCTCACGAACGCCACGGGAACGAACACCGCGCACAGCACGAGCGTGATGGCGATGATCGGGCGGCTCACCTCGTTCATGGCGACTCGGGTCGCCTCGACCGGTGAGAGCCCCGCGGCGATGTGCCGCTCCACGTTTTCCACCACGACGATGGCGTCATCCACCACCATGCCGATCGCGAGCACGAGGCCGAAGAGCGACAGCGTGTTGATGGAGAAGCCGAACGCGAGCAGCACCGCGAACGTGCCGATCACCGAGACAGGCACGGCAACCAGCGGAATGATCGAGGCGCGCCACGTTTGCAGGAACAGAATGACGACGAGCACCACCAGCGCGATGGCTTCGAGCAGCGTGTGGAACACCGCCTCGATCGACTGCTCAACGAACTCGGTGGTGTCGTAGATAATGGTGTAGTCGAGCCCCTCCGGGAAATTTTGCTTCAGCTCTTCCATCGTGGCGCGCACGCGCTTGGAGAGCTCCAGCGCATTCGAGCCCGGCGCCTGAGAGATGGGAATGGCGACGGTGTTCTGATTGTTCAGCAGACCACGCAGGGCGTAGTCGGCCGCGCCAAGCTCCACCCGCGCGACGTCGCCCAGGCGCACGACCTGACCGTTGTCGCCCGTCTTGAGAACGATGTCGCGAAACTGCTCCTCGTCCTCGAGGCGCCCCATGGAATTGAGCGCGATCTGGAACTCGCTCTGGTTCCCGGGTGGCGCGCCGATCTGGCCCGCGGCGACCTGCACGTTCTGCTCACGAATGGCATTCACCACGTCACCCGTCGTGAGATTGCGCACGGCGAGCTTTTCAGGGTCCAGCCAGACACGCATGGAGTAGTCGCCGCCGCCGAAGAGTTGCACTTCGCCCATGCCGGGCAGGCGTGCGAGCACGTCCCGCACATTCAGCACGGCGTAGTTGCGCAGGTACAAAGAGTCATAGCGGCCGTCGGGCGAAACGAGGTTCACCACCATCATGAGATTCGGAGAGCTCTTGACGGTGGTGACGCCCAGGTCGCGCACTTCCTGCGGCAGGCGTGGCAAGGCCTGCGCCACGCGGTTCTGCACCTGCACCTGAGCGCGATCGATATCCGCGCCGATATTGAAGGTGACGGTGAGCGTGAGCGTGCCGTCCATGGCGGCCTCGGAAGACATGTACATCATGTCTTCCACGCCGACGATGGCCTGTTCGAGCGGCGAGGCCACCGTCTCGGCAATCACCTTCGGATTGGCGCCCGGATACGTCGCCCGCACGACGACCGACGGCGGCACCACTTCCGGATACTCGCTGATGGGCAGCTGGAAGAGGGCGATCGCGCCGCCGATGGTGATGAAGGCCGACAGGACGGCCGCGAAGACCGGCCTGTCAATGAAGAAATGGGAGAGTTTCATTGAGTGGGCTCCGCTCGGAACGCGAGGACGCCCTCGCCAGGCTTCTTCTCACCCATCGCGACACGTTGCGGCGCCACCTCGATGCCCGGGCGCACACGCTGCAGCCCGCTCACGACGACGATGTCACCTTCGGCAAGGCCTTCCCGTACGACCCGGAGGCCGTCACCCACGAGCGGGCCCAGCTTCACGGGGCGATACTGAACCTTGTTGTCGGGCCCGAGCGCGAGCACGTAGCGCACGCTCTGGTCCGTGCCGATCGCACTGTCGTTCACCAGAAGCGCGTCGTAGGCCTCGCTGCTCGGGAACTTCACGCGCGCGAACAGGCCCGGCGTGAAGAGACGCTCTTTGTTATCCAGCAGTGCGCGAACGCGGATGGTGCCGGTTTGCGGATCGAGCGCGTTGTCCACGAACACCATACGGCCTTCGTGTGGCGTGCCCTTCTCGTTCACGAGGCCAATCCAGATGGGCAGCGGATCCGAGTCCGCACCGCCCGGCCGATCGGCGTTGCGCACGCGAGCCGCATACTTGAGGTACACCTGCTCGTCGCCGTCGAACTCGACATAAATCTTGTCGACGGAGACCACCGTGGTGAGCAAAGTCTCCCCGGCGGTGACGAGATTGCCCTCCGTGACTTCCTCGCGGCTGACGACGCCGGAGATGGGCGAGCGCACCTGCGTGAAGGAAAGGTTGAGCGCAGCGGTGTCCACGGCGGCGGATGCGGCCTGCACGTTCGCCTCAGCCTGCTCGTTGCCCGCGACGCGCGCGTCGAACTCCTCACGCGAGATGGCGCGCTGCTCGAGCAGCTTCACCGCGCGTTCACGCTCGGAACGGCTCAGTGCGAGTTGGGTGCGTGCGCGTGCAAGCTCGGCTTGCGCGCGCTTCAGCTCGGCCTGATACGGACGTGGGTCGATCGTGAACAGGACGTCGCCTTTCTTCACCTCACGCCCCGGCTCGAAAGAGACGCTGGCGATGTAGCCGCTGACGCGTGGGCGCACTTCGACGCGCTCCACTGCGACGAACCGGCCGGTGAATTCCTCGTAGTCCGTCACCTGCTTGCGGATGACTTCGGCGACGCTGACTTCGGGCGCTGGCATTGCGGTGGCAGCCGGCGCAGCTTCGTTCCGTGCGCAGCCCGCGGCGACGAGAATGGAGACAACCGCAACCGGAACAAAGATTGCTGACGTGCGCTTCATGAGACCTCGGCTCCTCCCGACAACACAACGGTGCACCGCGACTGTGTGCACCGGCTCGGGACGGAATTCTTCGCGATGAGCCTCGCAGCCGCTATTCACCCGCTGCGGGGTGATTGCGATTTCCGCGGATAGGGCGGCCGCTCCCTCTTTGGAGGGAGATGTGTTCCGGGCTTTTGCGGATTGGGTGTTTGGCCGGCAACAAGCAACATTTCCGTAACAAGAGCGGGCGCGGCGCTGTATCGATTCGAGCGGCACGTCAACCCGAAGCGACAGGAAGGGGATGAGTGGCTTGTTACGCAATCTGGTCTGTCTCGCATTGCTCGTAACGGCGAGCGCCGTGCACGCACGGGATTTCGGCGAGCAGGCGCAGAACACAATTCCGTGGACGAGCGAGCGCGGATATTCCATTCACATCGACAACGATCTTTTCTCGGGCGCGCATCGTGACCAGGACTACAGCTGGGGGCTCGGGTTCACGTACGCATCGCCGCGCCCGGGTCCGGTGCTCTCGCCATTGCATTCCCTGCGGAACCATTTCGATACATGGCTCACGACGGAGGATTCCGCGGGGCGAAGCTGGGCGCCGGATCAGCAGGCGACGCAGATCGGGCTCATTGCGATGACGCCCTCGACATTGCGGGAGTCGGATCCATTGCCCGGCGATCGCCCGTTCGCGAGTCTTCTGTTCGTCACCAGCTCGCAGACACGCGTGCACGACAGCGGGCGCAGCGCACGCTTTTCCAGCCTTACCGTCGGCATGCTCGGGCTCGATCTCGCGGGGAACCTGCAACGCGGCGTGCACGCGCTCGTGCAAAACGAGCCGCCGCTGGGTTGGGGCCATCAGATCTCCGCGGGCGGCGAGCCGACCGCGCGCTATGTCGAGGCGCGGCAGTGGTTGCTGGATGGCGAGGCCGCACAGGGCGGCGATCAGCCCGAAGTGAAATTCACGCTTGCAGGCAGCGCCGGGTACATCACGGAAGGGAGCCTGGCGCTGTCGGCTCGATGGGGGCGCATCCAGTCACCGTGGTGGAACTTCGCTCCGGAACTGAGCGATTACATGGCGGCACCCGTTGCCCCGGTGGCCCGTTTCAGCTCGCACAACCCGGCGGAAATTTTTGCGTTCGCGGGCGTTCGTTTGAAGGCGCGCGCCTACAACGCACTGTTGCAGGGGCAGTTCAGGCACAGCGATGTGCGCGTTCAGGGCCATGACTTGGCGCACTTCCACGCCGAGGCGTGGCTCGGGTTCGCGACCACGTGGTCGGATGTTCGCATCACATATGCGATCCGTTACGCCTCGGAAGAGATGAGGACGGAGCCGGGCGCGCGCAGCCTGATCTGGGCCGGGATCAATTTCGATCGCAGCATGTGAGCGTGCGTTTCGGTGCACGCGCACGGCGTGTGCACGCACTGCGCGTGCATCGCGTGTGCACGGCGCGCTAACGGTGGCCAGCAACCGGCTCCTCCCTGAGCCTCGTTCCGGGAACGAAAGCTCGCGCTCCGGGTAAGCGCCGATGAGCGCCAGTGGGTGAGGCGCGCCGCGCTCGTTCAGGCCGTGAGACGGTGCTCCGGTGGCCGGCCGGTGGGATAGCCGGGCGCCAGGGGATGCAGGCGCTCGTCTCGCCCCAGGCCGCCGTAGAGATCGAAGCCGCGATTCAGCCAGTCGAACAGCGAGTCCGATCGCTCGAGCGGCGGCAGTGTGTTGATGGCCGCCGCCCAGAGAAACACGCTCAGCGCGCAGAAGTCGACGTAGTTCGGCCGCAGGCCACCGAGCCAAGGCGTTTCGGCGAGTTGCACGCGCAAGGGTTGCAGTGAATCCCGTATCGCAGGCAGACGCTTCTCGCGACCGCTCACGACCTCCTCCAGCCGGCGGCCGCCGAGGAACGTGCGCTCGCGGCTTTCGCGCAGGTACTCACGGTCTTCCGGGAGCGCCTGGTTGTAGTTGTCCAGCACATAGCAGTGGTACATGTGCGGCACCACGTCCCGGAACATCCAGCGGTCGAAAAAGCGGGCGGCGACGTACTCTCCATATGTGCGGAAAAGCAGCGGTCGTTCGGTGTAGGTGCGATCCAGATACTGCGCGATTTTCCAGCTGTCCGCGATGACGCGGCCGTGATCCTGAATGATGGGCACCTGCTCGTATCCTCCGCCGAGGATCTTGCGGATGCCGGTGAACGAGACGGGCTCGATCTCGTAATCGAGGCCCTTGTGCGCGAGCGCATAACGGATGCGCCACACGAACGGGCTCAGCGTGACTCCATTTGCGAGGACGACGTCGTAGAGACGGATGGGAAGGCGTGTGACTTGGCTCATGGGGGCGGAATTTTAGCGGTGGACGAAGGCGCTTCTCGTATCAGAGAGAAATGCTCGGTGAGCCGACGCCTGGGCGCGGTGGATGCCGGAGGCGCGCGCGGCAGGCGACTTATGTCATCTCGGGCGAGCGGCCGGACGCGCGCGGTCGGGCGCAGCGTTCGCCGCGCCCGTGGCGCCCAGGGTGCCCCAGAAAAAATTCGGTGACCGAAATAGATGCATGCAAGTGGTTCCCGCTTTTACAGAAGTTTGCGAGCGCCGATGGACGTGACGGGCTGGGGAGAATGCCGGGACGGCTTCGCGACGTGCCCCCGTGCCCCGTGCGACGTCGTCGGCGCCGTGTGGTTTCGTTGCCGCATATAGCCGGCGCGTGCTCCTGTTTAGGCCGGTGGCATTCGACGATGCGTGCTACGGACGTCACGGAGCAGCGGCATGGACCAGACGCGACGGCTCAATGCCCGGGCGGCGTATCTCCTGGCGCAGTGTGGGCCGGCGGGAACGTTGTGGAATATCGAGCGGCACCCAGCGCCCGGACTCGAGCGATTGATGGATGGCCTGGATGACACACACGTCCGCCAGACCTTCCTCGCCAGAGGGCTCGGGCTCGCGATCCTGCAGAATGCAATCGGAGAAGTAGATCAGCTCCGGCGCGAACTGATCGCTCTTTTCCAGCCGGCGCTCGCGTGTGCGGCCGTTCGTGCGCAGGGTGTACGCGAGTCCTTCGGTGTATTCGTATGCCGGGTCGAGTGTGATGCTGCCTTTCGTGCCAACCACCGCGTACGTAGAGCGGTCCGCCGCTCCGAAGCTGCATGTGAATGAGGCGATGCGTTCGCCGGGAAACTTCATGATGACGGATACGGTATCCGGCACCTCCCGGAAGCGCCGGTCGCGCGGCCGCGTCGCCGCCGCGATGAGCTCCGTCGGCTCGGCCGCGAACGCAGCGCGTGCGGCGTTGATGCAGTAGATGCCCATGTCGTACACCGGTCCGCCGGTCAGCTCGTCATCGAGCCGGATGTTTCCCTGCGAGACCTGCTGAGAGAACTCGGAGCTGAAGTAGCGCAGATCACCGAGTTTTCCGGAGTGCGCGAGCTCCGCCGCTTCGAGGTTCGCGCGCTCGAAGTGCAGCCGATAGGCCGTCATCAGCTTCACGCCGTTCTCGCGAGCGGCCTCGATCATCTCCTCGCAGTCCTCCGCGGTGACCGCCAGCGGCTTTTCGCACAACACGTGCAGTCCCGCATTCGCGGCGCGCACGGTGTAGTCCTTGTGCATGTTGTTCGGCAAGGCGATGAAGACGGCATCGATCTCGCCGCTGGCGAAGAGATCGTCGACTTCGTCGTAGGTGCAGGTGTGCTGAACGCCGTAGCGCTTGCTGAGCGACTTCAGTTTCTGGCGATCACTGGAGACAAGCGCCGCGAGGGTGCTGTTGCTGGCTGCGTTCTTGAACGCTGGCAGCACTGCGACTTGCGCGATGTAGCCGAGGCCGATGACGGCGTAGCGGATTTTGCGAGGCCCTTGGGCGCTGCGAGTAGTTGCGGCGCGCCGGGTGCCGCGGACGGGTGTAGCGCGCAGGGCGCCCCGGGTAGCTGTGGCGTGTCGGGTGCCCTGGGGAGATGTGGCGCGTCGGGTCCCGCGAGCAGTTGCGCGGCGCTGGGTGCCGTGAGCGGCTGTGGAGCGCCGGGTGCTGCGAGCGGTTCTGCGGGATGGGAGTCGGGATGCTCTGCTGCTGCTTGCGTGCGATTTGCCCCCCGGATGCGCACGCCGAGCGGCGCTGTGCCGGCCGCGGTCGCCGTCAAGCGCGCTGCTTGCGGTCGCGCCCGCGCGCCTCCTGCCCGTGTGCCGCTGCCGGTCACGCGGTCCGGCGCCTGCGCCATGATCCTCGCGCTGAGTGCTCCTTCGCCGCTGGCGTCTGGCCATGAGCAGGCCTCCCCTTGCGTACGTGCACACTGCACCGCCGGCAGGGCAGCAATCCCGGTGCCGCAGGGGCCACAACCCGCTCAGAATCAAGAGCTTATTCGAGGCATTGCTTGACGGCTGCGGAGGCGGCAGGTCTAATACGCGCCCCTCCGACGGCCAGGTAGCTCAGTTGGTAGAGCAGCGGACTGAAAATCCGCGTGTCGGTGGTTCGATTCCGCCCCTGGCCACCATAAATTCACTTATTTTCCAACGACTTGCAATTTGGGTGTGCCGCGGAAATCCGGTGGTTGTGCCGTATTTGTGCCGTGAATTTCCGTGTTCGCCGCATGTATCGCCAGATGGTCCGCAGCCAGGTGCGCATAGCGACGAACCATCTTCTCGGTCTCCCAACCACCGAGCTCCTGTAACGCGAAGAGCGGTGTGCCGCTCTGCACGTGCCAGCTCGCCCACGTATGGCGCAGATCGTGCCAGCGGAAGTCTTCGATACCCGCGCGCCTGAGCGCGAGGTACCACGCCCGCGTGCTCACCTGTTTGATCGGCTGACCTTGGTAGGTGAACACGTGCGTGGGATGCTTCCCGCGCTGTGCGCGCACGACTTCCATCGCCGTGTCGTTGAGCGGAACCGCAATCGCCTTTCTCGCCTTCGCCTGATCCGGATGAATCCACGCGAGCTTGCGTGACAGATCGACCTGCTCCCAGGTCAGCCCCGTCACGTTCGCAGCGCGCAGTCCCGTTGCGAGCGTGAAGGTCGCCATCTCGCGCAGATGCTGAGGCAACTCGCGCAACAACACTCGCGCCTGCTGCCGGGTCAGGAATCGAACGCGCCGCGTCGGCTCTTTGAGCAGCCGTACGGCCGGTGCGCGATCGAGCCATTCCCACTCGCGCACACACTTGCGCAGAATCGCCCGAATCAGGGCGAGCACTCGATTGACCGTTCCGTTGCTGCATCCTTCGGCGAGCTTCGCTTCGGTGATCGTATCAATCAATGCTCGATTGATACTCTCCAGTTCACGATCGGCCAGATAGCGATCCAGCCAACGCAGCTTGGCTCTGTCGTCTTCGATCGAGGCCTTGTGGGCCTGCTCCCGAAGCCAGCGCACCGCTGCGTCCTGCCAGATGCGTCGTGGCCGGTCCCCAAGCTTGTGCAGGCGCCAGACTTCGCTCTTCAGCTTGTCGTGCAGTTCCTGCGCCTGGGCTTTGTTGCCGGTCTCAGTAGATCGTCGTATTCGCTCGCCGCTTGGCGTCGCGATGTCGATCCACCAGACGCTACCGCGTTTGCGTAGTGACATACCGTTTCCTCCGAACGTGTCACTCGCAGCGCTTGCCGCGGCCGAGGATACCGCGAGCGCAGATACTCTGCGAGATCCACCTCCAGGAACACCCAGCGCCGGCCGGCTTTGGCGCCCGGAAGCAATCCGCGCTTGGCGCGGCTGCGAACCTCCTCCGGGTGCATGTGCAGGAAGGCGGCGGCGTCTTCGAGATTGAGCGTCCGCAAGCCCGCGTCCTTGGAATCCGAAGGCTCGCGAGTCCGAGACTCGAAGAGATCCGCTTCAGGCTGGAGCGAGCGTCGAACGGGCATAATGCGCGCAAGCGTCACTGCCCGCGGCGTGCCGCGGCAACCGACAAATCGGCGCTGGCCGCCTTCTGATTCATCTGTATCGGCATCACGCCGCGTTGCGCTTCGGGGCGGATGTCAGGAGCCTGAGATAGGGATTGTCGCAGGGCATGTCTGAGAACAGCGTGTGCCCGTCGAGCAGCAGGTAGCCGTGCAGGCGCCGTGTCTTTCGAGGTCCGGCTACCTCGCACATCCAGATATTGAGACCGTTGTCCTGCCTTCTATGAAGGCGCAGCTTCTCAAACTGTTTTTGAACCCACGCCCATTCGGCGACTCCGCTTTGCTTGGCGAGGCGGGCGATTTCTGGATGCTCTTGTGTGTAGCGCTGGAACACGCCGGGGCTGACCAAAAACGCTGTGCCGGCAACGGTGTGAACGAGAGCCTTCGCATCGTTGATGATGAGACGATGGGCTTGAATGCTTTCGCGCAGCCAGGAGACGAACTGAAGCCCGATTGGTTCATCGGGCGCGACGGAAGGCGCATGCTGAGATCGTGCCTCGACGGGCGGCGGCGCGGGGCGAAGCATGTGAGTGGGCTTCGTGTCCGTCGCTACGCGATATGTCTGCGCGTGGACGCCTTCAGTGTGCACATTGGGCGATGCCGCCGCCTTGTGATCGACAGAATCGCTTGCCGTTACCTCAGGTGCGGTCGACATGTCGGTCGCGGAAGCCACTGCCGCCGATGAACTCGTGGGCGATGCACTTGCGGTCGCGGGCGCTTCCAACAAGGAAGTGGCCACGGCTTCTTCGACGTGCACGGAGCCGGCGAACGACGCAGGACGCTCATTCATATCCCAGATGAGCGCGGGCGCGATACGCAGGAATGTGAAGCTATGTGTCCAGCCGTTGCCGCTCGTGACGGTCGCCCTCCAGATCGCTTTGCCGTCAGGCGTGGCCTGCACAATGCCGTGCTCCTGCAGCACATCGAAGACTGCGGTATTTGTGCTCGGGATTCCATCGATCCCCTGTGACAGCAGGTGCGCACGCAGTTTGTCGCAGACGGTTTTCGATACGAGCCACAAGCTATCCGCCGTGAGCCAGCCATCGGAGGCTTCACTCCGATTCAGCTTGAGTTGCTCGCGGACTAGGAAGCGCAGTCCATCGAGAAGCTGGCGATGGAGGGCGTGCGTGGGAGACGTACGCACCTTCTGCGGATCGCCGCCGAGAGCGGCTGCCGTGGAGGCGCGATCCGCCTGCAGGACCAGCTCGCCGAGCACACCGGCATGCTCATATCGTCCGGCGAGAAGATGCAGCAGCGCTGCCCAAAGCTCGCGAAAGCCGCTGAGCCAGTCGAGGATCGCGGAGTCCAGAATGTCCGTGTACAGCAGCCCCGCAGCCACGCTGTGAAGACGATACTCGCGGTCCGAAACGTACCGGAATCGATAAGGATGTCGCAGCGGTCCGTGCCAGGGATGCCAGCGCGTGCCGTTGGCGTATTCCACATGCAGGTCGACGGCGATTTTTCCGAGATCGTGTAGAAGGGCGCCGTAAGCCGCGCCAGCCGTCCAGGCCTCGGCCTGCGCGGCCTGCGTCTCGGGAGGTGCACCGGCAGGCAGCAGGTGAGATTGCCGAAGCCGCAGCGCATATGCGACGGATTCGAGACCGTGATCCAGCATTCCACCCGGATAAGCATGGTGATGGCTTTCCGAGGCGGGAAACTGCTGGACCAGCGCCGCGTAGCGCTCGATCGGCGCGCGATACAGAAGATCGAATTGCGCGCGGGAAACGGACGTGCGTTGCCAGATCTGTTCGAGCAGTCGCTGACGGCGCAAAGTGCCGAGCAGTGCCGCAGCCGGTTCGGGTCGCAGCAGGTCCGTGTACGTTTCGGCGGTCGGCGTCGAAAGTAGCGAAACCCTTTTTCTACGCAACAGCGCGAATATCGCCATCACAAACGAGTTGCCCGCAGTTCGAACCCTTTTCGCCCCTTACCCAGCCCTTTCGGATAGGGCCTTTACCCTTGCTGCCCCGTCCCTTCGCCTTTCGCCATTAGCCCCAAGCCC
>JADGHX010000146.1 GCA_019683695.1 Steroidobacteraceae bacterium
GCCGCCCGCTCCCCGGCCGAATCCAGGGCGCCTTCGGGCGCCTCCACCGCCCACCCCGTGCCCGAGGTGCTCGCCGCCGTCGACCTGGGCTCCAACAGCTTTCACATGGTGGTTGCCCGCTATTCGCACGGGCAGCTCGTGGTGATCGACCGCCTGCGCGAAATGGTGCGGCTCGCCTCGGGCGTCGAGGAGAACGGCCGCATCGACAAGGAAGTGGCGGCGCGAGCCCTCGCGTGCCTGCAGCGCTTCGGCCAACGCTTGCGGGACATGCACGCGCGAAGCGTGCGTGTGGTGGGAACGAATGCGCTACGCATTGCGCACAAGAAGCAGGCCTTCCTCGAACGCGCTCGCGAAGCGCTGGGTCACCCCATCGAGATCATCTCGGGCATGGAGGAGGCGCGGCTCATCTACTCGGGGGTCGCGCATACGATGCCGAGTGAGCCGGGGCGCCGGCTCGTCTGCGACATCGGCGGCGGCAGCACCGAGCTGATCATTGGCGAGGGCCTCACGCCGCTCGAGCTGGAAAGCCTGCAAATGGGCTGCGTCGCGCTGAGCGAGCGGTTTTTCCGGGACGGCCGGATCACCGAGAAGCGCCTCGCACGCGCGCGCGTCGCGGCACGACTGGAGCTCGAACCCGTGCAGGCCGCCTTTCGTCGCCGCGGGTGGCAGAGCGCAGCGGGCAGCTCAGGTACCGTGCGCACAATCGGTGAAGCGATTCGCGAGCTGGATCCGCAGTCCACGCAGATCACGGCGGAGGGGCTCGACCGCGTGCTCAAGCACATGCTCGAAGCCGGCTCGACCCGCGAGCTGCAGCTTGCGGCCGTGAACGAGGAGCGCAGGCCTGTGTTTCCGGGCGGCATGGTCATCATGGCGGAAGTGTTCGACATGCTGGGCATCGAATCGATGCGTGTGGCGGACGGCGCGATGCGCGACGGCTTGCTCTACGACATCGTCGGCCGCTTCACGGATGAGGATGCCCGTGAGCGCAGCGTTCGAGCCATGCAGCAGCGGTATCACGTGGACCTTGCGCAGGCGGAACGGGTGGAAGCCACCGCCGCGGATTTCCTGGCGCAAACGCGGCACACGTGGAAGCTCGACGATCCACTCGCGGACCTGTCACTGAAGTGGGCGGCGCGCCTGCACGAGATCGGTCTGGACGTTTCGCACAGCGGCTATCACCGTCATGGGGCCTATCTGCTCGAGAACGCGGACATGCCGGGCTTTCCGCGCGAAGAGCAGCGCCTGCTGGCGCGGCTCGTCGGCGCGCATCGACGCAAGCTCTCGCTGGATGGGCTCGAGGAGCTGGTGCCGCCGTGGGATCGCGATGCCTTGTTCCTCATCGTGCTGCTGCGGCTTGCGGTGCTGCTGCATCGGGGCCGGAGCGCGACGGCATTGCCGCGCATCGAGCTCACCGCGCGACCTCGTACGCTCGAAGTGAAGTTTCCGGCGCGGTGGCTCAAGGAACATCCGCTCACGGCTGCGGATCTGCAGCAGGAAGTCGATCACCTGAAGGCGCACGGATTCCGCTTGCGCGTGTTCAGCACGCGCTGACGTGCTCAGAGCAGGATGGCTGCTGTGCTGGCCGCGTATTGGGCCAGCAGAATCGATTGTGCGTTCGTCGAGCCACTCTCGGGCGGTTGCACGTGGGTGTGTGTGCCGTCGGGCTGCAGTTCCCACACCAATGTGTCGTCCCGCAGGTAGATCTCGAGGTCCCGCAATACCCGCTCGCGATGCGCTTGCCGGCGAAGCGGGAACGCCACTTCCACGCGGCGGAAGAAATTGCGCTCCATCCAGTCCGCGCTCGCGCAGAACATCTCCGGTGTGCCGCCATTCTCGAAGTAGAAGACGCGCGAGTGCTCGAGAAACCGGCCGACGATCGAGCGCACCCGGATGCGTTCGGAGACACCGGGAATGCCCGGCCGCAGCGCGCACACGCCCCGCACGATGAGGTCGATCTGCACCCCAGCCTGTGAGGCACGATAAAGCCCTTCGATCACCTGCGGGTCCACGAGCGCATTCATCTTCGCGATGATGCGTGCGGGCCGCCCGGCGCGCGCGTGATCCGCCTCGCGCTCGAGCTTTTCCAGGATCGCTTCGTGCAGACCGAATGGAGACTGCAGCAGGCAATTGAGCTTCGGCGTCTGCGTCAGGCTCGTGAGCTGCAGAAACAGCTCGTGAACGTCCTGCCCGATGGCGTCGTCGCAGGTGAAGAGGCCGTAGTCCGTGTAGGTGCGTGCTGTGCGCGGGTGATAGTTGCCGGTGCCGAGATGGCAGTAGCGGCGGATGCCGCCGGGTTCGCGGCGCACGACCAGGGTGAGTTTTGCGTGCGTCTTGTATCCGACCACGCCGTACATCACGTGCGCGCCCGCTTCCTGAAGACGGTTCGCGAGCTCGATGTTCGCTTCTTCATCGAACCGCGCGCGCAGCTCCACGATGACCGTCACGTCCTTGCCCGCATGCGCCGCGGCGACGAGCGCGTCGACCAGGGGCGAGTCATTGCCGGTGCGGTAGAGCGTTTGCTTGATCGCGAGCACGTGCGGATCGGAGGCGGCCTGCCGCACGAAGTCCATCACGGGCGTGAAGCTCTGGTAGGGGTGATGCAGCAGCAGGTCGTTCTGGCGAATCACCGCGAAGAGATCGGGTGCGCCAATGAGACGTTGGGGCAGGCCGGGCGCGAACAGCGGATACTTGAGCTCCGGCCGCTGCACGAGATCGTAGATGGCGGACAGGCGATTGAGGTTGACGGGTCCTGCCATCTGATACAGGTCCATTTCCGTGAGGGCGAATTGCCGCAGCAGAAAGCGCGTCATGTCCGGCGGGCAGTCGCGCGAGGTTTCGAGGCGAACTGCGGCGCCATAGCGACGATGCGCGAGCTCGCCCTCCAGGGCACGCCGCAGGTCGTCGATCTCCTCCTCGTCCACGAAGAGATCGCTGTTGCGCGTGACGCGGAACTGATAGCACCCGAGCACCTCGATGCCGGCGAACAGCTTCTGCACGAATGCCTGCACAATCGTCGAAAGCAGCACGAACGCCGCCGGCCCTCCGACCGGTGGAGTGGGCACGACACGTGGCAGCGAGCGCGGCGCCTGCACGATCGCGAGCTCGCTGTCGCGGCCGAACGCATCCTTGCCGTGCAGGCGCACGATGAAGTTCAGGCTCTTGTTCTGGATGCGCGGAAATGGCCGCGCCGGATCGAGCCCGAGCGGGCTCAGCACGGGCTCTACTTCGCGCTCGAAATAGTCCTCGAGCCAGCGTGTCAGCTCGGGCGACCACTCCGTGCGGATGAGCAGTCGAATGCCCTTCTCACGCAGTGCCGGCAGAAGCACCTTATTGAGGCAGTGGTACTGGTCCGCGACGAGGCGGCGGGTGCGCTCGTGAATCGCCGCGAGCTGTTGCGATACCGTGAGTCCGTCTGCGCTGATGGCGCCGGAACCGAGCTCCAGCAACTGCTTGAGGCCGGCGACCCGGATCTCGAAGAACTCATCGAGGTTGCTGGAGGCAATGGCCAGGAAACGCAGCCGCTCGAGCAGTGGCACCGTTTCATCGAGCGCCTGCGCGAGCACGCGCTGATTGAATTCCAGCAGCGACAGCTCGCGATTGATGTAGAACTCCGGGCTTCTGAGGTCCGGCGAATCCATTGCAGCATTCCGCACGTTCACGGGAACAATCGCCAGAGGCCGATCTTTCGCACAACGCCTGCACATCAGCGGCAAGGGCCATCATCGTCCTGCCGTGTGTGCAGCGCCTTGAGCGATCTCTTCCAACGCCGCCTTGCCTCTGCCGGGAGCGTCTGCCGGGAAAGCTGCGGCTCGACGCTGCCCAATCCCGACAGCGCTATCTGAGCATGCCCTTTATGACAGGACGATTACAGTTGTTACCCGCCGATGACAGAAGGGGGCGCGGTTTCCAAAAGGCCCATGCGGTCGACAAGCGCACCGTCGTGGACGCTTGCCGACCCGGAAAGACTGCGGTTCAGCGCGAGACGAGCGCCGGGCCAGGAGGGGGATCGAGCGTGGCCAGCGCAAGCGCCGCGCGGGCCTCGAAGTCCTCGCGCCAGGCCGGATTGATGGGCTCCGCGCTCGGGAGCTCCACGGTTTGCGGGTTCTTGTGGACGCCGTTCACGCGATATTCGTAGTGCAGATGCGGGCCTGTTGCGAGGCCCGTCTGACCGACGTAGGCGACCACGGAGCCCTGGGTCACCTTCTGTCCCTTGTGGATCCCTTTCGCGAATCGCGAGAGGTGCGCATACACGGTGACGACGCCGCGCGAGTGCGCAATCTCGAGAACGTTGCCGTAACCGCCTTTCCGGCCTGCGAAGATCACGCGCCCATCGCCCGCCGCACGCACGGGCGTGCCGATGGGCGCGGCATAGTCGACGCCCTTGTGTGCGCGAAGCGTGTTGAGAATGGGGTGGCGGCGGTTGGGATTGAAGCGAGAGCTGATGCGCGTGAACTCGACAGGCGTGCGCAGGAATGCGCGATACATGCTCCTGCCTTCAGGCGTGTAGTAGTGCGCTTTGCCTGACGGGTCCACGTAACGTACCGCGCGATATTCGCGGCCCTGATTCACAAACAGTGCGGCGATGACGGGGCCGTCCTTGACGTACTCGCCATCCTGCGAGAACTCTTCATACGTCACGGCAAAGGAGTCGCCCGGCTGCACTTCGAGCACGAAATCGATGTCCCAGCCGAAGATTTCGGCCAGGGCGAGCGCCGTCTGATCGTGAGCGCCGGCCTTGGCGACGGCCTCGAACAGCGAGCTTTCGATCACTCCGCGTACGGTGCGCTCGCGCACCTCCAGCGGGTTCTCGAGAACGCTCGAGCGGAAGCCCGTGTCGTCCCGCACCACCTGCAGCGTCTCGCTCGGGCTCAGTTTGCGCTCGAAGCCGAACAGCGTGCCGTCGCGGTGACTCAGTTGCAGCACTTCACCGGGGCGCAGGCGGTCCAGTCCGTTTTTGAGACCGGGCAGGTTCCGGAGCGAGGCCAGGTCGGCGAGATCGAGCTTCAGACGGCGGAAGATGCGATCCAGCGTGTCGTTGCGGCGGACGATGACCTCAATGGTGGAGAGGCCCAGCGCCATGGACCCACCGAGCGCCGCCTGTTGCGCGCCGGCACTGCCGTCCAGAGTGGACGCGAATTCGTCCGCCTTGCTGAGCGCGGAGGTTTCCGCCGTGCCCGCCCCGACGGGCGTCAGGACCAGCGGGGCCGGCTCGCGAACCGGCTCGTGTTGCAACCAGGCCCAGGCCAGCACAGCACAGCAGGCGAGCTGCAGCACGCGCGCTCTCGAGGGTGCGCCGGACGGGATGGTCCACTTGAATCCCATGTATGTATTTCGAATGCGAGGCTACAAAGGCCGGACCGTAACCGAGCCGTCAAGAGCGGGTCAATTCGCGATCGCGACACGTTTGACGGGGATCACTGCCGGCAGCGGCCCTTGCGCTGCGGATCTGCATCACAGTTCGATGCGTGGCGCCCTGCACGCCGCGCCGCGAGCGCAGCGCGCGCATGTTCTACCCGTGACAGGCGGGGAGATGCATTCCGAGGGAGGGTTGAGTGCACCTGTGCGGTGGAGCTGCAGGTGCAGCTGGTCCGGTGGGCCCATGACAGCAGATTTTCACTGGAGGTGCAGCTAGCGCGGACGACTGCGCGGCATCTCGCAAGCATGGGCACGCAGCCTTGCAGACGCCGTTGAGGTGCGGCTGCAGGTGCGCGGACCGGCTGTTTAGCTGAAAACTGCTGGAATTCCCCCTCGGAATACCGCCGACGCGGCGCGAATTACGGGCGCTGACAGCGCTCGACGTGCGAACACACAGGTGCGTCAGATTGCCGAGCTTCGCGCGCGTGACCTCCGGGCCCATGCCGGCGGTCGCGCGGTTGGGGCGCGATGTGACGGCTGAAGCTTCCGCTCGATCGCGCTTGCTGCCGTGCTGCGGTGGGAGGCCATCGGCGGATCCGTCGAGCGCGGGGTCGAGCCCTGACATGGCCACGCTTCAGGCGAGAAAAGAGGCGCGTGAACGGGGCTTGAATGCCCCTCTTGCAGTCCCGTTCATGCACGCGCCAGCCCATCCGGGGCGGCGCAGCGTCCTGCGAAGAGAACATCCGGTGGCAGCCGGGCCGCGAGCCCGACGGCGCCAGGGCGCCGCGGAAAAACACGATGCCCCCTCGTCAAGCCCCGGAAATCGCAGGGAAAACTGATCCCCAGGCGAAGCGGGGGCGGAGCGCGAAAAATCTTTTGCGGGATGCGTTGACAAGCCCCTGATGCGGGCTATACTGCGCGCCCCTTCGATGCCCCGGCCGCTTCGCGGCGAGGCGGAGAAAGCGCGGAAAAGGCGAGTGTTGACGGAACGTCGGCGATAGCTATACTTCCGCGCCCTTCCTCGGGCCCCTTGCGGCACGAGCGCTGTTTAAAAGTTTGGCAGGTAATTTGTGTGGGGACTCGCGTCGAATGCCTTTGTGCAGAAGACCGAGTGACCAAGAGTCCAGCAATGGGCCTTTGGATTCACTCTCTTTGTTGAAGCTCAAAATCTTCAAGTGAAGAGTTTGATCCTGGCTCAGATTGAACGCTGGCGGCGTGCCTAACACATGCAAGTCGAGCGGTAACGCGGGAGCAATCCTGGCGACGAGCGGCGAACGGGTGAGTAATGCTTCGGAATCTACCCTTTGGTGGGGAATAACCAGCCGAAAGGTTGGCTAATACCGCATAAGTCCTACGGGGGAAAGCAGGGGATCGCAAGACCTTGCGCCGATGGATGAGCCGAAGTCGGATTAGCTAGTTGGTAGGGTAATGGCCTACCAAGGCGACAATCCGTAGCTGGTCTGAGAGGACGACCAGCCACACTGGGACTGAGACACGGCCCAGACTCCTACGGGAGGCAGCAGTGGGGAATATTGGACAATGGGCGAAAGCCTGATCCAGCGACGCCGCGTGTGTGAAGAAGGCCTGCGGGTTGTAAAGCACTTTTAGTGGGGATGAAAAGCTCAGGGCTAATACCTCTGGGTCTTGACCTAACCCACAGAAAAAGCACCGGCTAACTCTGTGCCAGCAGCCGCGGTAATACAGAGGGTGCGAGCGTTAATCGGAATTACTGGGCGTAAAGCGTGCGTAGACGGTTGCGTAAGTCAGATGTGAAAGCCCCGGGCTCAACCTGGGAATTGCATTTGAGACTGCGTAGCTAGGGTACGGAAGAGGGAAGCGGAATTTCCGGTGTAGCGGTGAAATGCGTAGATATCGGAAGGAACACCAGTGGCGAAAGCGGCTTCCTGGTCCAGTACCGACGTTCAGGCACGAAAGCGTGGGGAGCAAACAGGATTAGATACCCTGGTAGTCCACGCCATAAACGATGAGGACTAGACGTTGAGAGGGTAAGCCTCCCAGTGTCGCAGCTAACGCGATAAGTCCTCCGCCTGGGGAGTACGGCCGCAAGGTTGAAACTCAAAGGAATTGACGGGGACCCGCACAAGCGGTGGAGCATGTGGTTTAATTCGATGCAACGCGAAGAACCTTACCTGGCCTTGACATCCCAGGAACCCTGCAGAGATGCGGGGGTGCCGCAAGGAACCTGGAGACAGGTGCTGCATGGCTGTCGTCAGCTCGTGTCGTGAGATGTTGGGTTAAGTCCCGCAACGAGCGCAACCCTTGTCCTTAGTTGCCAGCATTCAGTTGGGCACTCTAAGGAGACCGCCGGTGACAAACCGGAGGAAGGTGGGGATGACGTCAAGTCATCATGGCCTTTATGGCCAGGGCTACACACGTGCTACAATGGTAGGCACAGAGGGAAGCCAACCGGCGACGGGGAGCCAATCCCAGAAAACCTATCGTAGTCCGGATCGGAGTCTGCAACTCGACTCCGTGAAGTCGGAATCGCTAGTAATCGCAGATCAGCATTGCTGCGGTGAATACGTTCCCGGGTCTTGTACACACCGCCCGTCACACCATGGGAGTTGATTGCACCAGAAGCAGGTAGCCTGACCGCAAGGGGGGCGCCTACCACGGTGTGGTCAATGACTGGGGTGAAGTCGTAACAAGGTAGCCGTACGGGAACGTGCGGCTGGATCACCTCCTTTCAAGAGAACCGCGCAAAGTCACGAAGCGCGAGTTCCCACTCAAGTTACCTGCCTGAACGCAAGCGGCGGCCCGCGAGCTCTGGTGAAAAACATGGGCTGCAGAAGAGTTTGGGTCTGTAGCTCAGTTAGTTAGAGCGCACCCCTGATAAGGGTGAGGTCGGGGGTGCAAATCCTCCCAGACCCACCAAACGCGCATCAGGCTGATGACGTCGTTAAGGGGGCCATAGCTCAGCTGGGAGAGCGCCTGCTTTGCAAGCAGGAGGTCACCGGTTCGATCCCGGTTGGCTCCACCAGCTTCGGCTCGCTTGCAACACGATCTGCGCGCAATGATCAGAACGTGTTTCTGATGATCTCATCGGAAGTCCGTTCTGCTGATTGCGCGATGCTTGAACGCATCGTGGCTCTTTAACAATCCGGAAAGTTTTTTGTTTTGACGCTAAGTTTTCAAAGCGAATCAATCTTTGATTTCGAGTTGAAAATGTCGCGTTCGCAAATGTAGTGAATCAGCTCCATATCCCCAAACTCCTTGGGGTTATATGGTCAAGCGAGTAAGCGCATATGGCGGATGCCTTGGCGGTAGAAGGCGATGAAGGACGTGGTAGCCTGCGATAAGCGTCGGCGAGCTGGCAAACAAGCTTTGACCCGGCGATCTCCGAATGGGGAAACCCACCTCGCAAGAGGTATCTCACACTGAATTCATAGGTGTGAGAGGCGAACCCGGCGAATTGAAACATCTCAGTAGCCGGAGGAAAAGAAATCAACCGAGATTCCCTTAGTAGTGGCGAGCGAACGGGGACCAGCCCAGTCGTGGTAATCGGGTAAGTGTTAGTGGAACAGTCTGGAAAGTCTGGCCATAGAAGGTGATAGCCCTGTAGACGAAAACACGAGCCCGTGAGCGACAAAGAGTAGGACGAGACACGTGCAATCTTGTCTGAAGATCGGGGGACCATCCTCGAAGGCTAAATACTCTCTACCGACCGATAGTGAACCAGTACCGTGAGGGAAAGGCGAAAAGAACCCCGGTGAGGGGAGTGAAATAGAACCTGAAACCGTATGCGTACAAGCAGTCGGAGCCCCGCAAGGGGTGACGGCGTACCTTTTGTATAATGGGTCAGCGAGTTATTTTCAGTGGCGAGGCTAACCGAATAGGGGAGCCGTAGGGAAACCGAGTCTTAAACGGGCGTCACAGTCGCTGGGAATAGACCCGAAGCCAGTCGATCTATCCATGTCCAGGATGAAGGCCAGGTAACACTGGCTGGAGGTCCGAACGAACCACTGTTGCAATAGTGCGTCGATGAGGTGTGGATAGGAGTGAAAGGCTAATCAAGGCTGGCGATAGCTGGTTCTCCCCGAAAGCTATTTAGGTAGTGCCTCGAGTGAATACTCAGGGGGGTAGAGCACTGTTTGGAGAAGGGGGCCACCTCGGCCTACCGACTCCATGCAAACTCCGAATACCCTGAAGTACTACTCGGGAGACACACGGCGGGTGCTAACGTCCGTCGTGAAAAGGGAAATAACCCAGACCATCAGCTAAGGTCCCCAAGTTTCGGCTAAGTGGTAAACGATGTGAGAAGGCATAGACAGCCAGGAGGTTGGCTTAGAAGCAGCCATCCTTTAAAGAAAGCGTAATAGCTCACTGGTCTAGTCGGCTCGCGCGGAAGATTTAACGGGGCTAAGCCGAGCACCGAAGCTATGGGTGTGGATGATCTTCGGATCGTTCACGCGGTAGGGGAGCGTTCTCTAAGCCTGCGAAGGTGTGCTGCGAGGCATGCTGGAGGTATGAGAAGTGCGAATGCTGACATGAGTAACGTTAAAGCGGGTGAAAAACCCGCTCGCCGAAAACCCAAGGTTTCCTGAGCCACGTTAATCGGCTGAGGGTGAGTCGGATCCTAAGGCGAGGCCGAAAGGCGTAGTCGATGGAAAGCAGGTTAACATTCCTGCACCGACGGTTACTGCGATGGGATGACGGAGAAGGCTAGGTCAGCGGCAGCAGTGCCGTTCAAGGCCGTAGGGGTTCTCTCCTGGCAAATCCGGAGGGAAGCTATCCCCGAGAACTGAGTACGAGAGGACTACGGTCCTCGAAGTGACTGACGCCACGCTTCCAGGAAAAGTCTCTAAGCTTCAGGTAATCGTTGTCCGTACCGTAAACCGACACTGGTGGGTGAGCAGATAATCTGCTAAGGCGCTTGAGAGAACTCGGGTTAAGGAACTCTGCAAATTGGTACCGTAACTTCGGGAGAAGGTACGCCTCTTTGGGTGATGGGACTTGCTCCCTGAGCTCATCGAGGTCACAGGTAATCGGTGGCTGCGACTGTTTATCAAAAACACAGGACTCTGCGAACACGAAAGTGGATGTATAGGGTCTGACGCCTGCCCGGTGCCGGAAGGTTAATTGATGGGGTTAGCCGCAAGGCGAAGCTCCTGATCGAAGCCCCGGTAAACGGCGGCCGTAACTATAACGGTCCTAAGGTAGCGAAATTCCTTGTCGGGTAAGTTCCGACCTGCACGAATGGCGTAACGCTGGCCACACTGTCTCGACCCGAGACTCAGTGAACTTGAAATCGCTGTGAAGATGCGGCGTAGCTGCGGAAAGACGGAAAGACCCCGTGAACCTTTACTACAGCTTTACACTGAACTTTGACCTTGTCTGTGTAGGATAGGTGGGAGCCTTTGAAGCGAGGGCGCTAGCTCTCGTGGAGGCAACGTTGAAATACCACCCTGGTAATGTCGAAGTTCTAACCTGGGCCCGTAATCCGGGTTGGGGACACTGTATGGTGGGTAGTTTGACTGGGGCGGTCTCCTCCCAAAGAGTAACGGAGGAGTGCAAAGATACCCTCAGCGCGGTCGGTCATCGCGCACAGAGTGCAATGGCATAAGGGTGTTTGACTGCGAGACTGACAAGTCGAGCAGGTGCGAAAGCAGGTCATAGTGATCCGGTGGTTCTGTATGGAAGGGCCATCGCTCAACGGATAAAAGGTACTCCGGGGATAACAGGCTTATTCCTCCCAAGAGTCCACATCGACGGAGGAGTTTGGCACCTCGATGTCGGCTCATCACATCCTGGGGCTGTAGCAGGTCCCAAGGGTTCGGCTGTTCGCCGATTAAAGTGGTACGCGAGCTGGGTTCAAAACGTCGTGAGACAGTTTGGTCCCTATCTTCCGTAGCCGTTGGAGATTTGAGGGTGAGCTGTCCTTAGTACGAGAGGACCGGGATGGACGCACCTCTGGTGTTCCGGTTGTCACGCCAGTGGCACTGCCGGGTAGCTATGTGCGGACGGGATAACCGCTGAAAGCATCTAAGCGGGAAGCCCCCCCCAAGATTAGATCTCCCTGGGAGCTCGACTCCCCTGAAGGGCCCAAGTAGACGACTTGGTTGATAGGCTGGGTGTGTAAGGTCAGTAATGACTTCAGCTAACCAGTACTAATTGCCCGTGAGGCTTGACCATATAACCTCAAGCAGTTTGAACGGCCCGCGCTTTCGGGTGCGGTCCAAGGGCTTGAGCGATGCGAGTGGAGCGATTCCACTAACGTGAACGCGACAAGCGTCGGAACAGAAGACACCACTGCAGCAGTGCTGAACACGCTGCCGCAGTGGATTCCGGATTGCGGTATGTGAACCGGTTCAGCCGGTGCGCGTATCGAAACAGTTCGCCTGGTGGCAATAGCGAGCGGGAACCACCCGATCCCATTCCGAACTCGGAAGTGAAAACGCTCCGCGCCGATGGTAGTGTGCCCTCACGGGCATGCCAGAGTAGGTCACTGCCAGGCTCTCAACAAAAGCCCCTGAGGTCGCAAGGCCTCAGGGGCTTTTCCTTTGCGCCGCCGTCTTCGTCCATAATCGGCCCCTGCGTGGGTCTCACGCTATGCGGAGGATTCGCATGACTTCTCCCCCCGGCTTCGGCACCGAGCCGCCGCCCGACGATCAGGACGATGAGGCGCTTCTGGATCTCGCCGAGCATTTCAACCAGGTGGATACCGACGGCGATCGCCGCATCGATTTCGGCGAGTTCTCCCGGCTGATCGAAGACCTGGATGAGGGGATGAGCCGCGAGGCGCTCCGCATTGGCTTTCGGGAGATCGACACGGATCACGACGGCGTCATCGATTTTCGCGAGTTCGCGGACTGGTGGCGACAGCGCTGACGCGAAGGGGGCAGCCATGGCGACGGTGCGGCAGCTTCTGGGGATCAAGGGCAACGCCATCTTCGCCGTCGGCCCGGAAGACCCCGTGCTCGAAGCGATCCGGCAGATGGCGGACCACCGGGTTGGTGCATTGCTCGTGATGAGCGGCAGCGAGCTCGTCGGCATCGTTTCCGAGCGGGACTACGCGCGGAAGGTCATTCTGATGGGGCGCTCCTCGAGCGCCACGCCGGTGTGGCAGATCATGAGCTCGCCCGTGCATACCGTGGGCCCGGATCAGACGGTGGACGAATGCATGCGCCTCATGACCGAGCGACGAGTGCGACACCTGCCCGTGATGGAAAACGGCCGCGTCGTCGGCGTCATCTCGATCGGCGACCTCGTCAAAGCCGTCATCGAAGACCAGCAACACACGATCGAGCAGCTCGAAAGCTACATCCACAGTTGATGCGTCGAGGAAGCCGCAGCGGCGACTGTCGCCGGGAAATGGCGATCCTCGCGCTGGCGAACCGATTCCACTTCGAGATCCGTGCCGGTGATGCTGAGCCGCTCATCCCACGCGGAGAGCAGCACGTTGGCGAGCACGGGCATGATCTGCCGGCGCTCGACCACACCAATCACACTCTGCAGGCGCGCTGCCCGCTCGTCGGTGCGGTCCCGCCGCCGTCGAGCCGCCTCGACTCCGTGGCTCCAGCCGCGCACCCTGTAAGATTCTGTGGACGCACCGCCACCCGCCACCCGCCACACGCATGACTGCATCCCCCACGTCCGTTCCCATGATCCGCCGCGCAGTGCC
>JADGHX010000147.1 GCA_019683695.1 Steroidobacteraceae bacterium
TGCGCGGCATGCAGCGACGCCCCACGCTGGTAACGGCGTTTTGGAAACAGGCGGAATTGGCGTGGTAACCCGTCAACCATTTACGTGAAACTCAATAGTGCCGAGGCCGTGCTGAGAACGCTCGCTGCGCGTGAGGCTCCGGAGCTCAGCATCGAGGTGGATTCGGCGGGAACCGCTGGCTATCACATCGGTGACCCCCCGGACCCTCGATCACAGGAGGCGGCACGCCGCCGTGGATACGACATGGCGCGGCTGCGAGCGCGCATCGTGCAACCGGAAGATTTCGAACGCTTCGATCTGCTGCTTGCCATGGATCGCAGCAACCTCGAAGTGCTGCGACGGCGCGCGCCGCCCGCATACCGGGAGCGCGTGAGACTCTTCATGGAGTTTGCGCCGGAGACGGGCCTTCTGGAGGTGCCTGATCCCTACTATGGCGGACCCACAGGATTCGAGCAGGTGCTCGACCTGGTGGAGGCCGCCTCGCGCGGCCTGCTGGACCATCTGAGGAAACGCGCTCGCGCCGCGTGAGAGCGCGAAGCGCTCCGCGCGCATTGACCCATCGCGCGGTGATTCTTACGCAAGCTACACCAGCCGCTCGCACTCACTGAGCGCGAGCGGCTGGTCGGCCGGTTTACTCCTCGCGGCCCCCTGCGGAGCCCCGATCGGACGGAGCAGAGGACCACACCACGTACGGTCGCGTGGGCGCCGATCCCTCCGGTCGCGGCGCGGGTTCGAAATGCGCAACCTTCGTTGCGTTACCGCCCGAGGCTTCCCGGGGACGTGATTCTTCGCTGTGCGCTTCGCGCGCAGGCGCCTCTTCCCGGCGCTCGCCGCTCGATTCGCGCGGCGCCGAAGCTGCGTGCTGCGGCTCAGCGGCGTGCGGCTTCACGTGCTCGCTTGCGCGCTCAGCATGCTCACTTGCTTCGCGCGGGCTTGATTCGCTCGCGCGGGGCGGGCGATCCGCAGCCGCTTCGTCGAAGCGGCGGCTCTGGCGCTCGGCACTTTCCATAGGTGCCGGCAGCTCCCGATCTGCTGCTGCTTCGCTGTGCGTGTGGCGCTCTCCGGCCTCGTGCTTCTGCCCACCATGAGCGTGGTGCTCATGCGCCGCATGCTCATGCTCGTGTGCAACGGGACCTGCTCCGTTGGCGCCGTGAGGAGCCGAACGCACGCCATCGCCGCCGCCCGAGTTGCCTGCATCCGCCGCTTCGGCCGAACCTGCCTCCGCGCTTGCAGCTGCCGCCCGATCGCGACCGCCGCCACCACGCCGGCCGCGCCGACGGCCTCGACGGCTGCGACGCTCGCCCGTGCGGGCCTCGTCTGCAGCACCCGCTGGTGCCCCTTCCTGCGCGCCACCCTCGGCGCCCACAGCTGCCGTGCTAGCCGCTGCAGCTGCAGTCGCGGCTTCGTCCGCGCGCGGCTGACGCGCTTCACGCTGACCCTCCTGCCGTGCGCCGGCTTCACGCTCACGCTGAGCGGCTTCGCGCTGTCCGCCCTCGCGGCGCCCGCCATCGCGCCCGCCGCGTGAGCGGTCACCACGTTCGCCGTCTCGCGAGCCGCGCGCCTCCTGGCGCTGGCGATCACGCTGCGATTCACGAGCCGCATCGCGAGTCGTCTCGGATGAGGCTTCACGACGTGAGCCGTCCGCCTGTCTCTGACGGTGCTCACCGCGTTCACCGCGCTCACCGCGGCGTCCATCGCGGTCTCGCCGATGTCCGCGATCGCCCCCGCGCTCACGACGCGAGGAGCTGCTGGACGCGGCGGCAGGCTGTGCGGCCGCCACGGGCTCGGGGGTTGAGTCGCCCACCAGCCAGCGCTTGAGCCGGCCCAGCACGCCGAGATGGCGCTCCGGCGGCGGCGCAGCCTCGGGCGGCGGGCTGGGGATCGGCGCGGCGGTGGCCGGAAGAATGGTCGCGACCGCCGCCACTTCGGGCGCGGGCCGCTGATCCTGTGCCGAGGCCGGCTCCACGACGGCCGGTGGCGTCGGCATGAGATAGCTCGCCTGCTTGTTCTCCGGCTGCTCGGTCTCGTCATCGCGCACACGCCGCAACGAGTAGTCCGGCGTCTGCATGTTCACATTCGGCACGATGATGAGCTCGGCCGAGCTCTTGTCTTCGAGCGTGCGCAGCCACTCCCGCTTCTCGTTGATGAGGTACGTGGCCACCTCCACGGGCACCTGCGCGATGACGCGGGCCGTGCGGTCCTTCCTCAGCTCTTCGCCGATGAGGCGAAGAATGGCGAGCGCCATGGATTCGACACTGCGAATGCTGCCAATGCCCACGCAGCGCGGGCACACGATGTGGCTGGAATCGCTGAGCGAGGGCCGCAGGCGCTGGCGCGACATTTCGAGCAGCCCGAAGCGCGAGAGCCGGCCGATCTGGATGCGCGCGCGGTCCATCTTCACGGCCTCGCGCAGCCGATCCTCCACCTCGCGCTGGTTCTTGGGCGACTCCATGTCGATGAAGTCGATGACGATCAGCCCGCCGATGTCGCGGATGCGCAGCTGGCGCGCGATCTCCTCCGCGGCTTCCAGGTTCGTGTTCGTGGCTGTGGTTTCGATGTCACTGCCGCGCGTGGCGCGAGCCGAGTTGATGTCGATGGACACCAGCGCTTCGGTGTAGTCGATGACGATGCTGCCGCCCGACGGGAGCTGCACCTTGTGCGCGTACGCGGACTCGATCTGGCTTTCGATCTGGAAGCGGGTGAAGAGGGGGATGTCGTCCGTGTAGAGCTTCAGCCGGCGCTGGGCATCGGCGGGCATGAAGCGCTGCATGTATTCCTGCGCCTTCTGGAACGCGCCGGGGTCGTCCACGAGGATCTCGCCGATGTCGTCGGAGAGGTAGTCGCGCATGGCGCGCGTGACGGCATCGCTCTCGCGGTAGACGAGAAAGGGCGCGGGGCGATCCTTGGCGCCGGCTTCGATCTGCTCCCACTGGGCGCGCAGATTGTCGAGGTCCCACTGCAGCTCTTCGACGGAGCGCCCGACACCCGCGGTGCGCACGATGGCGCCCATGCCGTCCGGGATCTTGAGCTGGCTCATGACCTCGCGCATCTGGTCGCGGTCCTCGCCCTCGATGCGGCGCGAGACGCCGCCGGCGCGCGGGTTGTTCGGCATGAGCACGAGGAAGCGGCCGGCGAGACTGATGAAGGTGGTGAGGGCCGCGCCCTTGGTACCGCGCTCCTCCTTTTCCACCTGGACCATGAGCTCCTGCCCTTCCGAGAGCAGCTCACGAATGTTCATGCGCCCGCCCTGGGGCGGATGGCGGAAGTAGTCGCGCGAGACTTCCTTCAGCGGGAGGAATCCGTGGCGCTGGGCGCCGTAATCGACGAAACAGGCTTCGAGCGAGGGTTCTACGCGGGAGATGCGGCCTTTGTAGATGTTGGCTTTCTTCTGTTCCCGGGAGGTGAGTTCGATACTCAGGTCGTACAGTTTCTGTCCATCAACCAGTGCTACCCGCAACTCTTCCTGCTGAGTTGCATTGACGAGCATTCTTTTCATGTGCCCCTTCTTGAGAATTGTGAAGGGACGACAAGCACGCGGCGGGAGGCTGCGCGGGCGGCACGATGCTGCCCTCGCGGCGGCGAAGATTCCTGATCAGGGACGAAGGCGCTGACTGAATGTGACTCACTCGTTCATCACTTTGAGTGCCCAGCGAGCCGGAGCCTTCGGGCGGCTCCTCTCGCGGTGCGCCGGAAACCTTCGGTGTTCTCAACCGACGGCGCGCCCGGGAATCCCGTGAGAGACTCGACGCAGGCTGCGCTCACTTGTCGGCCCAATTGCGATGGCCTCTGAATGGGAGGTCCAACTACCATGCGACGGCCCCTCGGTTTGATTCTCCATGGGGCGTCGGCCATTGACTCGCCCGATCCAACGGGCGGACGCGCGAGTATACTCGCAAGACTACTGTAGAAACAATATCTTACGAAGAGGGCTGAGGTGGCCGAGCCACAAGAGGGTACGCGCCAGGGCGTGCGGCAGGTGACAGTGAACGCAGAGGCGGCCGGCACGCGCCTGGACCAGTTCCTCATGAGGCTGCTGCCCAGCGTTCCCCGCAGCCGGATCTTCCGCATCGTCCGCAAGGGCGAGGTGCGCGTGAATGGCCGCAGGGCAGGGCCCCAGCACCGGTTGCAGGAGCGCGACACGGTGCGTGTTCCTCCGGTGCGGTTGGAGCCGGAACCGGCACCCGGGCAGCCTGCGCGTGTGCCGACGCGCGTGCTCGAGCTGGTCAGCGCCGCGATCATCAGCGAGGACGACAAGCTGCTCGTGCTGGACAAGCCAGCTGGCGTCGCCGTCCACGGTGGCAGCGGGCTGAGCTTCGGCGTCATCGAAGCGCTGCGCGCGATGCGTCCCGAGGAAGAGCTGGAGCTGGTGCATCGGCTGGATCGCGAGACCAGCGGATGTCTGCTTGTCGCGCGCCGGCGCAGCGCGCTGCGAACCCTTCACGAGCTGATTCGTGAGGGGAAGATGGAAAAGCGCTACCTCACGCTGGTGAAGGGCCACTGGAATCTCGGGCACACGCGCATAGACGTTCCGCTGCGCACGGACATCCGCGTGAGCGGAGAGCGCACGGTGAAGGCGCATGCTTCCGGGAAGGAGGCGATCAGTGAATTCCGGCCCGTGCAGTGGTTCGGAAAGCGCGCCACGCTCATGGAAGTGTCCCTGCACACGGGGCGCACACATCAGATTCGCGTGCATGCCGCACACGCCGGGCACCCGGTGGCCGGGGACGAGAAGTACGGCGACGAGGGCTTCAACGAATCCCTGAAATCCGCAGGACTCAATCGCATGTTCCTGCACGCGCACAGCGTGAGCTTCGAATGGCCCCAGGGCGGCACATTCAGCGCCAGCGCGCCGCTGCCGCCGGATCTTGCCGCAGTGATCGATGCGCTGGGCAACGACAAGAATCGCGGCTCGGGTAGCGGCAGAGCAGGCTCACATGCCTCGCATTCTGGCAGCGGGCGCACGCGTGAGAGGGCGCCTTCATCGCGCCGGCGATCTCACGGCAGCAGATAGCCCGCCTTCCTCAGCGCGCTCGAGAGCCAGATGAGAGGCAGCCCGATGAGCGCGGTCGGGTCACTGCTGTCGATGCGCTCGAACAGCGTGATGCCGAGCGCCTCCACCTTGAAGCCGCCCGCACAGTCGAAGGGCTGCTCGCGGGCGATGTAGCGGCGGATCTCCGTGTCGGTGAGCTCGCGGAACGTGACGACCGTGGTGTCGAGGTGCTCGAAGTTGATGCCGGCCTCCGCGCCGAGGACCACACACCCCGTGTAGAAGTGCGCGGTGCGGCCGCTCAGCGCCGAGAGCTGGCGATGGCAGGTGGCCTCATCACCGGGCTTGTCCAGCACGTGCTCGCCGAACGCCGCCACCTGATCGCTTCCGATCACGATGGCCTTCGGGTGCTTGCGCGCCACCGCCTGGGCCTTCGCCACCGAGAGCCGCAGCGCGCGCACGCGCGGGCTTTCTCCAGGCCGCTCGGCCTCGTCCACACCGGGGCTCACGGTCTCGAAGGGAGGTGCGATGCGCTCGAGCAGCGAGCGGCGATAGCGGGAGGTGGAGGCGAGAATGAGAGTCCGCACGCGTTTTCGGATTCAGCTACGAGAAACAACGGCTTAGCCGGTAATCGGCTTTGACTTGCCGGGGGTCGCTACCTATCATACGCGCCCCATGTCGGAGCCGTGGTCGCAGTTGAGCGATGTGGATCGGTTGGCCGACAGGCAAGCCGACGTCGCCTTCGAGATCCCACTGGATCAAATGCCACGCATTCGGGCTCAGCTCGCGGGCTCGGGTGGCAAGGTGCGCGGCACGGCACATTTTCGCCGTGAAGCAGGTTTTCGCGTCGCGGAGCTGGAATGGACCGGCACCGCTTCGCTCGTGTGTCAGCGCTGTCTCGAGCCGATGCAGTGGCCCATCGGCGGCGCCGCACGCGTGGTGCTCGTGATCGCGGAGAACGAGGCCGACAGCGTTCCGCCGGAATTCGAGACGGTGCACACACCCGAGAATCGCGTTCGTGTGCGCGACCTCGTGGAAGAGGAGCTGCTGCTCACGTTGCCGCTCGCTCCACTGCATGGGGAGCTGAGCGAATGCGCGGGGCAGGGCCGCGCGGGCGCTGCGCCGGCTACGCCGGCCGAGCAGCCCGGGCACGAAACGCAGAGACCGTTTGAACGGCTGGGCGAGCTGTTGAAACGCAATCATTAGAATCGCCTGCCAGCAGCCTGTTGGAGCTCGTGGCGTTCGCCGGGTGGAGAACACCGGCCAGCGTCGTGTCTTGCGCCGGCGGCAGCGAAGGCTTTGTCCGAAAAACCGCCGCGGGCGGTTTTTCCAATGAATCAGGAGTAGTCGCAATGGCCGTTCAGAAAAGCCGCAAGACGCCGTCGAAGCGCGGCATGCATCGTTCGCACGACGGGCTTGCCAAACCCGCCCTGTCCGTCGACCCGCAGTCCGGTGAGACGCACCTGCGCCACCGCGTGACGCCGGATGGGTTCTATCGCGGCAAGCGCGTCATCGAGAAGCGCGCCGACGCCGAAGAGCAGAGCTGAGCGCCCGACGGCTGCCTGAATTTTCCCGCCGCGGGGGGTCTCTCGCGTGCCGTCCATAGCCATCGACGTGATGAGCGGCGATCGTCAGCCGCGCGACTACGTCGCGGCTGTCGCGCGCGCGCTCGCCGAAGACCCGGAATTATCCGTGGTGGTCGTTGGAGACCTCGCCGTGATCGAGCCGCTGCTGGACGCGGCTGTCACGGGCGCGGCACGCCGCCGCGTGGAGCGTGTGCCCGCGAGCCAGGTGGTGGCGATGGATGAGCCGCCGCGGGAAGCCATCCGCCGCAAGAAGGATTCATCGATGCGCGTCGCCATCGACCTGGTGAAGGCAGGTCGGGCGGTGGCGTGCGTCAGTGCGGGCAACACCGGTGCGCTCACGGGCATGGCGCACTTCGTTCTGAAGACCGTCGCGGGCGTGGAGCGCGCGGCGATCATGTCCGCCATCCCCGCCGCCCACGGGCACACGCACATGCTGGATCTCGGCGCCAACACCAAGGCGACGCCGAACCAGCTCCTGCAGTTTGCGCGCATGGGCTCGGTGGTTGCGCGTGACGTGTACGGCATCGAGCGTCCGCGCGTCGGGTTGCTGAACGTCGGCGAAGAAGACATGAAGGGCCACGAGATCGTGCAGGCCGCGCATGCGCTGCTCGGCGAGAGCGGGCTGCACTACATCGGGTTCGTCGAGGGAACGCATATCTTCTCGGGCGACGTGGACGTCGTGGTCACGGACGGGTTCACCGGCAATGTGGCGCTGAAGACCATGGAGGGTGCCGCTCAGCTCATTGCGGACCGGCTGCGCACGGAATTCAGCAACGGGCTCTACAGCAGGCTGGCCGGGGTCGTGGCACGGCCGGTGCTCCGGCGTGCGGCCGCCGGGCTGGATCCTCGCCGTTACAACGGCGCGTGCATGGTGGGGCTGAGCGGCATCGTGGTAAAAAGCCACGGCGGTGCCGACAGCATTGCGTTTTCGCGGGCGATCTCGCTCGCTGCACTGGCCGCGCGACGCGGTCTGACGGCGCACATCGAGCAGGCGCTGAAGGGACAGGAAACCTGATGTATTCGCGAATCGTCGGCACGGGCTCGTACCTGCCCGAGAAAGTTCTCACGAACTTCGATCTCGAAAAGATGATGGACACGAGCGACGAATGGATTCGCGAGCGCACGGGCATCGAGCGCCGGCACATTGCCGCCGAAGGGCAGACGACCGTCGATCTCGCCGAGCCCGCCGCACGCCGCGCGCTCGAGGCGGCCGGCGTGCACCCGTCCGAAGTGGACTTCATCGCGTTCGGCACCACCACGCCCGATCTCGTCTTCCCCAACTGCGGCGTGCTGCTCCAGCAGCGGCTCGGCGCGCGAGGCGGCCCGGCCTTCAGTGTGGAAACCGCGTGCAGCGGCTTTCTGTACGCGCTCTCGATCGCGGACAAGTTCGTCCGGGCGGGCGAAGCGAAATGCGCGCTCGTCGTCGGCGCGGAAACGCTCTCGCGCATCACGGACTGGAAGGATCGTTCCACGGCCGTGCTGTTTGCGGATGGTGCCGGCGCCGTGGTGCTGAAGCCTTCGGAGCAGCCGGGGATCCTCTCCACGCATCTGCACGCGGACGGCACCTACAAGGACCTGCTCTACTGCCGGGGCGGTGTCTCCACCGGCTTCCCGGTCGAGGAGCCGCGCATGGCCATTGCGATGGTCGGCAATGAGGTCTTCAAGCTGGCAGTGAGCTGGCTCGGCAAGGCAGTCGATGAGGCGCTCGCGGCCAACGGCATCGACAAATCGGAGCTCGACTGGCTGGTGCCGCACCAGGCGAACATCCGCATCATCCAGGCCACTGCGCGCAGGCTCGATCTGCCGATGGATCGCGTCATCTGCACGGTCGCCGAGCACGGCAACACCTCTGCCGCTTCCGTGCCGCTCGCGCTGGATGTCGGCGTACGCGACGGCCGGCTCAAGCCCGGGCAGCTGCTGCTGCTGGAAGCGTTCGGCGGCGGGTTCACCTGGGGATCGGCGCTCGTCCGACTGTAGATTCGCAGGGGCCTCCGGCGTTTTTTCAAACAAGGGCTTTGTCGCCGCCGGCGCGAGCTCGCAGATGTTGGGGGCTTCGTGACTGCGCGGCGTCGGCTCTCTTCGACACCGCTTTATCGAGCACCCGCAACGTCGCTTCCGTCGAGCGTCGCCCGCGTCGCTTTGTCGAGCGCCAAAAAAAACGCCGCGCAATGCGCGGCGTTTTTTCGAGCGTGTCGCTCTTGACTACGATTACTTGGAGACCGACCGACGGAACATCCGGTCGATCTTCTCGTTCGTAGCGTCGCAGCAGCTCTGGCTGGCCTGCGCAGCTGCGAGAGCCTGATTGGCCGTGCTCTGCGCACCGCTGGCCGCCTGGCTGGCGGACTGGGCGGCGCTGTTGGCAGCGTCCGCGGCAGACCGCGCGGCAGCGAGGTCACTCTGCAGCTTGCTGACCTGTGACTTCAGATCCGCGACATCCGCCTGCAGGGGCTTGAGATCCTGACAGCCGGCGAGTCCAGCCACGACGACTGCCGCAGCAGCCACCTTCACAACGATCGCGCTCTTCATACACGTCCCCTTCTGGGTTGTTGGTTCGGGAAGTTCTTCCCCTGAAACGGTTGCGCGGCGGCCCGCAAGCGACGTACCGCCTTCGCAGCGGGCGCAACTGCATCAAATTTGCCACGCAAATGCAACTACTTAGACGTGTCCTTGTCGGCCCGTCGCGACAGTTGGCCCCTGATTCCTCGTACGTGTAAAGGCTTTCCGCGGGAATGTTCGTGCAAAGACGGAAATTGCCTCGGCACAGGGCGCGTTCGTTTAGCGCGCGATCAGTGCGACTTTTGTCTGCACACGAGTGCCGTCGCGTGCTTGCTGTCAGGTGAATACAGCTTTTCGGGTGCGCTGGTTGCGTGTGCGTGACATGAAGGTTGCCGATAGCGGCAAAACGTTGCGCCCAGTGCACTTGACGTGTGCACGATGATTGATGGCTGAAACGCAGTCGTTGTCGTGCAGTGGAGAAGTTGAGCGTCATCCGGGGGGATCGGGAACATGATCGTCGCCTCAAGCCCGTGAGGAGTGCAGCAGCCGGCTTTCCGGAAGGCTTTCCGGAAAAGGGCGGCGGGCCCCGATGCACGTTGCGCTTGCCCCGATGACCGATCTGGATATAATCACAGCTACTGTATAAACGAACAGGCCAACCATGTCAGACCTGACCCCGCGCCAGACTCAGATCCTGCGTCTCATCCAGCGCTTCATCAGCGAGACCGGAATGCCGCCCACGCGCGTGGAAATCGCGCGGGAGCTGGGGTTCAAGTCCGCGAACGCGGCGGAGGAGCATCTGCGGGCGCTGGCCCGCAAGGGCGTCATTGCGCTGGTGCCCGGCACGTCGCGGGGCATCCGGCTCACCGACACCTTGCGGGAGCAGCTCGGGTTGCCGCTCATCGGCCGGGTGGCCGCTGGCCGGCCCATCATGTCCGAGGAGCACATCGAGGCGCGGTATCAGATCGATCCCGCGCTCTTTCAGCCTCAGCCGCATTACCTGCTCAAGGTCACCGGCATGAGCATGAAGAACGCCGGCATTCTGGATGGCGATCTCGTCGCCGTACATCGCACGCCCGAGGTGCGCAGCAGGCAGATCGTGGTGGCGCGCCTGGAAAACGAGGTCACCGTGAAGCGCTACAAGCAGGAAGGCTCTGTCGTGTGGCTCCTGCCGGAAAACGAGGAATTCGAGCCTCTGAAGGTGGACCTGAAGCAGCAGCAGCTCCTCATCGAAGGCGTCGTGGTGGGCGTTCTCCGCCGCGGCAAGACGGTGGGGATGGCCTGAGCGTCACGCGGTGCCCACGTGCGTGCCACCGGCGTGCGCACGTGGAGATCACGCACGTGGGGTTCCAAGGTCCACGCGTCAGGCATGAGGCCCGTGTCGGGGTGAGCTGAACGAGTCGCAGGCGGTCACTTCGTGAGTTACGCACATGATCGACACTGCGTTTCCCTTTTCACAGTCCGCCGCTTCGGGCATCGCCGGCGGAACGGGCCTTGCCGTTTCCGCTGAGCCGGGCTCAGGTGCGCCAGCGCCTGCCACGGAGAACATCGGCACCGAGTCGTCCGGTCTCGATCAACTGCTGCAGCATCCCGCGATCTGGCGGGGGCGCAGCATTGCGCGCGTGCAGTCCGTCTCCACGGGTTTTCCGGCGCTCGATGAGGCGTTGCCCGGCGGAGGTTGGCCGCGTGCCGGGTTGGTCGAGCTGCTGATTCCGCGCTTCGGTGCAGGGGAGCTGTACCTGCTCCTGCCCGCGCTTGCAGCACTCACACAGCAGCATTCGCCTCGCTGGTGCGCGTGGATCTCGCCGCCTCTCGATCCCTATGCGCCCGCTCTCGCCGCACACGGCGTTGAGCTGGGTCGACTGTTCGTTGCGCAGGCGAGCTCGCCCTTGTGGGCATTCGAGCAGTCGCTCGTCTCCGGCGCCTGCGATGCGGTGCTCGGGTGGGCTGTGCAGCGTGCACAGGAGCCTCACGCTCGTGACATTCGCCGTTTGCAGCTCGCTGCGGAGAAAGGTCACACGCTCGGCGTGCTGTTTCGTCCTCAGCGTGCCGCCCGTGAATCCTCCAGCGCGGTTTTACGCGTGGTCGTGGAGCCTCTGGAGGATGGCGCGCGCGTCACGCTGCTGAAAAGCCGTGGAGGTCATCGCGGCGCGCTCGATCTCACCTGGGCTCATCAGAACGAGAACAGTCCCCGGGCACACGGGAGCTGAAGACCATGAGCTCCCGCGCCATCCGAACCGGGCCAGCCCGGTCGGGGAGTGTCCGTCCCCGCCCGTCACGCATCGAGCCCATCCCGCTCTTTCCGGTCCGTTCGCGGCAGGAGACTGCGGCACCTGTCGTGGAGGCTCGGGAACTGTGGGTCGGCGTGCACTTGCCGTGGTTGCCGCTCGAAGCGCTCAGATGCCCGCCATCTGATACGCCTCGCGCCATTGTGGAGATGCAGGGGCAAACGCAATACATCACAACCGTGTGCGAGCGAGCGGCACGCCTGGGTGTGCGGCCGGGCATGAGCATGGCGGCTGCGCTGGCACTCACTCCCCAGCTGGAGATGCGTTCGAGAGATCCTCAACGCGAGCAACAGCTCCTCGAGCATCTGGCTGCCCGCGCACAGCGCTTTACACCGCGCGTCAGCCTCGTGCCACCGGAAAGCCTGCTGCTGGAAGTGAAGGGAAGCCTGCATCTGTTCGGCGGCGCAGAGGAGCTATGTCGCGCAGTGGAGCGCGAATGTCTCGCCGCAGGTGTGAAGCCGCTGCTCTCGCTGGCGCCCGTTCCCCTGGCCGCGCTGGCCGGTGCACGAGCGGGCAGGGGCTTCATCGTCACGCAGCCCGCGCATCTCATGGGTCATCTGGCGTCTCTTCCGCTCACCACGTTGCGATGGCCGCCGGAGATTCTGCAGCGGCTGAAGCAAATCGGTGTGTCCACCATAGGCGAAGCATTGCGTCTGCCCCGAAGCGGGTTCGCAAGGCGTTTCGGCAAGGCGCAGCTCGCCACGCTCGATCGCGTGGCCGGGCGCGACGCGGATCTGCGCGCGAACTTTCAGCTGCGCGAACGCTTCCGTCGCCGTGACGAGCTGCTTCACGAGCTGGAGCACCACGAAGCCATTCTCGCCACACTCGAGCCCGTGCTGCAGGAACTGGGGCAGTTCCTGAAAGCACGCCAATGTGGAATCACGCGGCTCGACTGCGTGTTGCATCATCGGCATGCGCCACACACGCGTTGCATCTTGCGTCTGGCGGCGCCTGCCGCGAACGCACGGCATCTCGCCAAACTGCTTGGAGAGAAGTTGGCCGCGCTTTCGTTGCCGGAGCCGGTGCGGTCCTGCGAGCTGCGCTCCGGTGCGCTCATTCCACGCGCGCCCGCGACGAATTCGCTGTGGCAGCCCGGAGAACATGGAGGTGGGCCTTGTGTGGAAGCGCCGGAGCTCGTCGAACACCTGCGTGCCCGTCTCGGGCATGACGCCGTTTACGGCCTTCAGGTGCGCGCTTCCCACTGCCCCGAAAATGCCTGGGCCGCCACGGACCTTTCGGTCCAGCGTCACTCCGCCGAACGCGTGCCGTGGCGGGCCTTTCAGCGCCCGCTATGGCTTCTGCCCGCTCCCCGGTGCCTGAACGAAAAGGAAGGCCTGCCTCATCGCAGTGGAGGGGTACTGACCCTGCTCACCGGCCCCGAGCGCATCGAAACAGGCTGGTGGGAGGGCGAGGGCATTGCGCGCGACTACTACGTCGCGCGCGACGTACACGGCGTGCGCCTCTGGGTTTTCCGCGAGCGCATCGCCCCTCATCGCTGGTTCCTGCATGGCGTATTCGGCTGACCCATGCAGACCACGCGGACAACAGCAGTGCTCTCGAGCAG
>JADGHX010000148.1 GCA_019683695.1 Steroidobacteraceae bacterium
AGGAGCAACCAGGAACGCGTAGTTCAGGTGCCCAGGTGGGTCAGTTTTACTTCGGCGACTACCGGCCAAGGCGGGTCAATTTTCAATCGGCGTTGACATTGAAAGGCATCGAGCCTTCGCGGATCACCGCTGAACATGCGGGCGAGATCATGCAAAAGTGCTCCCGGGCATTCATGACGCTGACGGACGAGCGCAACATCTGGCTTGCCAAAGAGTTCTTTTCGATCCTCATTCACAACGAGCACGTGCCCAAGCACACCGCTGAACATGCATGACTTGCCCCCGCCGTTTCGGTTCGATCTTCGCGTACTGCTGAAAAACAGCAAACGGAAACTCACCACGCGCATCGACGGCGTCTCCATCAATCTCCCGTTCATCTCGTTCAGGGTGAAACCTGATGATCTTGAGCGGCGTGTCGCGCGTGAAATTGTCATTCGCATGGCCGACCGGCGTGTGCTGGATTCCCGCGAATGCTGCGACGACTGCATCGACGAAGCGCTTGCATCGCTGGCGGAGATCCGCGCAATGCTGGTCAACAAGCAAGTCGAGCTGTCGCAGGTGACAGACGGCGCGCTCTACCTGCTAATTGAAGTTCAGCTTGAGGCGATACGCCAGTTTCTAACCTTCGAGCAACGGCTGAAGCGCCAGCCCGCCTCACGTATGGTCGTTGCCTCACGCGGGGACTTTTGGCGAGCGCCCGATGCACGCAACCAGTACTTCGCCGCTTTGGAAATGCTGAGGGCTCATCTGCACAGATGCCTTGTGCAGATCGCAAGAATCGCGGACATGCCCATCCCCAAGATCAGGGACCACATGCGCTACGATGAGATCTGGCAAATCGATGCTTATGAAAAGATCGATCCGTGAAGGGCAGGCCATTTCATGGCTCTTCTCATCTCCAAGAACGACCGCAACATCGGCGCGCACCGGTTGCGCACCGGACCAGAAGTTCGAGCCCCTCAGGGTGCGTTGCCGCCTGCGAGCTCGAAGACGAGTTCTCTGACGGTCGAAAAATCGAATCCGGCGGAAGTGGCTGGGGTGGAAGGATTCGAACCTCCGAATGGCGGGATCAAAACCCGCTGCCTTACCACTTGGCGACACCCCAGCAGTGTCAGGATCCGAGCCGCTCGTGCAGCGGCGAGGTATTCAACGCCCGCGCGACGAACGCCGTCCAGCGATCGGGCACTTGCGCGGCCACGCGCTCCGCATCGATGGCCCGCGGAAACGCGGCGAACAGACACGCGCCCGTTCCGGTGAGCCGCGCGGGCGCGAACCGCGCGAGCCAGTCGAGCGCCTGAGCGACTTCGGGGAAGCGCGCCCGCACCACCTCTTCGCAGTCGTTGCGGCCGCCGGTCTGAAAAAAGGCGCGTATTGTGATGAGCGGGGAATTTCGTGTCAATTCAGGGGCCTGGAACACGGTGGGCGTGGCGACGTGCACGCCCGGGTGAATCACCAGATACCACCGCTCCGGCAACTCCACGGGCGTCAGCCGCTCGCCGCGCCCTTCCGCCCAGGCCGATGCGCCGTGCACGAAAACCGGCACATCCGAGCCCAGCGCCAGGCCGATCTCGGCCAGCGCCGTGAGGGGCAACCCGCAGCCCCAGAGCCGGTTCAGCGCGAGCAGGGTCGTGGCCGCGTTCGAGCTGCCGCCCCCCAACCCGCCGCCCAGGGGAATGCGCTTTCGCACCCGCAGCCGCGCGCCGAGGCGAGTGCCCGTGGCGGCCTGCAGCGCCTGCGCGGCGCGCACCGTCAGATCGCTCGCGGCCGGCACGTCGGCCGGACCCGCCACGCGTTCGATCCGGCCGTCGTCCGTCACGGTGATCCCGATCTCGTCGCAGAGATCGATGAGCTGAAACAGCGTCTGCAGGTCGTGATACCCGTCGGGCCTGCGCCCCGTCACGTGCAGGAACAGATTCAGCTTTGCGGGCGCGGGCCAGTGCGTTTCGGTGTCGGGCGCGGACATGTGCGACTCACGAATTCCAGCGGTCCACCAGAAGGCGCACGCGCACGTCGTCCCGACGCAGCGTCATGCGTGAGGGCAGCCACTGGCCGTCCACGGCGGAATAGCCGGTGTACTCGATCAGCCAGCCGTCCTGCCGAAGCGTGACGAGGCGCTGCTGCTCGTCCAGCATTTCGTCTGCGGGTTTGGCTGGGTCCGGCACTCCGAGCACCCAGTACCGCAGACTCTCGAGCGGCGGCTCGAAGCCAAGCCGCGCAGCCACTTCCTGCCGCGCGGTCTCGCTGTCGAGTTGCTGCCCGCGCGCATCGATGACGACAAGGGATTCGCCGTTTGAAGTGATGCGCACTCCGCCCACGCCCAGCGGTCCGTCCAGCGCAACGCTCGAACGCTCCCCTTCCTGTTCCCAGCGGAGCTTCGCGTTGAAGCCTTCCTGTGCGGCTGCCACAGCAATGCGGCCGCTGAGGTCGAAGCGATCTCGTGCCTGCAGCTCCGCGCGCCGAACGTCCCACGGCTGCGAAGGCGGCAATGCCGGCGGAAGTGTCTTGCAGGCGGCAAAAGAAAGTGTGAGCCCGATGAGTGCCACATGCAGCGTGGTGCGCAGCCCGCGCATGTAGATCACCGGCACGGCGCGCCCGGCGCGCGCGTGATTGCCAGACATCACGACGGCTCAGTGCTCGCGGGAATCAGGCGCTCGAGCGTTTCCTTGAGCGGTTTCGAATCCGGATCGCGCGCGAGGGCGGCGGCCCACACCTTGCGCGCTTCCTGCTTCTGCCCGCTCGCCCACAGCGCTTCGCCCCAGTGCGCTGCAATCTCCGGATCCCGCGCAAGTGCGTACGCTCGCGCCAGGTGCTCCACGGCTTGCTTGTAGTCGCCCCGCCGGAATCGCACCCATCCGAGGCTGTCGAGCACCGCGGGGTTGTCCGGCATCGCCTTCAGAGACTTGCGGATCAGGCTTTCCGCCCGCGACAGCTCGATGTTGTGATCGGCCATCGTGTAGCCGAGCGCGTTGAGAATCGTCGGGTCGTCCTCTCGTTCCTCCAGCAGCTGCTCGAGCGCCGCCACGGACTCGCGCACGCGACCCGCGCGCTCGAGCAGCACAGCCCTGTCGTACTGGAGCGAGGGGTGATCGGGGTGATTTTCCAGCGCCGCGGTCAGCAGCGCGATCCCCGTGTCACTCTCGCCGTGATCGGCGAGCAGGTGCGCCTTGGTCACGGTCATCTCGAAGTTCTGCTCGGGATGCTCGGACACATAGTCGTCCAGCAGCGTGAGCGCCTCGCCGCGCTCCTTCTTTTCGAGCAGCAACGCCGCGGCCCGGGAGCGCGCCGCGACGGCAACCGAGGAATTCACGAGGCGCCGGTAGCCTGCGAGCGCGGTCTCGGTGTCTCCGTCGCGCTCCGCGATCTGCGCCAGATACAGCAGGGCGGCTTCGCTCCCCTGGTTGCTGGTGGCGAGCTCCGTGAATCGTCGCTGCGCCTCGTCGAAATCCCCGCTCGAGTACGCCAGCAGCGCGAGCCGGCGGTCCACTTCCGCTGTGCGCGAGCCTTCCGCACGAATGCGCTCCAGCTCGCGACGCGCTTCTTCCACACGGTCCAGCGAAGCGAGCACTTCGGCGAGGGCAAAGGCGCCGCGCTCCGGATCCATGCGCATCAGCTCGCGCGCAGTGGCTATGGCCGCGTTGGCGTCGCCCCGGACGACGTAGGCCCGCGCGAGGACATCCTTCGCTTCGAACGAATTCGGATCGCGCTTGAGGGCGAGATTCGCGTACTCCTCCGCGCGCTTGACGTCGTATGCGCCCAGCGCCAGCTCCGCGAGCAAGTTGAGCGCGGTGGGTGAGGCCGAGTCGGTATCGATGGCGCCGCTCACTGCGCCCAGCACGGCGGTCGCGTCCGCTTCCTGCAGCAGAAGCGCCACGAGCTGGGCGAGCTTCGCGTCCGAATCCTTCACGGCGCTGTCCCCAGCAGGTGCGCCGCTGCCCTGCGCGGATTCGCCCTGTGCTGCGGCTTCGGAGCCGGCTGCGCCGGACTGTCGAGCAGGCGGCTTCCGATCAGTCTTGCCGCCCGGTTCCGCGGAGTCCGCGTCGTCGTCCGGGCGGATGACGGTCGGAATGGCGGAGCGCGCTTCGGGAATGCGATACAGCTTCAGCGCCACGGTCGCGTAGACGGCGGCCGCATCCCGATCCTGCGGCGCAAGTGCGCGCCAGCGGCGGGTGGCTTCCCATGCGGCGGGCAGATGCTCGCACGCGAGCGCCACCTCACTGGCGCGGCGGGCGACATTCACGTCGCCGCGCTTGGCGGCAGCCGCATATGTCTCGGCAGCCGTGCGGCAGTCCCCGCGCTCGAGCGCGATTTCCGCGATCACGGTAGACGCATTCGGGTCCCGCGCGGCGGGGTCGGGCGCGGTCTGTGCCGCGGCGGAGCAGCCGGCCACGAGCACGAGCATCAGCCCGCGCGGCACGCTCCGGAAGGGTGAGAACAGACGTGTCACACGGCCGACTATAGAGCGTCCCGGGGCGGCCCGCACGACACAGTTCTTGTCAGGCGCATCGGCCATCCGGAGAATTCCCGCTTCACCAACAAGCGGTTGGCCGCACCCGGACAGGCCGGGCACCCCTGGCCGCCCCGCACCGCCCCCACGTCGACCCGAGCCGATGAAAGATTCCATCCGCCAGCGCCTGGAGAAAATGACCGAGCGATTCGAGGAGGTCGGGCGCATGCTCGCCGCGCCGGACATGGATGGCAGCTCGCAGCAATTTCGGGACCTGTCGATGGAATACTCCCGCCTGCAGCCGCTTGCGGAGCGCTTCGGCGCCTTTCGCGCCCTGGAGGCGGACCTCGCGGCGGCGCGCGAGTTGAGCGCGGATCCGGACGCCGGCATGCGCTCGCTCGGTGAGGAGGAAGTCATCCGGGTGCAGAGCCGCCTCGCCGAGCAGGAACTGGAGCTCGCCTCACTTCTCGTGCCGAAGGACCCAAGAGACGACAAGAACATCTTCCTCGAGGTGCGCGCCGGCACCGGCGGGGACGAGGCCGCCATCTTCGCGGGGGACCTGTTCCGCATGTACGCGCGCTATGCGGAGTCCAAGGGCCTCGGGGTGGAGGTGCTGAGCGAGAGCCCCGGCGAGCACGGCGGCTACCGCGAGATCATCAGCCGCATCGTGGGGCGCGGTGCGTTCTCGCGGTTCAAGTTCGAGTCCGGCACGCACCGCGTGCAGCGCGTGCCCGCCACGGAGGCCCAGGGCCGCATTCACACGTCCGCGTGCACGGTGGCCATTCTCCCGGAGCTCGACGAGGTCGAGAGCGTGGAGGTGAATCCGGCGGACCTGCGCATCGACACGTTCCGCTCCTCCGGAGCCGGCGGTCAGCACGTCAACAAGACCGATTCCGCCGTGCGCATCACGCATCTGCCCAGCGGCATCGTGGTGGAATGCCAGGATGAGCGTTCACAGCACAAGAACCGCGCGCGTGCCATGGCGTTGCTCAAGGCGCGCCTGCTCGCCGCCGAGCAGGAAAAGCAGCAGACCGCTCAGGCGCAGTCGCGCAAACTGCAGGTGGGCAGCGGGGATCGCTCCGAGCGCATCCGCACGTACAACTTCCCGCAGGGGCGGGTGACGGATCACCGGATCAATCTCACGCTCTACAAGCTTGCGGATGTGATGGAAGGCGATCTCGATGAGCTCATCGATGCGCTTCAGCAGGAATACCGTGCCGAGCAGCTCGCCGCAGAGGTCGGCGGCTGAGTGAGCGGTCGGGGCCCGACAACGCTGGAGGCTCCGCGCGAGGATGCGGGCTTCGCTGTCGATAGCGCCACCGGCGTGGATGTCTCGCTGCCGGTTGCGGGGCCGGGCGCGCGGTCGTTCGCGTTCATCATCGACTGGCACATCCGCGTCGTGCTGTTCATCGCCTGGTTTGTCGTGGCCGCCCTCGTCTACAACGGCAGCTGGAACCTCGCGCTGCCTGGGGAACCCACGGCGGGGTGGTTCGGGCTGGTGGTCTTTCCGGGGACGTTGATCTATTTCCTCTATCACCCGGTGCTGGAGATCGCCATGCGCGGGCGCACACCGGGCAAGCGCATGGCAGGCGTGCGGCTCGTCACCCGGCAGGGCGCCGTGCCCACGATCCCCGCGCACCTCATCCGGAACGTGTTCCGGCTCATCGATAGCGTTCCGGTGTGCTACGCGCTCGGCCTCGTGATGGTGACGCTCACGAAGGATCATGTGCGCATCGGCGATCTCGCGGCCGGAACCCTGCTCGTGTACGAAAGGCGTGAGCACGAAGGCGCGCTGGAGCACGTGAACCCGGCCGTGATCGGCAAGCGGCTGGATGTCAGCACCGCGGAGCTCGTCGAAGAGTTGCTTCAGCGCTGGCAGACGCTCGATGCGAGCGTGCGCCAGCGCCTCGGGCGCACGCTGCTGGCGCGCATCGAGGGCGTCACGCCGGAATCCATCTCCCTGAGCGAGAGCGCACTTCGCAAGCGCCTCGCGGAGCTCGCGCGCGGGAGCGCAGAGTGACGGATGCGCTGCGGGAGCAGGCGTTGCGCGCCACGCTGCTGCAACGGTCGGATCTGTGGAAGGCGGCCGCGGATCGCGCACGCCGACTGATGACCGGCCGCACGGACAAAGTGTCAGACGCGGTGCGGCTCGTCGACGACTACCGATTGCTCGCGCACGATCTGGCGCGCGCGCGCCGGCTCATGCCGGACAGCCGCGTGCGCAGCTTTCTCGAGAATGCGTATGCGCAGGCGCACGCCACGTTGTACAAGCAGGCGTCGCACCCGGGGTATGCGCTCTGGAGCCTGTTCCGGGATCAGATTCCTGAAGCCACCCGCTCCATTCGCTCGCATATCGTGTGGGTGCTGCTGCTGTTCGTGGCGGCGCTCGGCGCGGGGGCCTGGATGGTTCACACCTATCCGGAGCTGATCAACCTCTTCGCCTCACCCAGCCTCATCGCCACAGTGGAGCGCGGCGAGCTGTGGACCGAGGGCCTGCTGAACGTGGTGCCCTCCTCCGTGCTCTCGCTGCAGATCCTGACGAACAACATCGTCGTGAGCCTGTTCGCGTACTGCGCGGGGTTCCTGTTCGGGCTCGGCACGTTCTACATCGTCGGGCTGAACGGGCTCATGCTCGGGGCCGTGTTCGCGTTCACTGCCCAGCACGGGCTCGATGATGATCTGTTCCGGTTCATCGTGGCGCACGGCTGCGTGGAGCTGTCGGTCATGGTGTTGTCTGGCGCCGCGGGTGCGGCAGTCGGGGAAGCATTGATCCGGCCCACCACGCCCAGGCGCTCACAGTCGTTTCAGCAAGCGGCGCTGCGCACGGGCAAGGTGCTCATCGCCTGCGTGGTTCTGCTCATCGGCTGCGGGTTTATCGAGGGCTACATCTCGCCGGACCCGAGCTATCCCATGTGGACGCGCGTCGTCGTCGGTGTCGGCTACTGGCTGTTCATGGTGGCGATGCTGCGCGGGTGGGTATTCGGGCGCAGCCGCGGGACGGAAGCGGTCGAAGCGTGATACTTGCCAGGAGAGAGAGGCCAGATGGACAAGGTCGTTGTCGCGAAGAAGTTCGAGCAGTTCGCGGAATTCTGGCGCCCCAGAATCGTGGGCGAGCTCAACGGGCAGCAGGTGAAGCTCGTCAAGATGAAGGGCGACTTCGAGTGGCACCATCACGATGTGGAGGACGAGCTGTTCTTCGTGATGAAGGGCCAGATGATCATGAAGCTGCGCGATCGGGACGTGGTGGTGAACCCCGGCGAATTCCTCATCGTGCCGCGCGGAGTCGAGCACAAGCCGTGCGCGCCGGAAGAGACGCACGTGATGCTCTTCGAGCCGGCGAGCACGGTGAATACCGGGAATGTGCGGTCGGAGCGCACGGTGGAAGTCCTCGAGCGCCTGTAGCGACTCGTGCGTCTGCTTCCGCCTGGCGCGCCCCGTACGCCGAGCCGATCAGATTGCGCGGGAGCGGCGGAGCGCTTCGTATTCGTCGAACACCGCTTGCTCGAGCAGATCTTCGCGCGCGGCAATGACGGGAGCGCCAAGGCGGCGAAGAAGAGCGCGTTGCGCGGCGGCCCGCTGCTCGTGTTCCTGCGCGGCGAGCGCGATCCAGGGGTCGCGCCAGCCGCGCGCTTCGCGGCGAGCCAGTTCGGAAATGTCCTCGCTCTGGATGCCGGCCACAACCACGAGATGCGGTGGCGAGAGCAGGCGTACCGCGCGCGCGAGCTGCTCGGCGACGGCGGCATCGTCGAGGTCCGTAAGGAACACGACGAGCGCGCGGTGCTTCAGCATCGAGCGAATGCGAGCGGCCGCGGCCACGGGATCGGATTCCGCAGATTGCACGGCGAGCCGTTCGAGCGAGCGGCGCATGCGCATGACGGCGCGAAGCCCACGGTCCGGCGGACACTCGGCCAGCGTGCGATCGGAATACACCACCATGCCGATGCGATCGTCGTTCGGCGTGACCACCTCCGCGAGCCGCGCGGCAACGTTCGCATAGAGCCCGAAACGGTCCAGCGCACCCGCACGCACGCGGCTCAAGCGCCCGGCGTCGAGGGCCACGAGCACATCGAGGTGCTGGTCTTCACTGAATTCGCGCGTCACCAGCCGCTGAGCGCGCGCGGTGGCTTTCCAGTCGATGCGCGCGAGCGGATCGCCCTTCACGTACGCGCGCAGCTGGTGCAGCTCGGAGCCGGCACCGACGGTGCGTCGTGGCCGCATGCCTGTCGACTTGCCACTGAGCCTGCGACGCGGTGACCGCAACGTGTCCGGCGCAACGGCGATCTGCCGATCCGGTGTGAACTCGCGCGACCACCAGGCCAGGCCGAAGCGCCCCAGCACGCGCGCGCGAACCGGCGGCCAGCGCCGCACCCCCAACCGCACGGGCAACAGCGGAATCGCGTCCCGCGAAACAGCACCGCGCGGAGCGGAGATCACGCGCGTTTCCACAGGGGCTTCGAAACCGGGGGGAACGGCAACCGCGTACTCGAGCCGGATGTCCCGGGGCGACTCATTCGTGAATGCGAACTCGGCAGGCTGCTCACGCCCGAGCAGTGCGCGCTCACCCGTTTCGACTTCTGCGCGAATGGCGCTTCTGCGGGCAAGCAGGCCCTCGACGATGAGCCCGATCAAAAGCAGAGCCGCGGGCACTCGCCACAATCCGGTAAGTGCCGGATCCGTCGCCCACACGCCGGCGATGATGAGCACCGCTGTGAGAACGACCAGCGCGTACGCACGCTCGGCTAAGTGCATGGCGCCTCAGGTCACCTGCCAAAGCGAGCGCGCGGGAACAACACGCTCTGGCGCACCCGCGAGCCTGGCGTCAATGAGAATGCGTGCCGCCGCGACATTCTTGCGTCTACCGTGGCACGGCCGTGTCCGCGAGCAGCGCCTGCACGACCTCGATGTCCTTCGTGCCTTCGAGCGCGGCTTCCGGAGTGAGCACGAGGCGATGAGGCATCACCCACGGCGCAACTTCTTTCACGTCGTCCGGCGACACGAAATCCGCACCACGCAGCCCCGCGGCAACTCTAGCCGCTTTCAACAAAGCCAGCGCGCCGCGCGTGGACAGGCCCAGCGACACACGCGTGTTCTCGCGCGAGGCACGCACCAGATCCAGCACGTATGCCGTAAGCGCATCGGCAACGTGGATCCGCTCGGCCTCAGCGCGCGCATCGTGCAGGAGGCCGCGGTCGATCGATTTGATGCCCTCGATGGTCTGCTGAGGTGCGGCGAGCTGCGCGCCGTAGCGGTTGAGGATCTCCGCTTCCGCGGCACGCTCGGGATAGTCCATATCGATGCGGAGCATGAAGCGGTCGAGCTGCGACTCCGGCAGGGGGTACGTGCCTTCGAACTCGCGCGGATTCTGCGTGGCGAGCACGAGAAAGTCCGGCGGCAGCGCGAAGACCGAACGCTCCACGCTCACCTGCCGCTCCTCCATCGCCTCCAGCAGCGCAGACTGCGTTTTCGGACCTGCGCGGTTGATCTCGTCCACCAGCACCACATCCGCGAACAGCGGCCCCGGGCGGAAGACGAAATCACGCCGCGCTTCATCGAACACGTGCACGCCGATGATGTCGCTCGGCATGAGATCCGGCGTGCCCTGGATGCGCTTGAACTCCCCACCGAGCGCCTGCGCAAGCGTCTTGGCCAGCAACGTCTTGCCGAGCCCGGGCACGCCCTGCACGAGCACATGCCCGCGCGCGACGAGCGCGACGACGAGCGCACGGAGGGTGCTCTCGGCCCCGACGACCACGCGGCCGAGCTCCGTGGCAAGACTGGATTCCAGGGACTGAATGGAAGTGCTCATGTCGCCATCTGCCTGTCGATCCGGACGAGAAGATTCTGAAGCTGCTGGAGCGGCACGCGCCTCGACGCGTACGCATCGGCATACCACGTTTTCAGCCGCTCGATGTCGGCGGGCGCCACGCGCGCATGATGATCGAGCACGTCCCACGGAACCCCGTCCTCCGGCCGGCGGCCCGCGCGCGCGTTCACGCGGCGAAAGAAGTTCTCGATGAGGCGCTGCGCGCCGAGATGTACGGGCAAGGCCCGCGCGAGAAAGCCGCCGGCGGCGCGAATCAGCTCGACTTCGCGCGGCGCCGTCACCGTGGACGGAAACGCTCGCAGCCGCGTGGACCCGAGCACCCAGATGAGCCAGAGCGCGATCAGCACGCCGAGGGTGATGTACAGCCGCCGGTCACTGTAGAACTTCTCGGGGTCGTAGAGCGCCCCGAGCCCCTGATGGAGATCGTCGAACAGCACCGCTCCGCGCTCACCGACCGTCACGCCGACGATATTGGCGAGCAGGCGTGCGTTGTCTCCGAGGCCGATCGCGCGGTTCGTGAAAAGCGTGCCATAGCTGCTCACGATGATGCGGCCTCGCCCGAGCGGGCGCGTCCAGATCGCTCCCTCGCCTTGTTTCTCGTCTCGCGCGAGCGCCAGCACGAACCCCTCGTACGGCACGCGCACTGTCCAGGTGATGGCGGGATAATCCGACAGGGCGATCACCGACCGCACGCCTTCGAAGTACGCGTGCGGACGGCTCGGCACGAGCGTCGTGCGCTGTGGCTCGGCGAATGCGCGAAGCTCACGCATCACCTGTGCACGCGCGTTGCGCTCCGCATCCTCTTCCCGCTTCGGCTTCGTGGACAGCCGGTCGTCGCGCGTCATCACGGGCTCGAACTCGAGACCGGTCAGCAGGTTCACGTCGCCGCGCGCGAAAAAGCCGCGCTGGGCAAGTCCCCAGTCCGGGTTGTCTGACAGCGCCGCCATCACGAGCAGCGTGTTCCCCTGACGAATCCAGCGGTCGAGGGGAATGAACTCCCACGTGTTGAAGCTGGTTGTGGCAGGCAGCGTCACGATGAGCAGATTCCCGCTCGGGGGCAGATCCTCTCGTTTCGGCAGCTCATCGAAGCGGTCGCGAAGCGAGATGCTGCGAATGCCCTCGGCGTCGAGCCATGCCAGGGCGGCGTGATAGCCATTGCCACGCCGCTCGGCCGTGGTGGGCCGCGGGACCTCGTTGCGTCCCCCGGGCCCGCCCTCTCGCGGACCAAACATGAAGATGAAGAGCAGCAATGCGCCAAGCGCCAGCAGCAGCGTGGTGAAACGCTCCTTCATGCGTGTGCCCCGGCTGCGGCGTCCGACATGTGCGGCATGCTGAGCGTGTCGAGGAGCGCGCGCCCGTGCTCGACGGCCGCTTCCGCCATGGCCGGAGAGACGCCCTCTTCCGCGAACCGGGCGCGCTCCGCGGCAAGCGCCAGCTCATTCAGCCGCTGCCGATCCTGAGGCTCCTGCAGGTTCGCCGCGCGCACGAGCTCGCGCACGGTGAACGCGCCGGCCGGCGGCAATCGGCCCAGATCCGTGAGCCGGGATGCAATCAGCTCCAGCAGCAGTCGGGGTTTGTCGGCGAGCGGAGCGCGTTCCACATCATCCCAGCCCAGCCGCGAGCGGCCCCTCTGCACGTTCGCTGCACCACTGCCCCGCTTTGCACGCCAGCGCGCGCGAATCCAGCCGGCGGCCCGCAGCTCATTCAGAATGATGAGCGCCGCGAGCACCACGACGGCCCCCATCGCAATGTAGGTGATGATCTCGATGACGGCCTGCGAGAGCCCCACGCGCCGGATCAGCCGATCGAGCCACGGCTCCTCACGCGTTTCCGCGCGGCGCTCGAAGAGCGAGCGGACCCACTTCTTGAAGCGCGCCCACCATCCGCTGCGTTGCTGGCCCGTGGCGCCCAGGTCCGTGAGAATCTCGTTCAGCCGCTTCACATCGGGAACGTTGCGCGGCGGTTGGGTCTCGAGCTCGCGCGCCACTACGGCGCGCAGCTCGGCAAGGCTTCCGGCGGAGAGGTCGTTACGCGATTCCTTCCAGCCCGGCGGCAGCCACGCCGCCCAGCCACTCTGCTCCAGCACTTTCGCCAGATCCGGGCAGCGCGCGGACACGCGCTCGAAACCGACGTCGAGCCGCTTGTCCAGCTTTGGAATGCAGGCGTCGAGCGCCGCAAGGGCGTCTTGGGCGGCGGCGTGCAGCGGCACGAACAGCGCGGCAAGAACGACCAGTGCCGCGAAACGCCGCGAGGTCATGCGTCAGGACTGCACCACGTGCGAGACCAGGGTGCCGATGGCGAGCGGGCGGTCATTGCTCCGGCAGGCTCCCCGCCACGCGCTGCTCGAGATCCAGCCCTTCCTTGCGCACCTTCAGCTCGCCATACGTGGCGATGACAACGGCCGTGCCGAACGGCAGCCCGATGCTCCCAAGCACGATGTACATCACAGTCGAGGCCGCCGTGAACGCGGCCACGTCACCCGCGCCCAGCACGGGCAGCAGGAAGGCCGCGAATACCATGCCGACGAAGTAGAAGACGATGAGCACCACCGCGGTGACCGTGTAGATC
>JADGHX010000021.1 GCA_019683695.1 Steroidobacteraceae bacterium
ACCACACCCCCCCCCCCCCCTCCCCCGCCCGGCGGCCGGGCCGGCCCCCGCCCCCCCCCGGGCCGCGTCCGTCGGAATCTCTCGGTTCGCCACCGAATGCCGGGCTCGCCCAAACGCCTGCCGCCCGTTCGGAACGCAACGCCTTCCGTCTCGAGCACGAGCGCGAACCGCGAGCAGTCGGCTCTTTCAGGCGCCGGGAGCGTGTCTCGCCGCTGCTGGCCCACGTCGCGGGTTGAGTTTCCGGGGTGAGCCGACTGCGTGACGGCCCCGCTGATCAAGCGGCAGTGGGCTGGGCGCTGCGTGCCTCGCGGGTCGCTGCGAGCGCCTCGATCAAAGCCTCTGCGCTCTCGAAGCGCTCGTCGCGGGACTTGGCGAGCAGCCGGTCCAGCAGACGCTGATGGTGCGCATGGCGCTCGGGCAGGCGCGGCACCGGCGCATTCACGTGCCCCTGCAGGATCTCGATGGCCGAGCTGCCGCTGAACGGCTTCTTGCCGGTGAGCATCTCGTAGAAGATCACGCCGAGGCTGTACAGGTCGGTGCGCGCGTCGAGCGATTCACCGAGTGCCTGCTCCGGGCTCATGTAGTACGGCGACCCGCGCAGCACGCCAGTACGCGTGCTCTGCAAGCCACCCTCGAGATTGCGGGCGAGGCCGAAGTCGATGAGCGCCACGTCGTCGTCTTCGCGGAGCATGACGTTCGGCGGCTTCAGATCACGATGCAGAATGCCTGCGTGGTGCACAACGCGCAGCGCGGCGGCGATGTTCTCCAGGAACCGAAGCGCTTCGCTCTCCGTGAGCCCGTGGTGCATGCGGGCTTTCAGATCGCCGCGGGGGAAATATTCCATCGCCAGATATTCGCGGCCGTCGTGCACGCCGTAGTCGTGCAGCTCGACAACGGCGGGGTGGCGAAGCCCCGCAATCACCTTGTATTCGCGCGCGAGAAGCTGCGCGGCGCCGGAATCGTCGTTTTCCTGGAGACTCACTTTCAGCGCCACGTCCCGCCCCAGGGCGTCGCTCGTGGCGAGGTACACGACGGCCTTCTCGGATTCGCCGATCGTCGAGCGGATGGTGTAGCCCGGGATGAGGTCCGCAGGCGGTGCCGGTTTGGCGGGAGGCTCGTTCGCGAGCGGGACCCGTGGCTGCTCCCCGCTTTGGGCGAGTTTCGCCAGGCGCCGCGACGCACGGCGTTCCACGCGTCTCAGGGCCAGCCGGACGGACGTCTTCAGTCGTTCCGGCGTGAGCAGGCGCTTGGGCAGGTAATCCACGGCGCCGAGCTGCATCGCGCGCACCGCCGTGAGCTCGTTTCCTTCCTCCGCGATAATCAGCACGGCCGGGAACGCCGGCCGCGCACGAAAGGCACGCAGCAGTGCGATGCCCTCAGCATTGGGGTCGTCCGGATGCTCGCCGAACCGGGACGTGAGAAGAATGAGCTCGCAGTCGTTGTAGGTGAGACCTTCGCTCGCGCGCTCGAACTCATCGTACGCCAGCACGGTGAGATTCGAATCGGAGTACACGATGCTCAGATGATGGCGAAGCCATTCGGCATACCGCGCATCGCGGTCCACAATGACCAGACGGGCCTGCATGAACGCGCGACTCACGCTCACTGCTCCATTGAAAAACGAATGCGCACGCGTGCGCGTTGCTCCACCGTGCGACCGTCACGCCGTACGGGTTCGTAGCGCCACCTGCGAACCGAAGCCAGGGCCGCCGCTTCGAACACACCGGCGGGCTCGGCACTCACCACAGTGATATCTCCCACGGAACCGTCGGGCCGGACTGTGAAGTCCACCTCAACCCAGCCAGTCAGCCCCCGCTCCCGCGCGCTTGCAGGGTACTCCGGCTCGACATAACGCGTCCGGTTGAGGGTGGCCGCACTGACGACCTCGCTGGCCCGCTGCGCGAGCTCCTGTGCCTTCAGGATTTCCTGCTCGATGGCCGCCGTGCCGGACGCGTCCGCGCCGATGCTGCGCGCCTCCGTCATCCACCGCCGCGCAGCCTCCAGATCCTGCTTGCGCAAGGCACCTCGCGCCTCTTCCAGCAGTCGGGCCGCCAGCGCCTGGCGCGCGAGCTGAGTGGACGGATGGTTCGCCTCTGTCTGTGTCAGCTGCGTGAGATAGTACTTGGCGCTGTCGTTCGCGGGCTCGACGAGCTGCCCCCGCGTGAGTCTCTGATTGAAGGCTTGCGAGAGGCGCGCCATGGATTCGGCGCGCGTCGCAATCCGCAGCCGCTCGACATCGCGCGTGAGGGCAGTGATGTCCTCACTCGCAACGCCAGACTCCCGGGCGATCTCGATCCAGCGGTCCGCCTCGTTCGCGTTGCCGGCGGAAATGGCGGCACGCGTTTCCGACACGATGCGATCCGCGAGCTGACGTTGCGCCCGGCGCACATTGCTGTCGTTTGGCGCAATCGCGCGCGCGGACTCGATGAAGAATCGCGCATTGTCCTGCGCGGGCTCGACCAGCGCGCCGCGCCTGAGACGGTCATTCGCGCGATCCAGGAAGTCCTGCACGCGATCGTCGAGATTCTGCTGTTCGATGCGGTTGCGCGCCTCGGAAATGGAGACGGAGCTGCCGCCGAGATTCGCGCGATCCAGCACAGCGATGGCTTCGTCCACCCGACCGCGCTCGGCGGCCTGACGAGCCTGCGCGAGCACCATCCGCTCGCGCTCCTTGCCGATGCGCGTCGTGAGAAACGCGACGCGCACGTGGTCCGGCTGAATGCTTCGGGCAATGTCCGTGAGGCGAACGGCATCGTCCATGCGATCCTCGAGCAGCGCCTGTTCGGCGCTCGTGAGCAGGCGATCCATCACGCGCTCGATGCCGATCGCCGGACGGGGGTCTTCGCTGTTGCGGCTTGCGGCCTGCCGGTACAGGTCCACTGCGTTCTCGCCCGGCGGCGAGGTGAGTGCGCCGCTGTTCAGCGCCGCATCGGCCCGGGCCAGCAGCGACTCGAATTCGGGATCCTGGCTTGCCGCACTGACAGGAAGTTGCGAAGCGCCAGGTGCAGCGGCGGCGGGCGTTTCCGCAGCCTCCTGCCCACGGGAGGCAAACCAGATGGCGATCAGCGCAGCAATCAGTCCGCCGAATGCGGCCCCTAAAAACACCACACGCTTGTTCGAACCTTGCGCTCCAGCCCAGGCGGGCTTGCGAAGATTTGTGGCGGTGGCTTCGATGATTTCCGCGTGCTCGACTCCGTGCCGGCGCCACGCTGCATTGATGAACAGCCGCACGCGCTGTTCGGACACCGGCTTGTGCAGAAATCGATACACGGTTCCATTCGTGACCTGCGCGGCGAGTGCGGACTGATCGTCGATCGTGCCGGCAACGATGAGTACCAGATCGGGGAACTGCGTTTTCAGACGTTGCGTGAGCTCAGCGATGCCGGTCGTCACGCACGCGGTGTCGAGCACGGCGACGCCAGCATGGTGCTCGAGCAGGTGCCCCGCGAGATCCGCCTCAGCACTCACCGTCGAGATCTCATGGTCGGTGGCAACTGCGCGGAGAGTGTTCAGCAGCTCCTCGTCTTCCGTCAGCACGACGAGACTTTCGGGCTCTTCCACCATAAGCGGGTTGGCGTTCATGGCAGCGACACCGTGCAAGTCTTCAGCATGCGCCCGCTTCTGCGTGCTCCCGGATGGCTCTGCCGACCCGGAGCCGGACTGCCGCGCCTGGCGCTGATTGCCGACACTGTCGCGCACGACAGCGGGTTTCTGTGAAACTGCTGATCCGGTGACGGACCGAAGGCAGCAATGGAAGTGAGCGGCTCTCTGGCAGAGCACGGTGCCGACAACGAGTCTGATGCACCGCAGGAGCGCGCGGCGCGCACACGGCTGATCGTGGGCGCGCTCGCGATATTAACGTTCTCGCTGCTCGCGGCCACGCTCCTGTCCATGATGGCAAGCCGCTGGTGGTTGGGCGACCTCGCCGTGCACTTCCCGTTGCAGTATGTCGCACTTGCACTCATTGCCTTCCTCGTTTTCGTGGGCCTGCGTCGGCCTGTGTTGGCAGCCCTTGCGCTGGGCATTGCCTTGGTGGATGCGTTGAGCGCTGCGCCGGTCCTCGCCACGCGCCCCCCTCCAGAGCCGCGGCTGGTGACGCAGACTGTGGAACCCCCCATTCGCCTGCGCATGGTGGCGATCAATGTGCTCTATCGCAACCGTGAGCACGCACAGGTGGGCGAATTCCTCCGCAGAGAGCGCCCCGACGTCGTCGCGCTCATGGAGATGAACGACCGCTGGCGTCGCGCCCTTGCAACCGTGGCCAGGGAGTATCCGTATCGATACGAGACGAAGGGCTCCACCGGGCGCGGCGTCAGCCTGTGGTCTCGTGTGCCGCTCAGGGACGCGGGCATTCTGAACGTGGAGGCACACCGCGAGCCAGCCATTCGGGCAACCCTGATGGTGGCGAACCGCCCTCTGCGGCTCTTTGCCGTGCATGCGAGCTGGCCGATGGCACCGTCCAGCGCAGCGCTGCGTAATCGGCAGCTCGCGCTGCTCGCCCGCGAGGCGCGTGCGACGCAGGGCATGCCGCTCGTGGTGATCGGTGACCTGAACATCTCGCCCTTCTCGCCGCACTTCCAGCGCCTGCTGAAGGACAGCCGCCTGCGTTCGGCGGCCGAAGGATTCGGCTGGCAGCCGACCTGGCCCACGTACCTGCTGCCGGCGGGCATCCAGATCGACCATGCGCTCATCACCCCGACTCTGCGCGTGCGGGCCTTCCGGCGGGGCCCGTTCACGGGATCGGATCATCGCCCGATCGTGCTGGACCTCGCGTTGTAGCCACGCTTGCGCGGTAGGCGTGCGCTCTCAACTTGCGCAGCCGGGGCGGTATGCTTGCCGGAACCGGGCATTCCTCGGGGAGTCTCACCCGCCATGACTCGATCGCGATTGCGCTTGCCTTCACTGCGCGTTCTGACCTTGCTGCTGGCGGTTGCCGGCGCGCTGCTCGGGCCCGTTGCGGCCAGTGCGGCGGACAAGCCCAATAGCGCACAGCGGCGTGCTGTTGAGCAATACCTCGATGCGGTCGCCACCGGGAGCCCGGATGCGGTGGCGTATGCGATTCACCCTGCGGAACTTGAGGCGCTGCGTACGACGATTCTCACCAAGCTGCGGGAGGAGGCGGGCCGCGGTGAGAGCCTGTTGCGCAGCCGACTCTTCGGGCGCGGCCGATCGCTCGGCGAACTGGAGCGGCTGACGCCCATCGACTTCTACTCGGCGCTCGCCAGCAGGCTCTATCTCTTCGGCCGGAATTATCGGGACGCGGATTGGCTGGCGGCCATTCCGGACCGCGACGGCGTCGTGCAGGTGGTGCTGCGAGGCAAGCCCGCGAAGGAGCGTGGCACCGTGGACGTGCTCGGCGACGTGGAGGTGGTGAACGTCGTTTCCATCCGCCCGTATGGCAAGGACTGGAAGGCGACGATCCCCTCAGAGATCAAGGCGCAGATCGACGACCTCGCGAACTCCCGGCGCAGCATTTACGCCGGCCTGCCGCCGCCCGGCGGAGCGTCGGGCCCGTCGCGCCCGGGCACCGGTTCGAAGGAAGCCAGCATTCCGCCGGGTATCACCGAGCTGCTCAATGCCGCCGACAAGGCGCTGGCGGTGCCGAGTTGCGAGGACTACTACCGCAAGTACATGAGCCCGAACTTCCGCAAGGTCACCTCGAAGCAGGCCATGGACGACCTGATCGAGACCTGCATGAGCAGCCTCGGCACGCGGGAGATGCTCGCGGCCACGGTGCGCATCGTGAAAGACCTCGTGCCGAAGCTCGAGTACGAGGGCCGGCGCGCGGTGTACGACCTGAGCGGTCAGGGGCTGCCCTTCGACCGGTTCGTCCTCGAGCAGGTGGACAAGAAGTGGTACATCGCGGAGTAACGGGCTCTTCCACGTCGAGATCCGTGCCGTGATGCTGAGCCGCTCATCGCGCGCGGAGAGCAGCACGTTGGCGAGGACGGGCATGATCTGCCGGTGCCCGACCCCGCACGGTTCGCCCGTCAATCGCGGTACATGACGAACTGCGAGCCCTTGTAGGAGAGGATCGCACCGTCTGCCGTAATCGACTCAACCTTGACGCCATCCGGAAGGGACTCGCCTTCGTTGAGGCGCTTCATGTTCACCATCACGAAGCGCTTCGTCGGATCCGCGGCGTACACGTGCAGGTCCATGCGCAGGGGCGGCAGACTGATGCGCGTGGCAGCTTCGTCGTATGTGGGGAGTCCGCTGAGCGTGCCTCGGCGCGCGTACACGTGTTCCGCATTGTTTGAGGGCCGCTCCGGCTCGATGGCGGGCGCGTAGTCGTCCGGATTCACCTCTTCGGCGGCAGGCTGAGGCGCGTAGGCCGGTGCAGCCGAAGACCCTGCGCCCTGCTGCTGGAATCCCGGAGACGCGGGTGCAGGCACATGGCCCGCGTACGGTGCTGCGCCGGGACCGCCTGCAACCTGGGGTTGTGTACCCATCTGAGGCCACGCGGGCGGCGGCGCCTGCATGGGCTGCGGCATGGCGTAGTAACCCTGAGCGCCCGGCATCTGTACCGGGGTGCCCGTCTGCGGCGGCATTGCGTACTGTGGAGCCGGCGCTGCGTAGATCGGCTGAGCGGGAGTCGGTGCGGGTTGTGTCGCGGGGGCGGGCCGCTGGGCAGGCTGCGGCGCGGACTGCTCGTGAGTGGTGCTTGCAACCGCGGGCCGCTTCATCATGAGCCAGCTGATCACGGCGAGATTCACGACCAGCAGCGCGCCAAGCGCCACAGCCCAGGTGGGCAGTCGTGTGCGCGGCGGCGCCACTCGCACTTCGAACAACGCCGGCCCGCTCTGCCGCTGGCGGTCGTTCTCGGATTTCTTCAGGGCATCCAGAATGAATGACATGGTTCAGCTGCCGTGGCCAGGGTCGCTCTGCAGAAGCGGGGATCCGGGCGATGCGATGGCACTGGCGAGCACGATCTGCGTCTGCACGCCCGCGATGCCATCCACGGTCAGGCGGTTCCGCCGCTGAAACTCCTTCACGAGCCGGGTCAACTCGTCATCGAACACATCGCTCACCGTCGTGGTCGGCGTGACGCCGCTCAGGCGCTGAAGGCTTTCACGGAGCCAACGCACCTCTGCGCCGCGCATGCCGGCGGACAAGGGCCTCACCTGCTGCGTGCCGGGGCGCCAGAGCATGACGAAGTCCCCGAGCCAATAGCGTGAGAGCTCTGCGATGCTCACCTGTCGCTTCTCGCCGCCGAGGGCGACGTGCGCATGCTCGTCTCCGAGATTTGTGAGCACGACCTGATGCGGATTCCCCTCGTCATCGCTCAGCATCAGGATCGCCGGACGGTTGTATTGCCGGAGCTGCCCGAACGAGCCCCGCTGCATGAGGCACTCGAGGCCGTGAGCCGCAGCTTGCGTGCACGGGTCTTCGCTGCCCGCCACATACTGCGCGCCCCACATGCCGAAGAGTTTCGCGAACGCCTGATCGGGTACCGTTTCCGAGGCATATCGAGCGAGCAGCTCGCCCAGCGCGATCGCCTTCTTGCCGAGCGCTGAAGCGCCCGCATCGGGTCCGTGCCCAGCCTCTGCCGAAGCGCTCCCGGATTCGCGCTCAGCGGGTGCATCGATGGCGGTGCTCGGGTTTGCGGCGCTCGCATGCGCAACCGAAGAGGAGTTGCTCCATGGCGCGAACTGCCAGATCAGGATGCCGGTTGCGATGAGAACCGCCGCACCCGCTGCTGCCGCCGCCCACGCGAACCATGCTGGCGCGAACTGGCGCCCGAAGACTTCGGTCGCGGCCTGACGCACCAGGCTCGCGCCCACGCGATGCCGGTCCTGCGTATAGGCACCGAGCAGCGCGCGATCCGCAATCACGTTGATCACGCGGGGCACGCCGCCGGAGAGTCTGAAAATCTCTGTGAGGGCCGGCTGCGTGAAGATGTCTGTGGTGGCCCCTGCCACGCGCAGGCGGTGGCGCACATACGCAGCCGTTTCAGTGGAGGAGAGCGGGTCCAGGTGATAGCGGCCGGTGATACGCTGGGCGAGCTGGCGCAGCTCGTTGCGATCCAGCAGCTCACGTAGCTCAGGCTGGCCGATCAGGATGATCTGCAGCAGCTTCTGGGTGTTCGTCTCGAGATTCGTGAGCAGGCGGACCTGCTCGAGCACTTCCGGCGACAGGTTCTGCGCCTCATCCACCACCAGCACGATGCGCCGGCCACTGGCGTGGGCCTTCAGCAGGTAATCGTTGAGGATGTCCACCAGGTCCTTGAGGCTGCGCTCGGCGGAATCCGGTACCCCGATGCCGAGCTCCTCGCAGATGGTGAGCAGGAACTCCGGAGGCGTCATCCGTGGGTTGAGGATGAGCGCGATTTCCGCGTTCTTCGGCGTCTGGGCGAGGAGGGAGCGGATGGTGGTCGTCTTGCCGGTGCCCACTTCCCCCGTGAGCTGCACGAAGCCGCCGGCTTCATTGATGCCGTACAGCAGGTGAGCGAGAGCTTCGGCGTGGCGCTCGCTCAGGTAGAGGTACCGCGGATCGGGCGTGATCGCGAACGGCTTTTCGTTCAGGCCGAAAAACGAGAGATACATGCTGAGTGTCGTGGAACCGGGCCTGTCCGACTGGGGGGCGAGTATTGCACGGGAGCACGTTGGGCGCATTTCGCGCGACAAAGTTCGACGCTCGGGGTGTGTGTGAACGGCGACTGGGCTCGCAACGGGCTTGCGCATCCTCGGGCGGGCTGCACGAGCGGGCAGCGGGCCTGCGCCCACGCACAGCGTCTGAGGCAGGCTCGAACGCGGGGAGCGCGGGTCAGTCCGCGAGATCTTCGAGGTTGCCGGCGCGCGTCAGGGCCCGGGCACCGAACTTCTGGCGGATGGCGTCGAGCGTGCCATCCAGCGCCGAGGCCGCACGGGGCGGGCCGGACCGGAACAGGTCCAGCTGATCCGCATCGCTCAGATGGGTGACGCCCACCCCGAGCAGGCGGATGCGTACCCCTGGGTTACCGGCGAGCCAGAGCGCGAGGAGCTCCCGGGCGACGCTGCCGAGCGCACGCGTGTCGTTCGTGGGCGGGGAAATCCGCCGCTGACGGGTGAAGGTGGTGAAATCGTGGCGTCGGATCTTCACGGTCACACAGCCCGCCACCAACGCTTTCCTGCGCAACCGGGCGCACGCGAGGTCCGCCAGCCGGGCGAGCTCGGACTGCAAGCGTGCCGGGTCCGCGATATCCGTGCTGAAGGTGTCTTCGGCGCTGATGGACTTCTCTTCGAGATCCGCCACGACCGGGCGATCATCGATACCGGAAGCGCGCTCGCGCACCCGATGCGTGTAGCGGCCGAAAACGGGCCACAGCACCGCATCCGGCGCACGCCGCAGCTCGGCGAACGTGTGAATGCCGAGCTCCTCCACCCTGGCGCCGGTCTTCCGTCCGAGGCCCGGCAGGCGCCGCACGGAGAGCGGATCGAGAATCGCACGCGTGGTCTCCGGGGTCACGACCGTGAGTCCATCGGGCTTGTTCAGATCCGAGGCGATCTTCGCGACGAGCTTGTTGTGTGCCACACCCACCGAGGCGGTGAGATGCGTCGCCTGCCAGATGCGCGCCTTGATGGCGCGCGCGATGTGGACGGCGTCCCCGTGCAGCGCCTGACTCGCTGTCACGTCCAGAAAGGCCTCATCGAGCGAGAGCCCTTCGACCACGGGCGTGAACTCACGGAAGATCGAGAAGATCTGCGCCGAGATGCTCTGGTAGTGCTGCATGCGAGGCGTGATGCAGACCGCATGCGGGCACAGGCGTAGCGCTGTGGACATGGGCATTGCCGAGTGCACACCGAACTTGCGCACCTCGTAGCTGGCGGCAGCCACCACGCCGCGACCGGCGGTCCCACCGACAATCACGGGTTTGCCCTTCAGTGTCGGATCGTCGCGCTGCTCGATGGACGCATAGAACGCGTCCATGTCCACGTGAAGAATCGCGCGTGCAGGCCCGGTGGATCGCATGGCTCTGATTCTCGCGGGCCGACCGCCGCGGCGCCATCGTGATCGCGAGCGACGGAAGAGGCGGGCCGATGGCAGCGACGTGAAACGCAGAACCGGCGAAGGCTCGAGCGAGCTGCGCCGCTCTGCTGCGCCGGGGGTGTCACAGCCGGAATAGACCGGCCTTTGCCGGCTGCGACGAGGCTGTGGGGAAGAGCGGCCCTGCGATCAGGTCCCGCAGAGCCGCCGAAATCGCGGCTACTTCTTGACCGTGATCGTGATCTTCTTCGACACCACCGGCGGGTTGTGCGGCGTGTGGTTCTGGTCCCCGAGCACCAGCTGCAGCGTGTGCTTGCCGGGCGGCAGGTCGACCGTCGTTTCGGTCTGGCCCTTGCCGAAGTGGCGGATGTGATCCGTCGTCGGCAGCGGCGCGTTCAGGTCGGACGGCACGTCGGTGTCGATGAGCAGATGATGGTGGCCCGTGTTCTCGAACTTCACACCGGCAGGCGCCACGCCCATGCCCTTCAGGCCGAACTGAACCGTGACAGGACCCTTCACCGTTGCGCCATCCTTCGGCGTGATGAAGTACACCTCGGCGCCGGGCGGTGAAGGTGTACGCTCCTGCGCATGAACGGCGGCGGCAGCAGCAAGGGCGATCGCGGCGACGGCAAGTGCACGCATGGATTCTCCTTCCAAAATCGTGAGCGACGCGGCCACGCAGGAGCCGCGCCTTCAGCTTAGCGAGCTTCGGCGCCCGGGGCCACGGCGGCCCCCGATTCGCTCACACTGTGATCAGTCTTGCCGGATCGCCGCTTCCGGGCCTTCAGGCGACGTGCACGCTGGAAACGCTCGCGGCGTCGGCAGCAGCGGCCGGTTGTGCCTGCATGCCGATCTCGTGAGGGGCGAAGTCGTCGACGTTGACGATCTCCATCACCTTGCGATCGTACTCGCGCAGGGCGGCGGCTTCGGTTTCGGAAACAATGCCGAGCGCGAGCGCCTGCTGGATTTGCCCCGGAAGGTCGAGCGCGGTCACCTTTCCGGTCTTCACGCCCTCGACGCGGATGCGCTTCTCGATCGGTTCCGCGGTCTGGGACAGCACGAGGGCTTCCTGCAGCAATCCAAGCGGGTTCGTCGGCTCGAGAGTTTTGTAGATGTAACTGCAGATGCGCTCGCGAGACTCTGTGGGATTGCTGACCAGCTCAGCAACCTGACGACTCAGGCGATCCGCTGGCGCGGAATACACGAGGCCGCGCGGCATGATGAGCATGCGCATCACGCCCGCGAGGAACCGGTTCGGAAAGTTGCGCAGAAAACTGTGCAACTGTTCCTGCGCTGTGTAGAGCAGGTTCCGGCACGCCCACTCGACCACCGGCAGGTCGGCTTCGGGCCGTCCCTGATTCTCGTGATGCTTGAGCACCATGGAGGCCAGGTACATGCACGAGAGCACGTCACCGAGGCGCGCGGAGAGGTTTTCCTTCTTCTTGAGATAGCCGCCGAGCGTGAGCATCGCCACGTCCACCGCGAATGCGAAGGACGCGCTGAACCGCACGATGTGCTGGTAGTAGCGCGCGATAGGCCCGGAGACCGGCACCTTCGTGAACCGCGCGTGCGTGAGCGCCATGATCAACGAGCGCACCGCGTTCGAAATGGTGAACCCGATGTGCCCGAAGAGCGCGCGGTCGAACTCGTCCACGCCCTTTGCGCGATCCGGATTGCGCGCGGCCGTCATCTCGCGCAGCACGAACGGATGGCAGCGCACGGCACCCTGGCCGAAGATGATCAGATTCCGCGTGAGGATGTTCGCGCCCTCGACCGTGATCGCAATCGGCACGGACTCGTATCCGCGGCCGAGATAGTTGCGCGGCCCGAGGCAGATGCCCTTGCCCCCGTGCACGTCCATCGCGTCGTTGGCGACGACGCGGCCCATTTCGGTGACGTGATACTTGAGCATCGCCGAGGGCACGGAAGGCTTTTCGCCACCATCGATTGCTCCGGCGGTCACCGACCGCGCGGCATCCATCGTGTACGTGAGGCCCACCATGCGGGCGATCACGCTCTCCACGCCTTCGAAGCGCCCGACAGGCATGTTGAACTGCCGGCGGATACGGGCATATGCGCCCGTGGCCCACGTCGCCGCCTTGGCTCCACCGGTTGCGCTCGACGGCAGCGAGATGCAGCGGCCCACCGAGAGCTGCTCGACGAGCATCCGCCAGCCCTGGCCGACCATCTTCGGCCCGCCGATGACGAAGTCGAGCGGCACGAACACGTCGCGGCCCTGGATCGGCCCGTTCTGGAAGGGAATGTTGATCGGAAAATGCCGGCGCCCGATCGTGATGCCCGGCGTGTTGCGCGGAATCAGCGCGCAGGTGATGCCGATGTCCGTCTTGTCCCCGAGGAGATGGTCCGGATCGAAAAGCCGGAACGCGAGGCCGATGACGGTGGCGATCGGCGCGAGCGTGATGTAGCGCTTCGAGAAGTTCAGCCGGATGCCGATGACCTCCTTGCCCTGCCACTGGCCCCTGCAGATCACGCCTGTATCGGGAATGGAGGCGGCATCGGACCCTGCGCGCGGGCCGGTGAGCGCGAAGCAGGGGACTTCCTCGCCGCGCGCGAGCCGCGGCAGGTAGTAGTTCTTCTGCTCCTCGGTGCCGTAATGGTTCAGCAGCTCCGCGGGCCCGAGCGAATTCGGCACGGCCACAGTGGAAGACGCCGTGACGCTGCGGCTCGCGATCTTCGTGAGCACGCACGAGTGTGCGTACGCCGAGAATTCGAGGCCGCCGTACTTCTTCGGAATGATCATCGCGAAGAAGCCCTTCGATTTCAGGAAATCCCACACCTGCGGCGGCATGTCCCCGCGCTTGTGGGTGATGTCCCAGTCATCGAGCATCCGGCAGAGCTCTTCACACGGGCCATCGAGGAAGGCCTGCTCTTCCGGCGAGAGCTTCGGCGGCTTGGCGGACAGCAGCTTGCTCCAGCGTGGCGCACCCGTGAACAGCTCGCCATCCCACCACACGGTACCCGCCTCGAGCGCTTCGCGCTCGGTCTGCGACATGGCCGGCAGCAGCTTGAGGTAGGCCTTCATGAAAGGCCGCGTGATGAGCGCCTTGCGCAAGGGCCTCACGTTGAGCAACCAGAGCGCACCCAGCAACACCCACAGAAATCCCTTCCAGATTCCGGCGGGGGCGCTGTCTGCTCCGAGCAGCGTGTAGGCCGCGAGAAGAACCGTGAACGTTGCGGTGAAGGTGAGGAGCGGGAGTCGTTTGTAGGCGAGGAACAGTATCGCGGCGATGAGCAGCAACGTGATCACGCCGCCGACCTGCGTTACGGCATACGCTGCCGCCACGACCAGAAGGATGGAAACGACGGCGCCCAGCATGGCAACTCCTGTCTGCGGAATCGGCTGAAAGACGAAGCCACTATAGCCGCGGTGGGTGGGAATGGCATCGCTACGGCCGTCAGACGCGCCCCCGGGCGCATGCCGGCCACCCGCTGAAGTGCCCGCCCGTGCCGGCGGCACGGACGGGCGCTTCAGGCGAAGGCGGGATGTCGGGGGGATCGCTGCGGGCGATCTCCCGGAACGTCAGCCCAGAAGGGATTTGACGCCGTCGCGCTCCTCGCGCAGCTCGGCGTCCGTGGCATCCATGCGCTTGCGGCTGAATTCGCTGATGGAAAGGCCCTGCACGATCTCGTAATCGCCGTTCTTGCAGACGACGGGGTACGAGTAGATGACGCCTTCCTTGATGCCGTAGCTGCCGTCGGAGGGCACCGCCATGCTCGTCCAGTCACCTTCCGGCGTGCCGAGCACCCAGTCCCGCACGTGATCGATGGCCGCGGAGGCTGCCGATGCCGCGGAGGACTGCCCGCGCGCCTTGATGATGGCGGCCCCGCGCTGCTGGACGACCGGAATGAAGGTGTCCTCGACCCATTTCTGATCCACGAGAGTGGGCGCGGGCTTTCCGTTCACCGTCGCGTGGGTGATGTCCGGGTACTGCGTGGAGGAGTGATTGCCCCAGATCGTCATGCGGCGGATGGCGCTGACGTGAGTGCCCGTTTTCTCGGCGAGCTGCGACAGCGCGCGGTTGTGATCGAGTCGCGTCATCGCTGTGAAGTTGCGCGGATTCAGGTCCCTGGCATTCGCACGCGCGATGAGCGCATTCGTGTTCGCGGGGTTGCCGACGACCAGGATCTTCGCGTTGCGATCGGCGACTTCGTTGAGCGCCTTGCCCTGCGCGGAAAAGATCTGCGCATTCGCGAGCAGCAGATCCTTGCGCTCCATGCCCGGGCCGCGCGGGCGCGCGCCGACGAGCAGGGCCACCTGCACATCGCGAAAGGCCACTTTCGCATCGTCCGTCGCGACGATCTTGTTCAGGGTCGGAAACGCGCAGTCGTTCAGCTCCATGACCACGCCCTGCAGGGCGGCGAGCGCGGGGGTGATCTCGAGCAGGTGAAGGTTCACCGGCTGATCCGGGCCGAGCATCTGGCCCGAGGCTACGCGAAAGGCGAGGGCATAACCGATCTGACCGGCCGCACCGGTGATCGCGACGTTCACGGGTTGCTTCATCGAGGCGCTCCGACGGGAAAGCCCGCAATTCTAGCAGGGTGAAGATGCGCCCCCGCCGGGGCTTCGCCCGCGCGTCCAGGGCCTGCCGGCGAGCGCACCGGCAGGTCGTTTCATATTCGGGTCCGGCCCCTGGTTAGCGGGTGGGCGGATGTTCGCCGGCCATGGCGGGACCGCCGGCGTCGCCGGGGAAAGCCTGGCGGTAGGCGGCCATCTCGCGCTCCGCCTCGGCGAGGCGCCCTTCGGCTCGCAAGCGTTCGATTCTCTGCAGCCAGGCTCGGGGGTCCTTCCGCTTGGCGGTTTGCACCCCGGTTTCACCCGCCGCCGGCGCGGCGGTGCTACTCGCGTCCTTCAAATTCGCGGTGACACTCGCGTTGGCCGCCTCGGCCGTTGCCGTCAGCGCGCCAGGCTCGAACGCCTGCACGCCAGGCTCAATGTGCACCGGACGCACGGCGATTGAAGTGGTGTGCGGAACGTGCGCGACCGGCGGACTGTCGACCTCAACTCTCAACGCTCCCGTGCGTGCAAGCGTCGGAAGATCTTCGCGCCCCATTGCCGTAAGCCGCCGATCCTGCGGACTCTTCAACACCGTTGCTTCGGGCGCGACTGATGCCGCGCGCTCTGAAGGCTGCCGGGGCGCGAAATCCCGTGCTTCGGCCACGAGCGGCGCAGGGGAAGCTGCGCGTTCAGCTCGTCCCCCGCCATTGCGCACTACGCTCGTGACCACACCGAGTACCACGAGAAGCGAAGCGGCGAGCGACGCAGGGACCCACCAGCGCGCACGTTGCCGGCGAGGTGCCGCTGGCGGCGATTCGAGCGCCTGCCGCGCTTGCTCGAGGATCCGGCGATCGAGCTCCGGCGAAGGTTCACTGTGATCGCGGGCCGCAAGCTTCCGGTACAGCGAAGCGCGCCGCGCGAGGAACTCCTGCAGCTCGTGTTCAGTCCCCGTGCCAGTCATGTCTCAGGCTCCTCAACTGCGGCGGCCACCGATGCGCGCTCGGGTCCGGGTCGTTGGGCCGACATCGCCGCCCGCAGCTTGGCCAGCGCATACCGCAGGCGGCTCTTGGCCGTTTCCATGCTCACGCCGCAGATCTCCCCGATTTCGTGCAACGACAAACCCGATTCCTCGTACAGCAGGAAGGTGTCTCGCTGTTCCGCGGGCAACGCTGCCAGGGCCGAGCGGTATCGCGCGAACGTTTCGGCGTGCTCGGCGCGCGCATCCGGCAAGTCGGCCGCGGGTGCCGGAAGCGTGTTTTCCAGACTCAGATCGTCGGTCATCAAGCTTGTGCGATCACCACGTCCCGTGCGCCGGCAGTGATCAATAAAGCAGTTGTGCGCGATTCGATACAGGAAGGTGCTGAACTTCGCGCGTGGCTCGTAGCGGGCGCGGCTCGCGATCACCTTGCCCCACACTTCCTGGAAGAGGTCATTCGCGACCTCGGGATCTCGCGTGTGACGCGCGAGATAGCGATACAACGCAGTCCGATGACGGCGATAAAGCATCTCGAAGGCGGGCATGTCGCCGGCCGCGTAGCGCACCATGAGCTCGCCGTCTTCCACTTCGGTCATCGGTAGGACTCTACGCGCGGCGACCGGGCGTCGGAACCGCGTAGGCGCACGCTCCGCGCCCTTGCACCCCATCTCGGGAGGCACCTCTTCCGCCTCCGCACACAGCGATGAATTCATCGACCCACCCTCGTCAGGGACGTGCTGAAACGGGCGTGAGCCGGCAATCGGGTGATTCGGGGCTGTCTGGCGGGCCCGCCGGGTGGGGAAGGGCCCTCCGGCAGCGGCACGCTGATGTGGCTTGACACTCGTCTAGTGATGTAGTTATATATAACACCAAGACGAGCGGTTCGCGGGGTCGTGAACCGACGCAGCTGAGGAGAGCACGTCATGAACACCTTCGAGCATGCCGGTTTGAGAGTGGCAGCCTGCAGTGTCGTTGCGGTCGCGATCACGCTGGCTTTGAGCTGGACCTTCGTCGAATCGACCGCGGTCGTGCGCAACTATGCGGTGCCTGGCCAGGTGCTGGCGGCTGCTGACGCGAGTCCCACCCTGCTGGCGAAGGCCGGGTCCACTGGTCTGCTACAGTAGTTGGCTAACAGCCTGCAACGGGGCGCAGCGGAGCATTCATGGACCCACAGTGGGACGACAGCCTGCCGATCTACCGGCAACTGCGCGACCGGGTGGTGGCCATGATCCTCGAGGGCGCGCTGAAGGAAGGCGATCCGTTGCCGTCGGTGCGCAGCGTCGCGGCTGAGTTCAGGCTGAATCCCCTGACCGTCCTGAAGGGTTACCAGCAGCTCGTCGACGAGCGGCTCGTCGAGAAACGCCGTGGCCGGGGGATGTTCGTGAGCGAGGGTGCGCGCAAGGCGCTCTTGAAAGACGAGCGGGCGCGCTTCCTCGAAGAGGAGTGGCCACGGGTGTACGCCACCATCCAGCGCCTCGGACTTTCCGCTGCAGAGCTGCTTCGCAACGGCGCACCACCGCCCGCAACTCCGTGGCCCTCCACGCCAGGACAAGAACATGACGACGGTAATTGAGGCCCGCGGCCTCTCGAAGTCCTATCGTCGAACCCGCGCGCTCGATCGGGTGAGCTTTGCGATACAGGCGGGCCGCATCGTCGGACTCATCGGTCCGAATGGGGCCGGCAAGACCACCGCGCTCAAGGCCATCCTGGGTCTCACACCCTTCGAGGGCCAGCTGTCCGTCCTCGGAAAGGACCCTTACCGCGAGCGCGATGCGCTGATGCAGGACGTGTGCTTCATCGCCGACGTCGCCGTGCTTCCCAAATGGCTGCGCGTGAGCCAGGCGCTGGAGTTCGTGGCTGGCGTTCACCCGAAGTTCGAACGCGCGCGTGCGGAGGAATTCCTGCGCAACACGGACATCCGCATGCAGAGCCGCGTACGCGAGCTCTCCAAGGGCATGGTCACCCAGCTGCATCTGGCATTGATCCTCGCCATCGATGCCCGCCTGCTCGTGCTCGATGAGCCGACACTCGGGCTCGATCTGCTTTATCGCAGGCAGTTCTACGACACCCTCCTGAATGACTATTTCGACAAGGAGCGGACGATTCTCCTCACCACTCATCAGGTCGAGGAAGTCGAGCATCTGCTCACGGACGTGATCTTCATCAATCACGGCCACATTGCGCTCGACTCGCCCGTGGAGGGCATCGCCGAGCGGTACGTGCAGCTCACGGTGCGCGCCGATCAGGCAAGCCGTGCGCGCGAGCTGAAGCCCTTCTACGAGCGCGAAGTCTTCGGCCGGGTCGCGATGTTCTTCGAAGGCCGCTCCGCCGCGGAGCTCGAGGCGCTGGGCGAGATTCGCACGCCCTCCATCGCCGATCTGTTCGTCGCGAAAATGCAGGGAGTGCCCGCATGAACACGCTGCCCACCCTGATCCGCCGCGAATTCTGGGAACACCGCGTTCTGTGGATGGTGCCCGCAGCGGTTGCCGCATGCTATCTGCTGTTCGCCATTCTCGCGGGCAGCATGATGCCGGCGGAGATGCGCGCTGCACGCATGTCGTCTGCAGGAGAATCGCAGGCGCTCTTTGTTGGCGTGCAGATGGTGCTCATCGGCTTTCTGTACGTGCTCGTTTCGACCGTCCTGTTCTTCTATCTCGCGGACTGCTTGTATGCGGAGCGGAGGGACCGGAGCATCCTCTTCTGGAAGTCCATGCCGGTCTCGGATTCCGCGACGGTGCTTTCGAAGCTGCTCGTCGCGCTGATCGTGACACCGATCGGCGTTCTGCTCCTGTCCATGGTCGTCAACGCCCTGGCTTTCGTGATCTTCTACGTACGCCTGCACAACAGCGGGTTTGTGCGCTGGGACACTGCCACGTGGTTCCGCCTTTACGGAACGCTGTTCCTCAACGTGCTCGTGCTGGCGCTGTGGTATGCGCCGATCGCCGCGTACCAGTTGCTGGTTTCGGCGTGGGCACGCAGCGCCGTGTTCGTCTGGACGATTCTGCCGCCGCTGCTGCTCGCGCTGGGCGAAAAGCTCATGTTCGATTCCTGGGACATCGGCCAGTTCCTGCTCTACAGGCTCAGTGCGGGGATGGGCGGGGGCCCTGACGCGCTGACCGGCGTCGATCATCTCCTGGCGCAGATCAGCCTTCTCGGGCGACTGCGCCAGCCGGACCTGTGGGGCGGAGTGGCCGTGGCAGCGGCATTCGCCTACTCGGCCATCCGCATCCGGCGTTACCGCGACGACACCTGATCGGGCCCCGCGCCTCGTGCCGACCGTGCGCGGCACCGGCGGTGATAGGGCGCATCGATCGAGCTGATTGATCCACGCCATTGGCCGTAAGGTACGTTCGTGGGGGAAAATCATCCCGGCGAGAGTTTTGCTGCGGAGGTTCCATGTTCGACACGAAGATCGATCTCTCGGTCGGCATCCGGGAAAAGGTGACCCGGTTCCTGAACGAACGGCTGGCGGACGCCATTGATCTCGGCGCGCAGACGAAACATGCGCACTGGAACGTGAAGGGCCCCCAGTTCATTGCGCTTCACGAGCTCTTCGACAAGATCGCCGAGAACGTGGAGGACCACATCGACGAGATTGCCGAGCGCATCACGGCCCTCGGTGGCACGGCCTACGGCACCCTGGCGGCCGCTGCGCGCAACACGACGCTGAAGCCGTATCCGGAGGACATCGTCGAGGGGCTGGCGCACGTCGAGGCCCTGTCGGCGGCACTCGCCGCCTTCGGCAAGAAGGTGCGTGAAGGCATCGCCCAGACCGCGGAATGGGGTGATGCGGACACGTCGGATCTTCTCACCGACATTTCGCGCGACGTGGACAAGTACCTGTGGTTCCTCGAAGCCCATCTGCAGTCGAAGCGTTAGTCGCTTGACGGAGCACCTGACTACGCGGCGAACGGGGGACGCGCTGCAGCTCGATCTGCGTGGCGAGTGGCGTGTCGAGGGTCTCGCCGCGATCGATTCCGAGCTGAAGCGGATTGACCTCGCGGGCGTTCGCCACCTGACCCTCCGCACACACCAGGTCACCGTCCTGGACCTCTCGGCTGCGTGGCGTCTGCGTGAGTTCCTCCAGCGACTGCGCCAACTCGATGTGCAGGTGACATTCGAGGGCGGGGCGGAGCCGGAGCAGCTGCGCGTCATCGACAAATCCCTCGCGCGCTCTCCCTATCGTGCGCCGGAGGAGGAAACCGCGGTCGAGCCCGTTGAGGCTCTCGGGCGTCACGTCGTGCGCACGTGGCGTGAGATGGTCGAGGGTCTCGACTTCCTCGGGCGTGTGCTCGTGACCTTCGTCCGCGCGCTCGCAAGCGTGCGGCGGCTGCGGCCGATCTCCGTCGCCCGGCATGTGTGGGATACGGGCGTTACGGCCATCCCCATCGTATCGCTCATTGCGTTCCTCATCAGCGTCATCATCGCGTACATGAGTGCGCAACAGCTTGCCGCCTTCGGCGCCGAGATCTTCGTGGTGGATCTCGTCACCATCGGCGTGCTGCGCGAGCTCGGCGTGCTGCTCACCGCCATCATCGTGGCCGGTCGCTCGGGGAGCGCGTTCGCGGCCGAGATCGGCGCGATGCAGCTCAACGAGGAAGTCGATGCGCTGAAGGCCACTGGCGTGGACCCGTTCGAGGTACTGGTCGTGCCCCGGGTGGTCGGCCTGGTCATCTCGTTGCCGCTGCTCACCATCATTGCCGATGGCATCGGCCTCGCAGGCGGCGCACTGCTGTGCCGATATCTTCTCGACATGCCGTTCACGCAGTACCTGGAGCGCGTGGACGACGCGATTTCCCCCACCACCTTCTGGGTGGGCGTGCTGAAAGCTCCGGTGTTTGCCATGCTGATCGCCATGGCCGGCGTGTTTCGCGGCATGCAGGTGCGGGATTCCTCACGCGAGCTCGGTCGGCTCACCACCGTGGCGGTCGTGCAATCCATCTTCCTCGTGATTCTCGCGGACGCCCTGTTCGCGGTGCTCTTCATGGAGCTCGACATCTGATGGACGCGCCCCGGCCGATCGTCGAGGTGCGCGGCATCGTGAACCGCTTCGGCTCACAGGTCGTCCACGATGGCCTGGACATGGAGGTGCGGCCCAACGAAGTGTTCGGCATCGTCGGCGGCTCGGGCTCCGGCAAGTCCGTGCTGCTGCGGACGATTCTCGGGCTGCGCCGCCCCCAGGCCGGCACGGTGCGCCTCGACGGACGGGACATCAGCCAGCTCTCCGAGCAGGAGCTGCGACACGTGAAAGCCGGGTACGGGGTCACGTTCCAGCAGGGCGCGCTCTTCACCTCGCTCACGGTGCTGCAGAACGTGCAGCTGCCCATGATCGAGCATTTGCGGCTGCCGGCCTCCGTGCGCGATGAGCTCGCGATGCTCAAGGTACGGCTGGTGGGGCTACCCCCCGAGGCCGCGCAGAAGTACCCCAGCCAGCTCTCCGGGGGCATGGTGAAGCGGGCGGCGCTCGCGCGGGCGCTGGCGCTCGACCCCCGCCTGCTGTTCCTCGATGAGCCGACGTCGGGCCTCGATCCGATCAGCGCTGCAGCTTTTGACGAGCTGCTGATGGAGCTGCAAAGTCAGCTGAAGCTCACCGTCGTCATGATTACCCACGATCTGGACACGATCTTCCGTACCTGCAATCGTGTAGGCGTGATCGTGGACAAGAAAATGGAAAGTGACACGCTGGATGGCATCGTTCGCCACCAGCACCCCTGGATACAGGCGTATTTCCACGGCGAGCGCGCAAGAGCGCGATTGGGTGCCCATGGAACGTGAAGCCAACTACGCCGCGGTCGGCGCATTCGTGTTGCTGGTCGTGGTCATGGGCGTGATGTTCGTGTACTGGTACTCGGACGCGCGCGATCATCGCGATTACCAGCGCTACGAGGTGTACTTCGATGGCAGCGTCGCCGGCCTCGAGCGCGGCGCGCCGGTGCGCTATCTGGGCGTGGATGTGGGCCGCGTGTACGACATGCGCGTCGACCCTCGGAACCCGAGCCGGGTGCAGGTGCTGGTGGATATCGATTCGTCGGCGCCCATTTCCGCGAAGACGGTGGCCGAGCTCTCGCTGCAGGGCGTGACCGGGCTGCTCTACATGGATCTCATTCAGGACACCGGAACGCGTCGGTTGAACTCCGCCGTGCCGAGCGAGAAGTACCCCGTGATCCGTTCGGCGCGCTCGAGCTTCGATGTGCTGCTCGCCTCTCTGCCGGATGTGGTCGCACTCGCGAGCGATGTGGCGGAGCGGGCGTCCCGCATGCTGAGCGATGAGAATATCGCCGCGGTGACGAACGCTCTGGCCAACATCGACAAGGCCACCGCCGACCTCCCCGAAACCATGCAGGACCTGCGTTCGCTCGTCGCGGATTTGCGTGCAGCCACGAATGAAGTGCGTACCGTGGCGCGCACCGCGAACGACGTGGTCGGCGCGGCGGGCCCGGAGCTCGTCACCGCCATGCGGCGCGTACGCACCGTGGCAGACAATCTCTCCGCGGCCAGCGAACGTCTGAACCAGCTCGTCGAGGAGAACCGGCAGGATGTGCGCTCGTTCACGCGCGAAGGCCTGCCGGAACTGGAGCGCTTCCTGCGCGAGGGGCGCGCGGCCGCACGGGAAATCCGTGCCCTCTCGCGTACGCTGCGGGAGGATCCTTCGCAGCTTCTCTACCAGCAGCCCCAGAGGGGCGTGGAAATACCGCGATGATGCGCTTCGCTCCGATTGTCATTCTGCTGTTCGTTGCGGGCTGCACGATCCTGCAAAGCAACGCGCCGCCCCAGCAGATCTACTATCTGCGCGCGACCGGGCAGGAGAGCACCAGCGGCTCGGCACAGCCGCTTGCCTCGCAGCCGACGCACTCATCTGACGGCATCGCGCCGTTGCCGAGCATCCTCGTCTCGCGGCCCACCGCCGATCCGGGGCTCGGCTCCGAGCTCATCATGCTGGTCCGTTCCGACAACCGGCTCGACTATTTCGCGGCGAGTCGCTGGGCGGCGGATCTTCCGGAAGTCGTGGAGACGCTGGCGATCGACACGCTGCGTGAAAGTGGCCATTGGAGCGCCGTGCACGAAGCGCCGAGCCCCTATCTGGCGGACTATCTGCTCGACATCAACATCCGCCGCTTCGAGGCGGACTACACCGCCGCGACCAATGGCGTTCCACGCGTGAATGTGGTGCTGGACTGCACCGTGGCCCATCGCCGCGGGCGCGACGTGATCACGACGTTCGTTGCCGAATCCGCCGTGCAGGCCACCGAGAATCGCCTCGCCGCCGTCGTTGCGGCGTTTCAGCAGGCCGCGAATGAGGCGCTTGCCATCGTGGCGAAGCGGAGTGCCGAAGCGGCGCGTTCGTCCGGCTGACGCTGCCTGGCGCGGTGCGCGGGTTCGCGCGTCAGAACGTGGACAGACCTGTGCCTTCCATCACACGCGAAAGCCAGTACCGCAGCTGGGAAGGGTCCGCATACACGCCGTAATCGGCGGTGTACTCCACACCGAGCGCCGCACGGTTTTCCCACAGCATGTCGAAATACGACAGCACCTGTGCGCCAATCTCCGAATTGCGGGCCGCTTCGATCGCAACGTTCGCTTCCAGGTTGTAGTCGCCGATGTTTCTGCGCGTGAGGTTTGCGGAGCCGAGCGTCAGCCACACGCGGTCAGTGCCGTGCACGACAACGAGCTTGGTATGGAACTGCTCACCATGCGTGCGATACCAGCGCACGCGCACCGCGCCGTCGCTTGCGGAAACCAGCTCGCTTGCGACCTGGCGATTCGGGACGCCGGACTTCTCGTGACCGAACGCGTCCTTGTTCGGGTCGAGGATGAGACGGATGTTCACCCCGCGCCGGCTCGCTGCCAGCAAGGACTCGATGATCCGGCGCTCGGAGATGTAGAACATCGCGATATCGATGGAGTCGCCACGCACGGTCGAGTCGATGCGTTCGAGCAACGCGCTGCGGATTGCACCTTCGGTGAGGATCTGTGTTCGAACGTAGTCGCCGCTCAGCAAGAGGGTCGAATCAGGCGGCGGCGCTTCCGGAACCCGTTCCGTCGCAATCACACCCTCCCAGCCTGAGAAGCGCGCCAGCGCGAACTCGCTCTCGAGCAAGGGCGCGAGAGAGGGCCCGGAGATCTTCGCGGCCACGTTCGAGTGCGCGCTGCTCGCATCGTGCGGATTCGCGGATGCGATCACGCCTACGAGCTGCCCCCGGCCGTCGTCACCGATAATGACTTTGCGATGGTTGGCCTTGAAATTGATTAGGCGCGCCCATGAGCCGAACGACACTGGCGCAGCGTCTTGCTGAAACGGATGCGGCAACCAACCCTCGCCCGAGTCCCCCGAGTTCCACCACGCGAGAGTCAGCCGCCATAGCGCAGAGTAGATGAAGTTGGAGTCGCGCAGCCGGTTCAGATCCGTGACGACAACATCGACGCCGGCGGCGCGTAGCATTTCGAGATCGTCCGACGGAGCGCCGCCGTAGACGTCGTTGATCGGATCGGTGATGAACAGCACGCGCAGATCCGGATGCTGCCGCCGCTGTTCGATCAGAGCGTCCCGCAGCTCGCTGGAGAGCGCGCGCGTCGGCGCCGCGGAGCCTGTGGATCCGCCGTGGTCGTTGAACAGGAAAAAGTCCAGCACGATAAAGCGGCGCGCCGAGCGGATGATCGACAACACCTCGTCGAAGATCGCCTGGCTCATCACGCGGCGGCCGTAAGCATCGGCCGCGGTCACATCCGCGATGAATGTGACCTGCGAGGCGGGTACCTCACGCCACTCGCTCTGCACGTGCGTTCCCGGCGGCAGCTCCTTGTGCGTGTGCCACCACGCCGTGCCGCCCCACACCGCGAGCACGGCCAGCAGGATGACGCGACGCAACCTTCGGCGTGGCCGCACCCGGACCGCATGTGCATGGGCATCGGCCGTGATATTCGGCAGGGTGGAGGGCGCGGACATCGACGGTCTCGAACGGTGCCTGCCGCTTCCGTGTCGGGCTCGTCCGATGGGTTACGCCGAGCGGCTGCTCACGGACTCGGAGCCGCCGGCGAGCTGGTGGGCGAAGGGCGGCGTGCCGTTGGCCTGCCGCGCCAGCAGCGCCAGCAACTCCTCGATCGTGCAGGGCTCACCAAACAGCCTGCCCTGCGCGTAATGGCAGTTGTGCCGGCGGAGGAATTCGAGATGGCGCTGCGATTCCACTCCTTCCGCGACCACGTCCATGCCGAGGCTGCGCCCCATGTCGATGATCGTGCGCACGATGGTGGCATCGCCTGCGTCCTCGCTCACGTCGCGCACGAAGGACTGGTCGATCTTGAGTGTGCCGATGGGGAACTGCTGAAGGGCCGAGAGTGAGGAATACCCGGTGCCGAAGTCGTCGATCGAGAGATGCAGCCCCATGGCGTACAGCTCATCCAGTAGCCGCACGGTGCGCTTCGCATCGGCCATGAGCGTGGTTTCCGTGATCTCGAGCTCGAACGACGTCGGCGACACGCCGTGTTTGCGGAACACGGACCGGCAGCGCAGGATGAAACTCGCCTGGCGCAGCTGCTTGAGCGACAGGTTCAGCGAGATGCGCCCGGGATCGCCCACCTCGGTCTGCATGTGCCGGTAGTCGAGGCACACGCGATTCAGCACCCATTCGCCGATGTCCAGGATGAGGTTGGTCTCTTCCGCGAGCGGAATGAACTGCGCCGGCGGAATGTCCCCGTGGCCCGGCAGGCGCCAGCGCAGCAGCGCCTCCGCGCCGATGATGCGGCCGGAGCGCAGATCCACCTTGGGCTGATAGCGGATGACGAGCTCGTCCCGCTCCAGTGCCCGCCGCAGCTTGCTCTTCAGCATGAGCCGCTCGACCGCGGCCGCGTTCATCTCCGGTGAGTAGAACGCGAACGTGTTGCCGCCGTTCTGCTTGGAGTAGTACATGGCCGCGTCGGCGTTGCGGATGAGGTCGATGACGTTTTCCGCATCCCTTGGGCAGAACGCGATGCCGATGCTGGCCGTGAGAAACACCTCGTGCTGGTTCAGCTGGAATGCCCGGCTCACGTCCTGCAGGATCGAGCGGGCAAGATGCGCAATCGGCCCGCGGTTGTCGGACTCCGACGGCAGGCCATCCACGAACAGCGCGAACTCGTCGCCGGCCAGCCGACCGATGATCGTGTCCTTCGGCAGCGCGCGCGTGAGCCGCTCCGCCAGCACTTCGAGCACGCGGTCCCCGGAGCCGTGCCCGAACGTGTCGTTCACTTCCTTGAAGCGATCCATGTCCAGGTACAGCAGCGCCACGGACTGGCCGCTGCGCAGCCCGCGCGCGATGGCCTGCTGCAGCAGGTGGTGGAACTGCATGCGGTTCGGCACCTTGGTGAGTGCGTCGTACCGCGCGAGATAGCGAATGCGGCGCTCAGCGCGCTTGCGGTCCGTGATGTTGCGGGCAACGAAGATGTTGCCCTGGAACTGTGGATCGTCACTCGCAATCTGCGACCCCGTGAGGGACACCGGAATCGTCTGGGCATTGCGCGTGCGGACCACGGTTTCGCGAGTTTCCTGCGCGGCCTGCAGCAGATCGAAATCTTCCCGCTCGCGCTCCTCGAGAATGGCGGCGATGGTGCGGCCGAGCAGCTCCTCCTCTGCATATCCCAGGAGCTTGCAGGCGGCGGCGTTCGCCGTCTTGATGACGCCATCCGGCGAGGTGACGAATACAGCGTCCGTCATGCTGTTGAGGACGCTGGTCATGTAGTTCTTGTTGATGGTGGTCTGGCGCAGCTTGCCGCGCATGCGCTCGAGCGCCTGCTGCAGCTCGCCGAGCTCGTCCTTGCGTTCGGTGTCGACGGGCCGTGTGTAGTCGCCCTGCCCGATGCGATCGACGCTCCGGATGAGCGAGCCGATCGGCAGCTCGATGTTCCGGGCGCCACGCCACGCGAAGGCGGCAGCCACGAGGCTGCCGATCAACCCGAGGATGCCGGCAACGAACAGGGCCCCCTGCAGATTCCCGCGAATTGCCGCACTCATGCGGTCGACGATCGGGGCGTGCTCCCGTGCGCCGGCGGGACGCACGGTGACCCGTGCCTCACCCAACGTGCGAGGCGTGACCGTACCCGGGAAGGTTTCCGCCATGGTGCGCACGGGCGCAACGGCTGCGACCTGCTGCGTCTCCGGCGTGGCCTGCGTCGGCGCGCGCCAGTCGTACAGCACATCGCCGGAGGCGTTGCGAATTGTGAGAGAGGCGAGCGTCGCATCGTCCGTGAACGGCTGCATGCGACGGGCGAGCGCCTCACGCTCCTTGGCCGCCATGGCCACCGCAGCGCTTTCCGCTACATGCCGGGCAATCGCTTGCGCGCGCGCCCGAAGCTCGGGGGCCAGGCGCGCGTCGGACTCGCTCTGCGCAACGGCAGCGAGGCGCTGCGAGTCCGCACGGCTCTGCCAGGCGAGCAGAGCCATGACGGCCAGCGTCGCGAGCAGCCCGGCGACGAGCGCGGCGCTGACATATTTGAGCTTCAGACTGACGGTATTCACGTGTACGCCGGGCGTGGACCGGCGATCCCCTGGGATTTCGCGGGATACTACCCCCGCCTTGCCGCCTTCGGCCACCCGATTAACGGGCCACTTTTCCCGATCCGGGGCGATGACATTGTGGAATCCGAGCGATTCTCCCCCGAGAATCCGGGTTCATCCGATGAGCGCATCTGCTGTCCATTCGCCGGCTTCATTCACGTCGCTCGAACTGACGGGTCGGGCGACAACTCACGTGCGCGAGGCGCCGGCGCTCGGCACGCGCCTGCACGCGGAAGCCATCGGGCCGGTGCTCGAGCTGCGCGAGGCCGCTCGCGCGGACGGCATCGATCTCGTCGTTGTTTCAGGTTTCCGCGATTTCGTGCGTCAGAGTGCCATCTGGAACGGCAAGTTCCGTGGCGAGCGCCCCCTGCTCGACCGGCAGGGGCGGCCGCTGGATGCGGCGGCCCTCGACGAAGCGGCGCGAGTGGAGGCGATCCTCCTCTGGTCCGCGTTGCCGGGCGCGAGCCGGCACCACTGGGGCACCGACTTCGACGTGATCGACAGGGCCGCCGTTCCGGACGATTACCGCCCGCAGCTCACGGTCGAGGAGTTCACGGGCAGCGGGCCGTTCGCCAGACTCAATGACTGGCTCGCCGTGCACCTGAAGCGATTCGGGTTCTTTCGCCCGTACATCACGGATCGCGGCGGTGTGCATCCCGAGCCGTGGCACGTGAGCTATGCACCCCTGGCGACCCGCGCATTGGAACAGCTCTCGCTGGATGTGCTGCACGAAGCCGTTGAACAAGGTGATCTGCTGGGGCGGGACCACATCCTCGCGAGGCTTCCCGAGATCCACGCACGATACGTCATGGCGATCGACCCCGCGTGACGGATCGCCCGGCGCGCGAGCGCGCCGAGGTCAGCCGCGGTTCGACCAGGCCTTCTTGATGTAGCCGAGCATCAGGCCGCGCACGTTGGCCATGGGATCGGGCACGGCGGCAAAGATGGGAGGATTCCGGCGCAACAGCCGCCAGTTCTCACTGCGCAGGATCTGGCGCAGATAGTCGACGTTGCGGTCGATGGCTTCCATGTACGGATTGTGGCCACCGAAGAGGATCTCGAGATACCGGTACGCCCCGCCAAACTCGCCGTCGAGGCGCTTCGCACGCACCTCCGCCACGAACTCCGGAGTCTGACGCAGCAGGTCGAGACCCGACGCGTACTTCACCTGTCTGCCGCCATTTGCCGCGAGCGGCAGCGCCACACCACCGAGCACGAATTCGGCGTACAGCCGGTCGCGGCACTTTTCGAGATAACACCGATCGGACATCTGCGCGATCATGTCCGCCGTGCCGAGAAGATGCCCCAGCTTCTTGTCGCGTGGGTCCGTCACCTGGATCTGCGAGAGCGGAATCTCGTAACCGGTGTAATGAACGATCTGCGTCGCCACCGGCACCCAATGCGCGAAGCGCGTGTTGGGCAGATATTCCGCAAGGAAGCGCGCGCCGCGGGACACGTGCGTGCGTGTGAACTCGGCACCATTACGTGAGGCTTCGTCCGCGCCCACGCGGCGCAGATAACCCACATCGTGAAACAGCGCGACGATGAGCCCGACGACCGCGCGCTCCGCGCCGAACTGCTCTTCCGTCGACACCTGTCGCTCGTAGCCTGCGAGCAGGCGTGCGAGTGCAAGCGTGATATCCAGTGTGTGCTGACGGTCGTGGTACACGGTGTCCACGCCGAAGTAGCCGGGGAATCGGCCGGCGAACACCTGATCGAAATGATCGAACGCGCTCGCGAGATCGGCGAGCGGAGCCTGCGGCCACGTGGCGCGAACGAGCTCCTCGACTGCAGCATGCACTGCCTCTGTCGAGCTCACCTGTACCGTGTTCGTGACGTCGTAATCGTTGCGCCGCGCGCTGGTCATGTTGTTGTGCTCGATGCGCGACAAATCAAACCGGAAACCGCACGCCTTCCCTCCGCTGCGCGCGGCAGTCTAGGTTACGCCTCCCCTCGGCCACCAGCGAAGCCGCGCACAGTTTTTGTGAAAAGCATCGGACTGAGTCGCGCCGAATTGCGCCCACATGGTCCGGGCCTCAACGCAGTGACGCACCTGCAAACGGAAGGTGCGATGCTCGTGATACGGACTATGTAAAGCGCAAAGAAGAACGGAAGCATGGAACGGGCGATCTCAACTGCCGTTCCGAGCCGCACGAACCGATGCGCGATCGCCTTCCTGCTGAGCGCTAGTCTTCTCCGGCCGCGAAGATAGCCAGGCGCTCGCGGTCTACCCACGCGCTGGAACGTCAGCAAACCAGAGGTTCACGCCCTTGGCGCGGTCGATCGGGCAGACCTGCGCTAAGTCCTCACGCACCGGGAACAAGGTTGTTGCAGCCGCAACCTGCACGCTCAGGCTTGCGCTGCAACCCACGTCGTCAGTAGATGCGCAGACCGCCGTACTTCGCGCGGATGCGCCGATCGAGCACGCGCCAGCCGAGGCCGAAGCCGATTGCGAGTGCGATGAGTGCTGCAACGCCGGTCCATAACCAGCTCGGGCGCGCTGTCAGCTGCAAGCGAGGGCCGAAGAGCGGCGGGCGCGAGGTCACCGGCGGCTCTGCCGGTGCCGAGCCGCTGTGGGCAAGCGGCTGTGCGCTTAGATCGGGCAGGGTGCCATCCGTAGCCGCGGCGACACCGGATTCGCGAGGCGCGCTCCGAGCCCGCGCAGTCGCTGCGGCGACTTCGCGACGCGCAGCCGCAAGCGCGGCTTCCAGTTCCGCCTTCTCACGACGAACGCGCTCGAGCTCCTCATTGCGCGCGTTGAGCTGTTGCTGCAAAGGCAAAGCCGGTGAGAGGTACGACGCCTTGACCCAGCCTTCCTCACCGGACGCGAGGCGCACCTTCGCCTGGTCATCCTGCCGTTCGAGCAGCTCGACCCGGTCGCCGCTCATGATCTGCCCGATGCGCTCGCCCGAGCCGTCCGGCTGCGCATTGACGCTCACGATGAGCTGCTCGATGACGTAAAGCGTCTCCGCAGTCGCTGCGGGAGCTGCGCACAGGAGTGCGACCGCGATGATCCAGACTCGCGTGCTCAAGCCGTTTCGCCGCTCGCGCCAGTGATACCGTGCTGTCGCAGCAGCGCCGTCACGTCGGGACGACGGCCGCGAAACTCGACGAATGCATCCAGCGGATCCCGGCTCCCGCCACGCGCGAGGATCGAATCCAGAAAGCGCCGGGCCGTGGCGCTATCGAACACGCCGGTTTCCTCGAATGCCGCGAACGCATCCGCCGCCAGCACCTCCGCCCACTTGTAGCTGTAGTACCCCGCTGCGTAACCGCCGGCGAAGATGTGACCGAAGCTGTGCGCAAAGCGGTTCCAGGCCGGTACTGGCACGACAGCAACCTCGCGCCGCACCTCATCGAGGATCTGAGCCACGCGACCGCCGCGCGCCGGGTCGTACTCCGCGTGGATGCGGAAGTCGAAGAGCGCGAACTCGAGCTGGCGCATCATCTGCAGGCCCGCGTGGAAGCTCCGCGTGGCCATGAGTTGGGCCTGCATGTCCGCCGGCAGCGATGCACCCGTCTGCACGTGCCGGGAGATTTGCTGCAGCACTTCCGGATGCCACGCGTAGTTCTCGAGGAACTGGCTGGGCAGCTCCACAGCATCCCACGCCACGCCATTGATGCCGGCGAGGCTCGGGTAATCCACGCGCGTGAGCAGGTGATGCAGCCCGTGCCCGAACTCGTGAAACAGTGTGACCACGTCGTCATGCGTGAGCAGCGCCGGGTGGTCGCCGTTCGGCGGCAGAAAGTTGCACACGAGGTACGCCACAGGTGAGGCCGCGCCCGAGCGCAGCCGTTTGCGGCCGACGCACTCATCCATCCACGCGCCGCTGCGCTTGTTCGGACGCGCATAAGCGTCGAGATAGAAACTGCCGACATGCGACCCGGAAGAGGATTCGATGTCGAAGAAGCGCACATCGGGGTGCCACACCGGCACACCCGAGCGCTCCTTGATACGAACATCGAAGAGCCGCTCGGCCGTCTGGAACAGGCCTGACAGCACGCGCGGCAGGGGAAAGTAGGGCCGCAGCTCTTCCTGCGAGATCGAGTAGAGGTTGCGCTGCATGCGCTCGGCATAGAACGGCACGTCCCACGCTTCGAGCCGGCGGCCCGCGAAGGCTTCGAGCTCGCCGAACTCCTTCTCCGCGGCGCCGCGAGCCGAGCGCGCAAGCTCGCGCAGGAACTGCAGCACTTCATCCACTGTGTGCGCCATGCGCGTGGCCAGCGCGTACTCAGCGTAGTTCGAGAACTCCAGCAGCTGCGCGGCCTCGTGCCGCAGGCGCAGGATGCTTTCCATCACCTCTGTGTTGTCCCAACGGCCCGCGTGCGGGCCCTGGTCCGAAGCGCGCGTGGTCCATGCCTCATACACGGCACGACGCAACGGTTCGTGCTCGGCATCCGTGACGACTGCAATGTAGGTGGGCTGATCGAGCGTGAGCAGCCAGCCATCGAGATTCTTTTCCTGCGCGCGCTGACGCGCCTGCTCGATGAGGCTCTCGTTCAGGCCGCGGAGATGGTCACGATCCGTGACGTGGTGCGTCCAGGCGTTCGTGGCATCGAGCACGTTTTCCTCGAAGCGCGCCTGCAGCTGCGTGAGCTCCAGCATCACGGCCTTGAAGCGGCGCTTGCGCTCGGCATCGAGCCCGACGCCGGCCAGGCGGAAGTCCCGCAGCGCATGCTCCACGACCCGCCGCTCCACGGGCCCGAGCGCCGGCCCCTCGTGCTTTGCAATTCCCTCGTATGCGCGGTAAAGCGGCTCGCTCTGCTGCAGATCGGTGTGATAGGCGGAAAGCAGCGGCAGACAGGCGTTGTAGCTCGCGCGCAGGGATTCCGAGTTGAGCACCGCGTTCAGGTGGCTGACCGGCGACCAGACGCGGGAGATGTGGTGCTGCAAATCCTCCAGCGGCTCGACCACCGCCGCGAACGTCGGCTCCTGCACGGCGGCCAGTTCGTTGATGCGCGCACGGCTTTCGCTGAGCACCGCCCGGATGGCGGGCTCCACGTGCTCCGGGCGGATGCGTGCAAACGCCGGCAGCGGGGTGTGCGCGAGCAGTGGGTTGTCCATGGAGCCTCAACCTCGCAAGGGAGCCGCATTCTAATCACTCCTGCAGCCCGCCATGTACCATGGCGGCTCGTGGCAAACGTCTGGCGGGGCTCGAGGTGGCGAACGAGTACGATCTGGCCGTGATCGGCGGTGGGAGTGGCGGACTGGCGTGCGCGCGGCGCGCGGCCGAGTACGGGGCGCGGGTGGTGCTCGTCGAGTCCGGCCGGCTTGGCGGCACCTGCGTGAACGTGGGCTGCGTGCCGAAGAAGGTCATGTGGAATGCCTCGCAGATCGCCGAAGCGCTCATGGACGCACCCGATTACGGCTTCCGCGTGCAGCTCGACGGGCACGACTGGCTCGCCCTGAAAAACCGGCGCGACGCCTACATTGCCCGCCTGAATGACATCTACGAGCGCAACCTCGCGAACAGCAAGGTGGAGCTCGTCCGGGGATACGCGCGGCTCACCGGGCCGCGCAGCCTCGAGACGGGCGGCCGCACGATCCACGCGCGGCATATCGTCATCGCGACCGGCGGACGGCCGACGGTGCCCGCCGTGCCGGGGTCCGAGCTCGGCATCACCTCGGATGATTTCTTCGAGCTCACGGCCCAGCCGCGCCGCGTCGTCATCGTGGGAAGCGGCTATGTGTCCGTCGAGCTGGGCGGTGTGTTCGCCGCGCTTGGCTCGGCCGTCACGATCGTCATCCGCGGCGAATCGGTTTTGAAACACTTCGACAGCATGCTCGGCACGGCCTGCATGCGGGCGATGCGTGAAGCGGGTGTGCAGTTCGTGACGAACACCTGGCCCGAGGCGCTCGAGGTGGGCGCGAACGGTGCGCTGGAGCTGGTGCTGGCGGGCGGGCGGCGTCTGCCGGAGGCGGACTGCGTGCTGTGGGCCATCGGCCGCACGCCCTGCGTGGAGGACATCGGGCTCGAGGCCGCCGGCGTGAAGCTCAATGCTTACGGGTACATCGAGACGGACCCGTATCAGGCCACGAACGTCGAGGGCATCTATGCGATCGGCGATGTCACCGGCCGTGCGCAGCTCACGCCGGTTGCCATTGCGGCGGGGCGCCGGCTGAGCGATCGCCTGTTCGGTAACCAGCCGGGGCGTCGGCTCGATTACGAGAACATCCCCACGGTGATCTTCAGCCATCCGCCGATCGGCACCGTCGGGCTGACGGAAGCCGCGGCCCGGGACTACTTCGGCGATGAGAACGTGAAGGTCTACACCTCCGGCTTCGTGCCGATGTACCACTCCGTCACGTCCCGGAAGGTTCGCTGCGAGATGAAGCTCGTCACCACCGGCCCCGAGCAGCGCGTCGTCGGCGTGCACGTGATCGGCGAAGGCGCGGACGAGATGCTCCAGGGTTTCGCGGTCGCCGTGCGCATGGGTGCCACGAAGCGGGACTTCGATGACACGGTCGCGATACATCCCACGAGCGCGGAAGAGCTCGTGACCATGCGCTGAAGGTGCAAGCCGGGCGCGCCCGCCTGGGTCGGCAAGGAGCGTCGGCTAGGGGCTGTTCACAACAAGGCGCTCCTGAAGCGCCGCAAGCACCGGAGCGGTCTGCGGTCTGACGCCGCGCCAGAGGTGGAACGACTCCGCGGCTTGTTCCACCAGCATGCCCCACCCCTGCACGGCGCGCGCGCACCCGTGCTCCTGCGCCCATTTGAGGAAGGGCGTTGCGTTGCGGCTGTAGGCCATGTCGTAGCACACCGTGCCCGCGCCAATGACGCTCGGCGGGATGGCCGGCAGCTCGCCGCTCAGGCTGGCGGATGTGGCGTTGATCACCAGATCGTAGGGGTCGCCGCCGATGTCACCGAACCCGCCGCCGCGAATCGGCCCGAGATCCGCGAAATCCGCGACGAGGCTTGCCGCCCGCTCGGGCGTGCGGTTTGCCACGACCAGCTCCGCCGGCTGCAGTACCAAAAGCGGAGCCAGTACCCCGCGGGTGGCGCCGCCGGCGCCCACGAGGAGCACGCGACGCCGCCGCACGTCGATGCCGAGGTTGTCCCGCAGATCGTGGACCAGCCCGGCGCCATCCGTGTTGTCCCCGAGCAGGCGGTTGTCCCGCTCGAGGGCGAGCGTGTTCACGGCCCCGGCCCGCTGCGCGCGGGGCGTGAGCTCGTTGGCGAGCTCGGCCGCGGCGACCTTGTGCGGAACCGTTACGTTCAATCCGCGGCCGCCCCGCGAAAAAAAATCGAGCACGTAATTGCGGAAATCGGCGGGAGCGACGTCATGCAGGCGGTAGAGGACCGCTTCCCCGGTCTGGCGTGCGAACAGGCCGTGGATGAAGGGCGACCAGCTGTGCGCGACCGGGTGGCCGATCACGCCGTATTGATCGGGCTCGGCGTTCATGGAGCGGTGTCGGGGTCCTGCAAAAGCGCGGGGTTCATGGCAATGTGGACCGGAAGAGGCCGGTCTTATACATGAACCCATCACGCCCTGACGAGAGCGGAGAGCGCCTGGAAGATGCCTTCGGCCGACTCCTCGAGTCGTTGCGTCCGGATCTCCTGCGCTTCGCCTACTGGCTCGCCCGCGATCGGTCGGTTGCCGAGGATGTCGTGCAGGAGGCCATGCTTCGAGCGTGGCGGGCGCGTCAGGAACTCAAGGATGCAGCGGCCGCAAGGCACTGGATGCTCACGATCGTCCGCCGCGAGCATGCGCGCCTTTATGAGCGCAAGCGGCTCGCTACCGTGGATCTGAGCGACATCATCGAGCGGGAAGACGCGGCGCTCGCCCGCAGTGGCGATGGCGAGTTGCTCGATCTGCGCCGTGCGATCCTGCGGCTGCCGGATGAGTATCGCGAGCCACTGGTGATGCAGGTCCTCGGTGGGTACTCCACTGCCGAGATTGCAAAGGAAATGAATTTGTCCATGCCCGCCGTGCTCACGCGTCTGTTTCGCGCCCGGAATCGGCTGCGCGACATCTACGGCGTGACGGTGGATGCAGAGTGTGATGCCGAGGGAAAAGCGTCATGAATTGCACTGATGCGCAGGTCGCGATCGGTGCCGAACCGCACTCGATGACTCCGGAGCTCGGGGAGCATCTGCGCACGTGTGCCGCCTGCGCGGAATACCGGCGAGAGATGATCGAGCTCGACGACAGGATCCTGCGCGCCCTGCGGCTCGCTCCCGCGTCACTGAAGTCCGACGTGAACGGCCGTCCGGCCGTGCGTTTGGTTTCTGACGCGCAACCGGCCGAAAACGTCGAGCCCGGAGGGGTCGTGCAGCCGCCCCGCGAATCCCGCCACGCGGGAAATGGGCAGCGCTCCTGGGCATTGGCGGCGAGTGTGGTGTTCGCCGTTGCCGTCATGGCTGTGCTTTGGGCTGCATTGCCGCGGAACACGCTCGCAGCGGATATCGTCGCTCACGTGGTGAGTGAGCCCTTGCCGTGGCCTGGAGCCGAGTCGCCGGTGTCCGCGTCGTCCCTTGCCGCCATCATGAAGCGTTCGGGGCTGCGGCTGGACCCCATCGATCAGGACGTGTTGTATGCCCAGACGTGCTTTCTTCGCGGGCGCCTGGTGCCTCACTTTGTCGTGCAGACGGACCAGGGCCTCGTCACGGTCGTGATCATGCCGAATGAGGAGGTCACGACGCCGCAGCATCTTTCCGAAGGCGGTTACGAAGCCGTGTTGTATCCGCACGGAGAGCGCGGCAGCGTCGCGGTGCTGGGCCGCTCACGAGCCGAAGTGGATAGCGAAGCGCGCTACATCGCGAGTGCCGTTCACTTCACCGGCCAATGAGCCGGTCGCCTGAGTTCCTTTCCGGGAAGTCGCCTTCGTTCGCGCAGCACAGGGCAGGGGTCTTTGCCGGCTGCAAACGCTGAGGACCCCTCACCCAAGGCGAAGCTCGTCATCATCGAGAGTCTGCGTGCCTGCGGACTCTGCCGAGCCGCTCACGTCTTCCGCGGGACGATCACGCGAACGCTTTCACCGCCGGCGCCCGTCCCATCGAGCGCCGCTCTCAGCTCCGGCATCCACACCTGCATTCGCTCGGCGATCTGAAACGGCGGGTTCGCGATGGCCAGGCCCGAGCCGTTGAGGCCGACGCGCGAGTCACGCGGGAAGACCCATAGCTCGCTGAACAGCAGCTCCCGGTTCACGGCGCGTGCAAATGCGTTCGTCCAGGCCGCAACGTCACGCTCGCTCTTGATGGGGTACCACACGCACACGACACCGCTTTCGAAGCGGCGCAAGGCTTCGAGCGTGGCCTCGGTCGCCCGTTCGAAATCGCGCCGGGTTTCCTCGTACGGCGGGTCGATGAATGTGAGGCCGCGCCGCTCCTTCGGTGGGAGGTGAGCACGCAGGCGCTCGAACCCATCGCCTCGCTCCACTCGCACGCCGCCGCCCTTGCCGAGGGCGAGCTCGAGCGCGCGCGCCTCCGCGGGCTGGATCTCGATGGCGACACCACGATCCTGCGGCCGCAGCTCGCGCGCGGCGAGCAACGGTGAACCGGGATAGGCCCGTCGATCGTGGCGCACTTTCCGGAACGTGGTGACGGCCTCTAGATAGGAACGCAGTTCCTCCGCGTGCAGCGGAGCGTGGATGATGCGCTCGATACCGCTTTCCGCCTCGTGAGCCGGTGCGTCTGTAACGCTCGATGCCGGATGCGTATACGAGCCGCTGCCGGCATGCGTCTCGAGATACAGGAAACCCTTGTCCTTGCGCTTCAGCGCGGCGAGCAGCGCAAGCAGCGTCACGTGCTTGTGCACATCCGCAAAGTTGCCGGCGTGGTAGCTGTGGCGATACTTCACTGTACGATCGTTCCGGAGCCCGTTTGACCCAGCGGGTGCGTAGCTGGCGTTTAGCGACGCGCATCGTAATGGATTCGCGAACATTGGCCGGTGGACATTGGCCCGCAAATATCCTTCGGGCACGGCTCAGGTCCTTCCTGACGGATGCTGTGCCCGAGCGGTGCTGAAGGTCTCGATGGGCCGCGAAGACGTGAATCGCGCAGCCGGAGGAGGGGACATGCGCAGCGGTTTGACATTCATTGCGCTCTCACTGATGGTGGCCGTGGCCTGTTCACAGCCTGCAGAGCCGCCAACGCGAGGAGAGCCCTCCGTGCGTACGCCACCGCCTGAGTCTAGCGATCCGAAAACGGCGCAGGGGAGTGCCCGGCAGGGCAATGAGCCCGCCGACGCGCCCGGCGAAGTGCCCGCAGATGTGATTGCGCGCCTGCGCACCGATCTCGCTGCACATGCAGGCGCAGAGGCCTCGACCGCAAGAGTTGTGAGCGCGGAAGCGGTCACGTGGCACGACGGAAGCCTCGGCTGTGGCGAGCCGGGCCGCTTCTACACGCAGGCGCTCGTGCCCGGGTACCGCGTCGTATTCGAGGCCGGTGGACGCACGTACGCCTATCACGCGGCCCGGAAAGGTCACTTCGTTCTGTGCCGGAAACCGTCTGGCCCGATCTCGCGAGACAAGGGACCGATCTCGCGCCAGCTCCGCTGACGACGAGGGTGCGAACAAGAAAAAGGGCCCGGAAGCGCAAGCTTCCGGGCCCGTTCCTTTTCTGGCGCGGTCGCCGGCTTACCGGCCGAGCTTGCGCACCGTGATCCGCTCCGATTCCTGCTTCGCGTCCCGATACATCAGCAGGAAGCCGGTCTGCGACGGCGAAGCGTTGGCGTTCGCCGGCACGTCATCCACCGTCACGAGCACGGGCCGCAGGGGCGGAATGCCGTTGGACGGCAGATCCGACATCACGTACTTCGGCTTGCCCGGTGTGTGCACCATGCCCACCACCTCATCCGTGAGGAAGCCGCTGAAGTAGTTGTCGAACGCAAGCACGTCGAATGCGATCTGCGTATCCGGCGAGATGCCGAGCAGAGCCATCGGCACGGAGTAGATGATGTTGCCGGAATCCAGATCCGCATCCGCGAAGAACGCCTGCGGGAGAAGCACGCCGGCGTTCAGGTCGACGATTCGCACAACGGTCTGGCCCGTGAGATCGAATCCACCGTTCTCGGCGTTGAACAGCGCGTAGTCCGCTGTCTGATCGCCGTTGGTATCGATGTAGATGTCGAACTCCGCCGGGTAGGCCGGGTGCGCCCGCCGACCATACGTGCTGATGGCGAACTGGATCGAATCACCCGTCGTGCGCACGCCGACGGAGTCGATGTCCACCACCGCGAAGTCATCACCGTCCTGCGGGAGCTGCGCTTTCGGGATGCGCGGGCTCGTGCCCGTGAGGGCGAACGCATCCACGCGGCCCGTGTGCACCCGGCTGAAGTTGAAGAGCCCGAGCAGGCCCGGCAACTTGCCGAGGAGCTTCACGTCATCGTTCAGCGCACGCACAGCGGCGGACTTGTGGGGCAGCACCTGCCAGGCGAGGTGAATCTTGTCCCGCGAGTCCTCGAGGGTGACGTAGCCGTCGTACTCCACCGTTTGCAGCAGCGAGCCGGTGCCGCCGAGTGCGCCACCATTCAGCTGCCACACCGGGAGTCTCGCCGGATCGATCGTCATCACGACATCGAACGATGCCGTGCCGCGCGGCCCCACCACCACCTTCTTCGGCACGTTCAGCTTCACGGCGCCGTTCTGCCGGTCGTTGTTGTAGCGGTAGGTGTAGCCGACGTTGTAGACGCGCGCCTGGTTGCTGTAGTTGCGCACGGCGACACGGCGCTTCAGCACCGTGACCTCGGAGACGGAATGGAACCCGAACGAGAGGCTCCCCGTCTTCAGGGCCGAGTCCCACGCCGCCGTGCGACTCGCCAGTGCCGCATCGACACGCAATTCGCCGCCGCCGATGCGCGTGATCGGCGCCAGCACGCCCGGAAGCGCGGCGTCGTTGATGAAGATTTCCGTCTCGGCGGTGTTCATCAGCAGCGACTTGATTTCCGCCGGCGAGCGGTCGGGGTAGGCCTCGAGCAGCAACGCCGCCGCGCCCGCCACCATCGGTGAGGCACCCGAGGTGCCGCCGAACGGCGTCTCGCCATCACCCGTGCCCACTTCCGCAGACACCGACGCGCCCGGCGCGCCGATGTCTGGCTTGATGGTGTTGTAGCTGTAGCTGGGCCCGCGAGACGACGTGCTCGCCATGCTGTTGATGAGCGGCAGGAAGAAGTCGTTCGTGTAGGTGACATTCACCGTCGTGCCGCCGGCGAGCTCGCCCTTGATGGCATCCGCCAGCACCTTCTGGATGACGAGCGTCGGCTTGCACGTGCCCGCCGGAACGTTCAGACACTCCGGGCCGCTCGAGAAGGTGACGGCATCTCCTTCGGCAACGAGACCGATGAGGACGCCAGCGGCGCCCGCATCGCTCGCTCCGCGCACCTTTTCACTGATGTTGCAGCTACCGCGATCGATCAGCGCGATCTTGCCGGCGAGCCCTGCGGGCAGTGTGTCGCCGAGCGTGGTGACGCATCCGCGCCCTGCGAAGATGACATCGCCGGTGACATCGCCTTCTTCCGGCAGTGGCGCCCAGTCGATCGTGGCCGTGTTGCCGTAGGTGCCCGCGATGGCCGCCGGTGAATTGACTACAAGCGGAATGGCGACCGCGCTTGCGACCTGTGTCTGCGCCACCGAAATGACCTCAGGCGTCGTGGACGGAGAACCCACGACGTGCGGCCGATCTCCGCTGTTGCCGGCGGATGTCACGACCACGATGCCGGCACGCACGGCGGCGGCAGCACTGGCGCTGATAGCGTCTTCACGCTGGCCGTACGCCTGGCCGATGGACATGTTGATGATGTCGACGGCATCGTCGATGGAGCCGTCGCCGTTTGGGTCCGCCGCGTACTCGATGCCCTGGAGCATCGCGTTGCCGTTGCACGAGGTGGAGACGGCGCTGCACACCTTGATGGAGATGAACTTCACATCCGGCGCGACGCCGACGTGCTCGCCATCCAGACTCTTGCCGCCGATGATGTCCGCCACGTGCGTGCCGTGGCCCTGGAAGTCGATCGGATCGTCATCCACCGCCACGGGGCCGTTCGGCCAGGCCTCACCGACGAAATCGATGCCGTCGATCACCTTCTCCGTCGGGAACAGGCCGTCGCGCGAGGCGTTCCTCGCATCGCCGGGCCCGGTGCCATACGCGGCCTCGTAAGCGGCAACGGTTCCTGGTCCGCCGAAATTGCGGTGGGTGTAGTCGATGCCCGAGTCGAGCACGGCAACGACGATGCCCTTGCCCGTGAGCCCCGCGGCCTGCACGGCCGCTGCACCCACCTGGCCCACCGTTTCACTGAGCTCGATCTGGTAATTCCCCAAACGGCTGATGGTGTGCACGCCGGGGAGCGATGCCACCTGCGGCAGCTTGCTCGCATCGATGCTCACGATTGCGCCGTTGTACACCACGCGCAGACGCGCAATTTCCTGGCCGCCGAGTGCGCGGATCTTGTTCATGACTTCCGCCTGCTTGCTGCGCAAGCTGGCGGAGTAGCTCATCTGCTGCGCGCGGTTCAGCCTTGCCGCACCTCGCTTGGCGTTTTCCCCCACCATGCTCAGCAACGGAGCATCCTTGAACTGCACGATGACTTGTACCGTGCCCGTTGCACCTTCGAGAGACTCGTCGATCTTGCGAATGGCGCTGCTGATCGGTTCAACGGGACCGGCAACGCGCAGCGGATTCGACAAGCCTTTCGAAGATGCCGGAGCAGGCGCGGTCAACGCGGCTCCCAGGAGCATCGATCCCAGGAACGCGGGAATGGACGGTTTCATCCTGCGAATCTCCCCAATTTGTTCGTTCGTGTTGGCCTTCCGAAGCCACACCCGGTGCGCGCCTTGCGGTGTGCGTCGGGCTGCTGCAGTCCGGTGAGTTTGTTACGGGGAGCCGTCACGCGGTGACGCACGGCGTGTTATCGCTACGTGACTCGATTCCCCGGGACGAACCGCCTGTCTGCAGTTTTGAATTGCTTCTTGGCGTGTGCGGGAAGCTACTCCCGCGCGGCGGGCAATTCAACGTAATCGAATGCAGCGCGAGCGCGCGCCACCGAGTCACCCTCGTGGCTGAACATAATTCGATGCGGGGTCATGCCTGTGACAGGCAAGAGTGAATGGAGCTCGTGAAGATGATGAGACAAAGAGACAAGTCCGCATCCGTCACGAGCGACCAAGCGCTTCACAGGCGGTGAGGTGTCACAGGCGATGGATGGTGCGGTCGACCGGCGCGTCGGATCCGCACCGCGTCGGATCGCAAACACGACGCGTTCACGTGATCTGCGGCGCAGGGTCGGGCGGCAGAAATGAAACCTCTGGCCTGCGGTATTCGACTCGTGCCCGAAGAATCGTTTGAGCGGGGCATGCACAGGCTGGCCCCCCTTGCTCGCATGCAAGGCAGGGCACGTCGCAGAGATCCGCGCCGCCCTGACGCACGGCGCAGGGTCAGCCGAGAGGAATCAAAGCTCTGTCCTGCGGTGTTCGGCTTGTGCCCGAAGAATCGTGCGGCGGGGATGCACGAGAGTGGCGGGGGGGCGCGCCCCCCGGGGCGCCCCCCCCCCCCGTTTGTAGCGAAACTAGCCCCCCCCCAATAGCCCGG
>JADGHX010000022.1 GCA_019683695.1 Steroidobacteraceae bacterium
CTTCAAACCCCTGCGCGAGCAGGCTCGAGCCCGTCATAACAACAACTCACAGGTCTCCGGGAGCTGCGCGTCATGAACCCGCTCAACAATCACCGTCAGTCCCTCATTCTCGGCATCGTGCTGGCCGTCGTGCTGGCGCTCGTGATCCAGGGCCCGGAGTTCAACCCGGCGGGCCTCGCACGCTGGATTCACATCGTCGCCGGCGTGTTCTGGATCGGGCTGCTGTACTACTTCAATGCCGTGCAGGTGCCGGCGCTCGCAGATGCCGCGGCCGACAAGGGTGGCCCGGGCGGCGCGGGCATCACGAAGTATGTCGCGCCCCGCGCCCTCTTCTGGTTCCGCTGGGCCGCGGTCGTCACCTGGCTGGCGGGCGCCTGGCTCCTCGGGCCGCGGTTCGTCCCGGCCTTCACGCTGGGCCTCAGCGTCGGCGGGGACGTGTACAGCCTCATCATCGGCATCGGCGCGTGGCTCGGCACGATCATGCTGTTCAATGTCTGGGTGCTCATCTGGCCGAGCCAGAAGAAGATTCTCGGCCTCACACCCGCGACGGACGCGGAGAAGGCCTCCGCGCGCAAGGTGGCGCTGTACGCCTCACGCGCGAACTTCGTGCTCTCCATTCCCATGCTCCTCTGCATGGGGAGCGCAACCCATGGCCTGCCGATCTGACGGCCCGCGCGCATTTCGACACAACGGCCCGGCACTGCCGGGCCGTTTTGCTTTACGCTCACACCTTCCATGAGTGACCTGCCCAAAGACCTCACGCTGCAGGTGCAGACCGCCCTGCAGGAAGACATCGGCACGGGAGATGTCACGGCGGATCTCGTGCCCGCTCATCAGCGCGCCCGAGGGCGCGTCATCACCCGCGAAGACGCCGTCGTGTGCGGCACCGCCTGGGTGGATGAGACGTACCGGCAACTCGACTCCACCGTTCGCGTCACCTGGCGCGTGGCGGATGGCGAGCGCGTCTCGGCCGGGCAGGTGCTGTTCGAGATCGAAGGCCCTGCGCGCCCCATCCTCACCGGCGAGCGCACCGCGCTCAATTTCCTGCAGCTGCTGTCTGCCACAGCCACCGAAGCCCGGCGTTATGCAGACGCCGTGGCCGGCACGGGCTGCACGATCCTGGATACGCGCAAGACCCTGCCCGGCCTGCGCACGGCGCAGAAGTACGCGGTCCGGTGTGGCGGCGCCGGCAACCATCGCATGGGGCTGTTCGACATGGTGCTCATCAAGGAGAACCACATCGCCACGGCAGGCTCCATTGCGGCCGCCATCGCCACCGCCCGGCGCACCTGGCCGGACCTGAAGGTGGAAGTCGAAGTCGAATCACTGGAGGAGCTGGATCAGGCCCTCGCCGCGCAGGCCGACATCATCATGCTGGACGACTTCTCGCACGCGGACATGCGGGAAGCCGTGGCCCGCAACTGCGCGAGCCCGCGGCCCGCAAAGCTCGAAGCCTCGGGGAGCGTGAGTCTGGCCAAGGTGCGCGAGATCGCCGAGACGGGCGTGGATTACATCTCGGTCGGCGCGCTCACGAAGCACGTGCGCGCCATCGATCTGTCGATGCGCCTCGAGTTCGCCGCGCAGTAATCCTCAGGCCACTGCGGACTTGAGCACGCGCTGGGGCTGCGCGATGCCGTAGCCCTGCGCGTAATCGATGCCGAGGCTCGTGAGCATCTGGATGATCTCGGCATTCTCGGCGAACTCGGCGATGGTCTGCTTGCCGGTGAGATGGCCGATCTCGTTGATCGAGCGCACCATCTCCCGGTCGATGGGGTCGCGCAGGATCTCGCGCACGAAGCTGCCGTCGATCTTCAGGAAATCCACCGGGAAGTGCTTCAGATACCCGAACGAGGACAGCCCGGTTCCGAAGTCATCCAGCGCGAACTTGCAGCCCAGCTCCTTCAGCGACTGAATGAACCGGTTGGCTTGCGAGAAGCTCGCCACCGCCGCCGTCTCGGTGATCTCGAAGCAGATCTTGGAGGCATCGAGCCCGCTGCGGTGGAACTGATCGATGACGAACGGCAGGAACTTGTCGTCCCCGAGGCTCTGGCCGGAGAGGTTGATCGAGCACATCATGAGCTTCTCGCGCTCGTCCGCCTCCGATACGAGCCAGCGGAAGGCGTTCTCGATCACCCAGCGATCGATCGCCGGCGTGATGCCATAGCGCTCGGCGGCTGAAATGAAATCGTTCGGCGCCACGATGCGCCCGTTCTCATCGCGCAGCCGGATGAGCAACTCGTAGTGCTGACCGGGATCCACCCGCTGGAGCGGCTGGATCTGCATGCGGAACAGCTCGAACCGCCCTTCTTCCAGCGCGGCATTGATGCGAGCGGCCCATTGCATCTCGCGCCGCCGGCGCATGAGCTCGATGTCGTTCTCGGCGAAGCTGTGCACGCGATTGCGGCCCCCTTCCTTCGCGGCCTGACACGCGCTGTCCGCCGCCGAGAGAATCGACGCGACGTCTTCGTTGTCCGCCGCGATGGGCACCACGCCGATGCTCGCGCCGAGCCGGAACACGCGGTCTTCCCACGTGAAGCGGAAGTTGCGCACGGCCTCGCGCAGCGCCTCCGCGGTGCGCATGGCTTCGTCGAGCGAGCAGCTCTCGAGCAGAATGCCGAACTCGTCGCCACCGAGGCGCGACAGCGTGTCCCGCCAGCGCACCTTGGATTTCAGCAGCGCGCCCACCTGCCCGAGCAGCGCATCGCCGGCGCTGTGGCCGCAGGTGTCGTTGACGATCTTGAACTGGTCGATGTCGAGATAGCAGAGCGCGTAGGAGGCTTCGCGGGCCTTGGCGCTCTTCAGCGCCCGCTCGAGCCGCGCTTCGAACTCGCGGCGATTCACGAGGCCCGTGAGCAGGTCGTGGCTCGCGTGATACGAGAGGCGCCGGTTCAGCTCGCGGGACTCGCTCACGTCGTGAAAGACGAGCACACCACCGGCAACGTGCCCGGAGCCATCCCGGATGGGTGCCGCCGTGCTCTCCACGTACAGCTCGTTGCCGTCCCGCCGGATGAGCAGCATGGGTCGCACGGATTTGATCGGCCGGATGCGCCGGATCGACACCGTGAGCGGATTTTCCAGCGGCTCGCACGTCTCCTCGTGGAATGCACGGAAGATCTCCTCGACCGGGCGGCCCATCGCATCCTCGAGGCGCCAGCCGGTGAGCTCTTCGGCAACGGGATTGATGTAGTCGATGGTGGAGTTCGCGTCCGTGGTGATGACGCCGTCCCCGATCGACTGCAGGGTGATCTGCGCGCTTTCCTTCTCGCGGAAGAGCGCTTCCTCGTAGATCTTGCGCTCGGTGATGTCCAGCTCCACGCCCACGAGGCGCAGCAGCCGGCCGTGCTTGTCGACACGCGCCTGCGCGCGGCTGATGACCCAGCGCCACTCGCCATTGCGGTGGCGCATGCGATGCGTGCTTTCGAAGATGGGCGTCTTGCCCGCGACGTGATCGCGAATGGCCGCCTGCACGCGCGAGAGGTCGTCCGGATGCACGAGACTGCGCCAGTCCGGCGAGCCGCGCATGTCCTCGTCCTCGTAGCCGAGCATCGCCTTCCAGCGCGGCGAGAAATAGACCTCGTTGCTCTCGACGTCGAAGTCCCAGAGCCCGTCGTTCGCCGCGGCCTGGGCGAGCGCGGTGCGCTCTTCGAGCTTGGCGAGCCGCGCCTCGATGCGGATGCGCTCGAGGCCGGTGGCGAGACTCGTGCCGATGAGCTTCAACATGAGCTGCAGGTTCACGTCCCACGCGCCACGCGGCAGGTCGTGCGCCAGACCCAGGAAGCCCGCGGGCCGCCCCTGGATGCGAAACATCACCAGCAGCACCGACCCGATCTGCAGCTCGAGGAAGCGGTGAGCCTCTGCCATCTGCTCACGACGCGGGGCGCTGGTGTCGCGCAGCTCGGAGAGCCTCAGGTGCTCGGACCGGGACTTGAGCCACGGGAACCGATCGAGACTCTCGCCACGCAGGGCTTCCGGGCGGCACTGGGCGAAGGCGCTGCGTGCCACCTGGATGTCCTCGATCGTGGCGGGCTCCTCGGTGCCGAAGATGGCGGCGAAGGCGCAATCGCACGACGTGGCCTCCCGCAACAACTCGAGATTCGTGCGGAGGGTGGCCTCGACCTCCGGCCGGCGCATGTTCTGGAAGTCGACGGCGATCTTGGTGCAGGCGACGTCGAGACCGAGAACGGGTTTGGCGGAGCGTCCATTCCAGGCATCGGCGGACAGGATGTCCGAAGCGGTGAACTCCGATGTCTTGTCGGGCGGCAGACTTGCCATCCGGTGTGCTCTCCCCGTGTCCGGCCGCGAATTCTCATGTCGCTCGCGGGCGTGTGCCACGACGCACGACACAGTTCACAGCTTCTGTTCTCTGTTCTCAGACGATTGCGCCGGATTCTGGCACAGTCTTTCAGGAATACAAGCTAACCTGCTGTTCGCATTTGAAGTTCCGCGAACGGCTCGTGCGAGCGATTGGACATATCGAGCCTAGGGAGTGGATCGCGGCGGCGTGTAGGTCAGGGCACGACTCAGGTCCCCGCGTCTGACGCATGCATCGTCCGCCGCGCCCGTCACGAGCAGCCACACATCACCGCTCGAGGTGCCAGCCGGCTGGCGTTGAGCATGCTCGAAACAGGGACTGACAGCGGATTCCGGAATGAGCAGCGTGCGTCCCGGCGCCGCGTTGAGCCACGCGGAAGCGTCGTAGGCTTCCTGCGAGCCTTCACGCCAGCGTGCATGGCCGAAGTTGACGACGGGTCTGTCGAGATAGAGCAGAAACTGCTCCTTGTAAGCCATCAAACCCAGATCCGTTCCCGGCGGAACCTGCGCGAGCATCTCGCGAGTGAACGTGCTCGCGGAGCGCTCGCCATCGATTCGCGGAGCGATACCGTAGGACCAGACCACCGCGAGCGTTGCGAACACCGTTGGCCACGCCAGCACCGGGCGTTTCCAGGCGCACACCAGCCATGCGAGCAAACCGAGTGCGGCGAAGATGCTCACGGGCGCAAGTGAATCGACTCCCGCTTCGTTGAGCGTGTTTCGCAGCCGCTGGTCTCCGACCACCGTGTCCATGACGAGCACGGCGAGCGCGCCCAGCACCAGCACTGCACCGAGCGCGAGACTCACGCGCTGCACGCCCTTCCTCTGGAACAGCGTCGGCAGAAAAGGCGCAGCGGCGAGTGCGGTGATGGGCAATGCCGGAAAGATGTAGACGCCCCTCTTCCCGGCGCTCAACGAAAAGAACAACAAGGTGAGCAGCACCCAGGCGAGCGGCAACCCCACTCGCGCATCCCGCTCGCGGAATGCGCCGATCCACCGTGGCACCAGCCAGAACAGCAGCACGCTCAACGGTAGCCACAGTGGCGGAATCACTTCCGTGAGAAAGTAGTACCAGGGCTTCACGTGATGCCACGCCGAGGCGTATCGCTCTACGGTTTGCTGAAAGAGGATTTCGTCGCGGTAGGCGACGAGATTCGGATCGTTCCGCGTGGCCACGGCGACGAGCATCGGCATGAGCCAGATGGCGACGCCGAGCAGGAAGGCCGGCACAACGAGCGCCCACCGCGCGCCGCCCTCGATGCGCGCCAGGCCTGCGAACCCGCGCGCGCGCATGAGCGCGTACGGGATGAACACGAGCAAAGGGAGAAACCCCACGCCCTTTGTCACGACGCCCACGCCCGCCGCGAGGCCGCCCACGAAGTACCAGCCCCAAGCGGGGCCGAGCAGCAGGTGTCGCAGAAGCCCGTACATGGAGAGCGTCGTGAGCCCACACAGCACGGGGTCGATCTGCGCGCCGCGCATCGTCAGGCCGAACTGCACGCAGAAGGCCAGCATGAGTGCGCCCGCCAGTCCGGCGATGCGCCCGAACAGGCGCCGCCCGAGGTCGTACACCAACGCCACGACCGTGCACGCCGCAACGAACGAAGGCACCAGAAACGATGCCCTGATCGAGCCTGTGAGCGCGTAGCCCAGCGCCAGCAGCCAGAAGAAGACCGGTGGCTTGTCTGCGTAGAGGTCCCCGCCAATGCGCGGGAACAGCCAGTCGCCGGTGAGCACCATGTCTCGTGCGATGAGCACGAACCGCGGCTCATCCGCAGGCCATGGCATGCGCGTGCCGAGGCCCGTGCCGACCACGAGCAGCACGGCGAGCCCGAGCCACAGGAGATCCTGAAGCTGCGCACGCTCGACGACACGCCCGGCGGGCGCGACGCCGTTGGCAGCAGGGATCACGGGCGGCGCCTCAGGCATTCCGGGCCATGCCGCCGGACTTCACATCCATGACCCAGTTGTACACCGCGACTCCCATGGGGAAGAGGTTCGAAAGCACGCCGACCGAGTCGTTCTTGCCCCAGATGAAATACGAAAGCAGCAGCGCGCTGCCGAGCATGCTCATGGTCCAGAACAGACGCGGGATCACGGGCCGCCCATGCGCGCGCGTCGCCAGCACCTGCACGACCCAGCGCCCCGCAAAAAGGAACACACCGAGATAGCCGACGATCTTCCAGGGCGTGACGACGACGCCGAACACTTCCCCGATCACCTCATTCATCTGCCTTATTCCTCACGCACGGCCAGGCCGGGCTTGTAGCGTCGCCGGAGCCACATGACGCCGCCGATATCGACGATGCCGACCCACAATCGGTCCAGCATGCCGTACTTCGACGTGCCACGCGCCCTGGGCCGGTGATTCACCGGCACGGAAATGACTCGCCCGCCGGCGCGCTGGAACAGCGCCGGCAGGAACCGATGCATGTGATCGAACTTCGGCAGCTCGAGATAGCTGGCGCGATGCATGAGCTTGATGCCGCAGCCCGTGTCGGGTGTGCCGTCTCCCAGCAGGCACGAGCGCACCGCATTCGCGATGCGGGACTGCAGGCGGCGGAAGCTGGTGTCCTTGCGGGTGACGCGATGGCCCTGGATCAGCACCACATCCGCGTTCGCCGGATCGAGCCGCGCGGCCATGAGCTTCGGCAGGTCCGCCGGGTCGTTCTGCCCGTCACCATCCAGCGTGCCCACCCACTCCGCGCGGGCGTGCTTCACGCCGGTGGTGACGGCAGCGCTTTGCCCGCTTCGGAAGGAATGCCGCAGCAATCGCACCTGCGGCACTTTCTCGCGGGCGCGCAGCACCGCGGCCGCGGTGTCATCCGTGCTGCCGTCATCCACGAACAGGATCTCGAAGGCGCGCCCCTTCAGCGCGATGGCGATTTCCTCCGCGAGAGGCCCGACGTTCTCGGCCTCGTTGCACACGGGAATGACAATGGAGATTTCTGGATTCATGCCGAACGCCTGCCGAGTGCCGAGCGCGCCACGCCGTACAGCCGCTTCAGTTCCGCGGTGAGCTCATTCTGCAGCGCCTCGATGGCACCGGAATCCGTCACGCGCGGCACGTATCGCGGCGGACCGACGGCAATGGCAATTCTGGAAAACGGCACGGGGATGACGAACTTGTCCCACTTGATGAGCCACGCCCGGGAGGCCGCATACGCGATCGGCAGAATGGGACGGCCCGACATCTGGGCCAGCAGGATCGCACCCGGCTTGAACTGGAAGCGAGGCCCGCGCGGCCCATCCGGCGTGATGACGGGCGACACGCCGTGCTTGACGAGCGCTTCGTAATAATCCTTGAGCGCCCGCGCGCCGGTGGCAGTGGACGACCCGCGGATGACATGCCCCCCGAAGCGCCGGACCATCATCGCCCCGAGCTCGCCATCGACGGAGGGGCTGATGAGCCAGCCCACCTGCAGCCCGCGCGAGCGCTGATCGACGAGGTAACGGGCCCCGAAGAGCTGGTGCTGGTGCCAATAGCAGGGGATGAGTGAGGGGTTCCGGGCGAGCGCCGCTTCGAGATGCTCATCCCCCTCGATGCGCACGATGCGGCACGTGAGCCACCAGAAACGGATGATGCCCACCCCCAGAGGCGCCGCGACGGCGTACAGCATCCGCCGCCAGACCGTCATGCGCCGCCCGGAGCGGGTGATTCGCCGGTAGATGGAGTTGCGCAGTCCGCCGCCGGGGCCGGATTCGATCATGGTGAGCCAGAGTGCCTGTCCGATGACTGCTCGCCTGCTGCGGCCGTGAACATTCCCCGGACAGGCTCCGGTAACGCGCGCACCGCCTGCGCGAGGCCGCGCAGTTTCCGTGATCGGACGCGGCGAAACAAGGCGTTGGCGCGCCCGGGGTCGCGCGCAGGGACTCTTGTAAGATACGCGCCCATTCCCGGACTCAGCTGACGCACATGACCGCTCCCGAGAAAGCCGCCCGCCACCCACCCGAGCCCGAGCTGCAGTTCGACATCGGCTCCACGGAGGATTCCCTGGAGCGCATGCAGGAGCTGTTTGCCCGGTTCGGCGACATCTATCGTGTGTACGCCCCCGGCCGCAAATCCTACACGTACGTCATCAACCACCCGGACGACGTGAAGCGCGTGCTGGTGTCGAACCACCGCAACTACACCAAGGGCGTGGGGCTGGATCGGGTGAAGATCCTGCTCGGCAACGGCATCATGACCAGCGAGGGCGAGTTCTGGAAGCGCCAGCGCTACATGATGCAGCCGATGTTCCATCGGCGCGTCATCACGCAGTTCGCGGGCACGATCGACGAAGAGAACGAGCGCCTCATCGCCCGCTGGGAGGCGCAGGCCGCACGCGGCGAGAAGGTGAACGTCACGGACGACATGAGCGAGCTCACCCTGCAGATCGTGCTGCGCTCCATCTTCGGCCCCGATCTGGACCGCCTGGCGCAGCAGACGGGCGGCAATCCGTTCGACGTGGTGACGAAGGAGCCGGCGCGTAACCTCCAGTTCGCCTACAAGTTCCGCCAGCTCGGCCGGGTGATCGCGGATCTGATCAAGCGCCGGCGGGAGAACGGCGAGGAGCATCCGGATTTCCTCGGCATGCTCATGAACGCGCGCGACAAGGAAACCGGCGACGGCATGAGCGAGCGCGAGCTGATCGACGAGGTGATGACACTCGTCGTGGCCGGCCACGAGACCACCGCCAGCGCGCTCAACTGGACGTGGTACCTGCTGTCGCAACATCCCGACGTGGACGCGAAGCTGCACGCCGAGCTCGCCGCCACGCCCGAGCAGCGGGCGCCGAGCCTCACGCAGATGGAAGCGCTCAGCTACACGAGCCAGGTGGTGAACGAGTCCCTGCGCCTGTATCCGCCCGGCTGGCTGCTCTCCCGCCGCACCATCGGGCCGGACGTGCTGTGCGGCTACGAGATTCCGGCGGGCACGAGCGTGATGCTGAGCCCTTACCTGCTCCACCGGCATCCGCGCTACTGGAAGGACCCCGATGCGTTCCGGCCGGAGCGCTTCGCACCCGAGCATGAAGCCGAACGGCCCCGCTTCGCGTACATCCCCTTCGCCGCGGGGCCGCGGCACTGTATCGGCGAAACGCTCGCCCTTTACGAAATGCTGATGCATCTGTACAAGGTCGCCCGTCGCTATCGGCTCACCTTCGTGGCCGACCGCCCCGTCGAGCTTGAAGCGCAGATCAACCTGCGTACGCGGCATCCCCTGTACATGAGGCTGGAACGGCGCTGATGACCCGAGCTGTCACACTCACCGAGCTGATCGAAACCAACCGCACCGCGAACCGCAGCATCACCTATCTCGAGGGCGAGAACGAGACACGCGCCGTCTCGTTCGCCGAGCTGCACGAGCGCGCGCTCGGCATTCTCTATCACCTGCAGAAGCTCGGCGCCCGGCGGGGCGACAAGCTGATCCTGTTCCTGGGGAACAACGAGCAGTTTATCGACGCGTTCTGGGGCGCCGTGCTGGGCGGGATCATCCCCGTGCCCGTGGCGCTCGGCATCAGCGATGAGCACCGCCACAAGCTGCTGCGCATTGCGCGCAAGCTGGGCAAGCCCTTCATCTACACCGACCGGCGCTCGCTCGATCGCATCGGTGCGTTTGCGGCCCAGGTCGGAGCGGAAGACGTGTTCGAAGGGCTGCGCTCGCGCGCGTTCCTCGTGGATACGCTGGACGACATCTCGCGCGCGGGGCAGGTGCATCGTGCACAGCCGGGGGACGTGGCGTTCATCCAGTTCTCATCCGGCTCCACCAGCGAGCCGAAGGGCGTGGTGCTCACGCACGCGAACATCCTGGCGAACTCGCGCGGCTCGAGCGAAGTGGCGCGATTCACGCCGGATGACGTGAGCCTCTCGTGGATGCCGCTGACGCACGACATGGGGCTCATCGGCTTCCACATCTTCATGTTCGCGAACCGCATTCACGCGCATCTCATGCCGACGGAGCTGTTCATCCGCCGGCCGCTGCTGTGGCTCACGTTCGCCACGCGCGTGCGCGCGACCATCCTGTGCTCGCCGAACTTCGGGTACAAGCATTACCTGAAGGTGCTGGGGGACCGGCCCATCGAGGGGCTGGACCTCTCCTCCGTGCGGCTCATCTTCAATGGCGCGGAACCGATCTCGGTGGATCTGGTGGACGAGTTCCTGCGGCGGCTGGAGCCCGCGAAGCTTGCGCGCAACGCCATGTATCCGGTGTACGGCCTCGCGGAAGCCTCGCTGGCGGTGAGCTTCCCGCCGGTGGGGCGCGAGTATCGGTCCACGAGCTTCAGGCGGCACGAGCTCGGCGTCGGAAACGTGGCTCGCGTCGTGGCCCGGGATGACAGGGACGCGGTCGAGCTCATGTCCGTGGGGCGCCCGATTCCCTACTGCGATGTGCGTATCGCGGGGGACGATGACGCGCCGCTGCCCGATGGGCAGGTGGGCAACATCTACATCCGCGGCGAGAACGTCACGCAGGGCTACTTCGAGAATCCCGAAGCGAATGCCGCTTCACTCACCGCCGATGGGTGGGTGCGTACCGGGGATCTCGGCGTGATCCACGAGGGCGAGCTGTACATCACCGGGCGCGCGAAAGAGATCATCTTCGTCAACGGGCAGAACTACTACCCGCACGATCTGGAGAACATCGCGCAGCGCGCCCAGGGCCTGGAGCTGGGCAAGGTGGTGGCGGCCGGCGCCAAGCCGCGCGGCGCGCAGACGGAGCAGCTCGTGGTCTTCGTGCTGCATCGTGGGGAAATGAAGGACTTTCTGCCCACCGCAAACGAGGTGGCACGGCTCATCAACGAGAGCACCGGCGTGGAAGTCGCCGAGGTGGTTCCCGTCAAGCGCATTCCGAAGACGACGAGCGGCAAGATCCAGCGCCATCTGCTCGAGCAGAGCTACGTCGATGGCGAGTTCGATGCGGAGCTCGCCGAGCTGCGCGCCCTGCGCGAGGCGCAGCGCGGCGCGGATGCCACTTCCCGCTCGGTGATCGAGGATCAGCTCAAGACCATCTGCGACGCGGCCCTCGAGGGCAAGAGCGTGGGCATCCACGACAACCTGTTCGAGGTCGGCGCCAGCTCGCTGAAGCTCATCGAGATCCACGAGAACATCGACCGGAAGTACCCGGGCATGGTGGACCTGACGGAGCTGTTCGACTTTCCGACCATCGCCGAGCTGGCGCAGCATCTGGAAGGGAAGCTCGCGGCTCGCGGGTAGTCACTCCACGGTGGCGTGGTGCCAGTAGGTTCGCTGCAGCGGGCTGAAGGGCACGCAGGTTTTGAGCACACGCGTACCGACGATGCATTGAACGGCTTCGTTGGGTGAAGGCGGCTGCGGCGCGCCCGGGTTATCCGGTGGCGCGTCCGTGGGTGGGCGGACGGTGCCGCCCGCGCTGGGGGTCGCGATCTCGATGCTCACGGCGGCTGGCGGGCCCGCGTGCTGCATTTCGAGTGAACGGTCGGATGGGGTGATCTCGCCGTCGCTGTCCAGGTCCACGGCCGCCGCGCCGCTGTCCACTCGCACCGCGTACACACGACTGGAGCCCGTCTGTTCGCACGCGCCGTCGTCTGCCGGCGCGGACTCCGGGCTGCGTTCGGGCTGGTAGGTTGTGAACAGAACGACCTTGTTCACCGTAATGGACTCGGAGAGCACTTGTTCGCCGAGCGCGAGCACATCCGGCGGCGCCAGATCCATGCGCCAGCCCTTCGCATCGCGCGGAACACGCGCATTCACGTCTGCGGTGATGTCAATGAGGTCCGTCGCGAGGATGGTGTCAAGGCCGTCGTACGCGGGCTGTGTCAGTGCCGTGAACGCATTCGAGTCCCGAATCGAGTAGAAGCGGTTCGGGACGAGCGGCGGGGCCGTGCCGTCCGCGTCACCCGAGCCGAGGGCAACGTTGTAGTACGGCGCACCCGCGCGAGGCACGATGAGCGCCACATCCGGCCTGTTGAAGAAGCGCGCGCTGCCATTCACGGGCAAACCCGGGCTCGCCGGCGCGCTGAGGTCTGCCAGCACGCCGCCCGTCACGAGCTCTGTGCGCGCTCTGCCGTTCCACACGTCGAAGCGAAACACCTGTCCGGCGAGATCGACCGCGTAGAAGCGATCCGCGTAGTCATCTCCATCCACGTCCAGCACAGCAACGCCCGCCGGCACGGGATGGATCATCTTTTCGAGCTGCAGGTCCGGCGTCTCATCCGGCGAAACGCCGCCCGCCGACCACAGACGCTGCCCCGTGGCCGCATCGAGCATGAAGATGCGGTTGCCGGCGCTCACGGAAGTGGCGTTCGCGTATCCGCCGCCGATGATGAGCACGAAGTGCTCGCCATTCTGCGCAGCGCCGGAGAGGCGCACGCGTGCGATTGCGGGAGGCGACCACGCGTCCGCAAGCCCCTTCAGCGAGTCCGCGCCGCGTTTCCAGAGCACGCGCGACCGCGAGGGGTCCGAGATGTCCAGCGCGTAGTAGAAGGGCCCTGCCCTCCGCAGGCCGAAGTACAGCCACACACGATCGCCGTCGCCCACGTCCACCGCACCGTCGCCTTCGGCATCGAAGCGCAGCACGCGCGGCGAAGAAATCAGGCCCGTGAGGCCGCGCTCACGCGCGGCAATGGCTTCCGGTGCGGTGAAGGTCCAGAGTGTTGCACCCGTTTCCGAATCCGTTGCGCGTACTGTGCCGTCTGCGGAGGCAGTCAGCGTGATCGCGAGGGTCTCGACCCCTCTGTACGTCATGGTGATCGGTTTGTTCTCGATCGCAGGCGCGGCGCACTCCTGCGCTCGCGCGGACGCGGAGCCGAGTGCCGCTGCCAGGGCACACGCGAAGAAGACGATGAATGTAACGGGAGACTGCATGGTCGCCATGAATGAATTCAGTGTTCGGTAACGTCGATTGACGGTGCACGGCTTCCGCGACTGTCCCGGATCAGGGCAGGGGCACATCACCGAGCCCGGCGGCGCGACGAGTAAACGTTCGTTCGCCGCTGCCGACGGGCCGAAGGATCATCACGCCCTGGCGTTGTTCGTCGAGCGCATTGCGCCCGGCCTCTCCGCGGCTCTCGATCTCGAAGTGACGGGCGGCGAAGCGTTGGGCACTGAAGTTGGGCAACGCGGTTTCCTCGCCCGCGTATCGCGTGATCGTGATGTAACTTGCGCCCGCCACAGCGCCACTGTGCGTTGCCTCGTTCTCCGGCTCCGAGCTGCCCGACCCCAAACGGGCCAGTGCAGCGAGCGCGACCTCGATGCCCGATGACGCCGCTTCCGCCGCTTGCCGGCGAAACTGCTCGTTGCCCGCCATGGCCAGCTCGCCGGTGGACATGGTGACCCCTGCAGTCGCGAGGATCGTGATGATGAGCAGGAGCAGCAGAGAAATGACGAGTGCGGCGCCCCGCTGCGCGCGAGACTGCGTATGTGCGCCCGAGTGCTGCTCTTCCGTTCGCATGAGCCGAGTCATGACCCCTCCACTCAGAACGTGCGCGCATTGCGCACGGCGATCGTCCGCGAGATGAGTACGCGCCGGTAATTGCGTTCAGCGCCGGTGGGCGTGAACTCCACGTTCGCATACCGATACGTCTGCCGATCCGTGAACTGCGCGTCGGGCTCTTCCGCACGCACGCGCAGCCAGATGCGGACGGCCATCACCTGAAGGCGCGGAAGATCCGGATGATCCGGATTCACATACCGCATCGCGTCGCCCTGCCCTTGCGTTACCGCGAACTGGATCTGCAGGTCCTCGACTCCGTGCATCACCTCCTCGTCCGCAAACGTGGCCTGCGTGCCCGAGCGCGTGAGGGATTTCACGCGCAGCGCCGGCACACCCGGCTCCCCCACCGAGTCCTGCGCGATGTAGTACGTGCGCACGAGAAGATCGTGGATGCGATGGTTGGCATCCACCGGCCCCGGCGCAGTGCCATCCGCGAACAGCCGGTGCGACGCTCCGCCGCCGAACCGCGATGCGTAAATCTGAATGCGATCCGGTTCCGCGAATGTGGTGCGCGTGGAAACGCGCCGGAGCGTGAGTGTGTCTGCACCGACCCGCGCGCGGTTCTGATAGGCGCGGCACACCGCGCCTGGGTTGCGTCCCGTGGCAAACACGCCGTCTGCGCCTTGCACGGGCATCGAGAGATCCACGGCGAAGTTCACTCCGCACGCGTGTGCGTTCGGAGGCAAGCCAGCCATCGGCGCCGGAAGCGCACCACCCGCTCGAACAGGAAATTGTCTGAGCTCGTCCAGCGTCGCGAGGCTCACCTGCGGCTGCGCGCCCCGCACCAGACGGATGCCGTCCGGCACGTTCGTGAAGCCCAGGTAGCCGGCCATTTCGATATCCGGCTCGAGCACTGAGAGCGCATAGCGACCCTGCTCCTGCAACCGCGCGATTCTCTCGTTCGTGCGGTACACGTTGCGCGCATGTGCGTGCATGGCCAGCGCTGCCGCGATGAGCACGGTGCTGATCGCGAGCGCAATCATCAGTTCAACCAGAGTGAAGGCGGCGCAACGCTCGAGGAAACCGCGCACTCGTCTGCTGTGGTCTTCCATGACCCCGATACCTCACTGTGATGTAGCAGGCGCCATGAGCAGCACATCCGCGACATACGTGGACGCTGCCGAGTCGCCACGCTGGACCCACGGCACGCTCACGCGATACCGCGCGGGATCGCCCGCGAGGGCGGGTGGAACATAGGCGACATCCGCCGCGCAAGGCTCGCTGCTTGCGAGCGGCAACGAGCGCCTCACCAAGGCGAGCCAGCGCGCGAGATCGTCCTCGGCGAGCTCAGCGGCCGTGCAGTTCGAGCCCAAGGGACTCGCCGCAGACGGCGCGCAGTTCCGTTCTGACGGGCCGCCTGGATAGCGAGCACAGTGGTACGCCTCGCCAGCCGCAGGATTTGCACGAATTCGGTCCGCGATGTCGCTCACGAGCGTGGCGACTTGCGTGTGGAGCAGTGCGTTGTGCCCGATGCGCAGCGCCTGCACCGTCAATGTGGCCACGCCGAGCATCCCCACGCTGACAATCACCAGCGCGACCAGCACTTCGACCAGCGTTGCACCACGCGCGCGGCGCATGACCATCACGCCCCGCATGCGGCCTCCTCCTGAGCCACACGCGGCCGGCCGGTTTGGCTCACCACCACCGCTCGCCCACGCGGCTGCGCGCTGATTTCGCACAAGTCGAACGTGCTGGTCGTGCCGGCGCGGCTCACCGGCCAGAACGTGACAGCAGGCCGGCTGCCGTGCACGGTGAGCTGGGTTGGGAGGCGGAACTGGTGCAGGAGGTGCTGACCCTGCTCATCTGGCTCTGGCGCAAGATCCATGACCCCGGGCGCCCGACGAACCACCAGCCAGCCGCGTGCAGCGGACGCCGGCGATGAAAGGCACGTGCGATCGTCCGCTGTGAGGCAAAGCGTGACGGGCGCACCGTTGAGAATGGCGGAGCTGCGGGCGAAATGGAGCGCCCACAAAAGCTGATGAGTGGCTGTGCTCAGATCCGCCGCGCGGCGAAAGGCTGCAAAGCTCGGCAGCGCCATCGCGGCAAGCAAGGCCGCAATCGCCAGCCCGAAGAGCAGCTCGGCGAGCGTGAACCCTCGAGCGCGCCGCCCGCTGCCCGCGCCCGTCAACGGCGCGTGAGCGGCCAAGCCCGCGTACCGAAATGCGCCCCATCGCGCCGGCCTGCGCGGCGCGCACGCTGAAACCCTGCCCATCCGTGGACCTCCTCAACGCCAGCTCCCTGCCGGCTCGCGCGCAGAATGCCTCCGTCCAGCCGCCGGGCGCGACGCGAATAATTGAGGCGAACGGCCAGAAATCGCGGAATAGCGTGGGGAGCGCGGACCCCGGAACGACGCCGGGACGTGCGCCCGTCCGAGGCGCGGCTATAATGGCCCGCCATGAAAGGGCCCGCTCCGCACGCTCACGCCGCCGCAAGCTGCGCACACAAGCTCGAGGCGTTGGGAATCCGTCCCACCGCCCAGCGTGTGCAGATTGCCGAGCTGCTGCTCTCCGCGCCTCAGCACCTGTCGGCGGAGCAGATCCTCGCAAGCCTGCGTGCCGCGGGCGCCCGGGTGTCCAAGGCCACGGTGTACAACACGCTGAACCTGTTCGCGGCCCACGGCCTCATCCGCCAGCTCACGGTGGATGGCTCCCGCGCCTGGTTCGACTCGAACGTCGTGCCCCACTACCACTTCCACGATGAGGATACGGGAGCCCTCATGGACGTGGCCGTTCCCGAGGTGGAATTCAGCCGCCTGCCCCCGCCGCCGCCCGGCATGGAAGTCGCCGGCATCGATCTGGTGATACGGCTGCGAAAAAAACTGTAGAATCCGCGCCCTCGTCGCGCCGTCGCCCCCACGGGGCCGCGCGAGCGGGCACAGCTCATCGGTGCCGGCTTAGCTCAGCTGGTAGAGCACATCATTCGTAATGATGGGGTCGGGGGTTCGATCCCCTCAGCCGGCACCACTTCCTGCAGCACCCTGCGGAGCACCGCGGGGTGCATGTTCTCCGGCCAGGTCTCGATGTCGCCGTGTTCCACGGCGGTGACCTGCTGCTTTTTCTTGTGGCAAGCCGGCGGATGGGCGCGATTGCTGCGCGCGCTCGAAAGATCATCGCTCGCCCAGCAGGCCGGGCATTCGGCTACTTCACGGCCCGAGCCATGTCCCAGCCGTCTGCGACTGCGTCTGGATAAATATGCGCACGTAGTTGTCTCGCCCCGGCGGCATGTCGCCCAGATACATGAACCCCCTGACGGGCCCATCGGTGGGCGCATTGCATGAGCTCTGATTGCCGCTCCAGCGGTAGTAGTTGAACTCCGGGTGCACGACCTGGACCGTGCCATTCACCATGCATCCTTCGGCCGTGGAGAAGTTGATGGTGAACACGCCATCGCTGTTGATGCTGGCGGTTACCGTGAATCCCTGAGGGTTTGGCGGGACCGAATACACACCAGCCAGTCTCGCAAGCGAGGCGCCCCTCTCGTACACGAAGTCCTGGGGCACGAGGTTGAATGTGCCGCTCTCTCCAGGCAGGGAGTAACTGCCGGAGAGCGACCCGTCGGCCGCGACAGTCCCGGCAATCGTGGCGGACTGCCCGCCCGGCGGCGCGCCAAGCAGATAGCTCGAGCCCGTGCCGGAGAAGCTGTTGCCCGAGGCCGTTGCCGAACCGAAGAAGATACGGTGACCCGTCGCCACGAGAACGAACTCGCCCTCTTCGGTGGCGAGCACAAACGCCGCGCGGGAATCCGTCTGGCCGTCGATGCGGTACGTGCCCTCCCAGATACCGCCTCCGGAGTTGTCCTCCGGCTCTTCGCCCAGATCGTCCTCGTCTTCCTCGTCCCCGCCGCCGCCGCAGGCGGCGAGGCTCGCCAGCAGCACCAGACACGCCGTCGCCAATTTGCCCTTCATGACCCGATTCCCGTCGTGAATACAGGGTCCCGATGCTATTGGGCGGTACAGATCGTGGACATGATGCAAATGCATCATGTGTCCGTGGCGTACCCCGGCGATGATGCCGGCCATGGTGCATTCCGGTGCGCCCCCGCCCCGTTGCGCCTTGAGCGGCTCTCCGGACAAGATGACACCAGCACGCGCGCCACTCAGGGCGGGTGCGCGACCTGCGAAAAACAAGACCCTGCGAACAAGAACAACAAAAGGGAGCTCAAATGTCCTCGATCACGAATGGCCCGAGCGCAGTCCACGCGCACCTTTCGGCACGTGCCCGCGAGCTCGCTGCGGCGGATCCCGCCGATCTGGCCCGCATTCGCACGATCATCGATGCGCTGGCAATCGATTCGAAACCGCTCGCCGGCGTGAAGTTCGTGCAGAGCGCCCATGCGGCAATCCGCGGCGTGTGGGCCGTTCCCGAGAACGCTGATCCAGACCGGCGCATCGTGTACTGCCACGGATGCAGCTTCATGGCGGGCAGTCTCGATTTGTATTCGGGTGTCGTGAGCCGGCTTGCCGTGCTCGCCCGGGCATGTGTGTTCTTCGTCGAGTATCGGCTGGCGCCCGAACACAGATTCCCCTGCGCTGCGGACGATTGTCTGAGGGCGTTCCATTGGGCGCGCACAAACGGCCCGGATGGCGAAGGCCGGGCGGCCGCATGCTTCCTGGTGGGCGATTCCTCTGGCGCAGCGCTCACAATTGCCATAGCGCTCGATGCCGCGCGAGCGGGCGCGAGTCCGGATGGCATCGTGACGCTTTCGCCGTTTGTCGACCTGAGCGTATCCGGCGATGCGAACGACGGGCGCGATCCCCTCACGACCCGCGAGATGGCGATGGCGTGCGCCTCCATCTACGCGCCCGGGATGGATCCACGCGATCCGCGACTGTCCCCGCTATTTGCCGACCTCTCTGCGCTTGCACCGATTCAGATCCACGGAGCCACTCAGGATCCGCTGCTGGACGACGCGTTGCGACTTGCAAAGCGAGCGCGCAAGGCAGGTGCGCGCGTTGAACTGCACGTGTGGAGTGACGTTCCGCACGCGTGGTACCTGTTTCCGACCGAGCTCCCGGAGGCTTCCCTCGGCCTCGAACTCGCGGCGACATTCCTGCGGCGGTTGTGAGTGCACCACGTTGCGATGGACACAGCACTGACATTCGTTCTGGAAATCTACCGAGCCGCGCACGAAACGCCGGCAGAAGAGTTCCACACGCTGTTGTTCAGGCTGCTCCAGCAAGTGATCCCGTTTCGCTCGGCGGCCTGGTGCAACAACGCCGGAGTGGACAGGCAGGGGTACGTCATTCGCGGACTGCAAACCTACAACGAACCGGACTCCTTGCTCGAAGAGATGCCGGATGTGAACAACAAGCACTCGTCAGAGATGGAGCGGGTCGCCGCGCACCCGGGAATCGCCTTGCGCCGCTTCACGCCGGACCTCTACCCGAAAGAGGCGACGGACATCCAAAAGTACATTCGTCGCTACGGCCATGAGCGAAATCTGCTGATTGCCGATATCGCCCACCCGCGCGGGCGCGGCGAGTGGCTCTCGCTGTTCCGCCCGGCGAACGAGGACCATTTCAGCCGCCAGGAGCAGCGCCTGCTCACGTTGCTCATGCCGCATCTCGTAGAGGCACTCACGATCAACCGAAAGCTGGCGCTGGTCACCGGGGGTGAGGAGTCTCCGCTCAACGGCACGCGCGCGTTGATCAAGGCCAACGGAGCCGTCCTTCACTGCGGTGCCCGGTTCTGTGAGTTGCTGGGCGATGCGTGGGCTGAAAGCCGGTACACACGCCTGCCCTCTCAGCTGTTGTCGGCCCTTCAGCGAAACGGCAAGGCGATGGTTGCGCGCGGCACGGTGCTCGTCACGGCGAACAGACTGGGCGATCTGCTGCTGCTCCGTGCGATGAAGGTGTCCCCGCTGGCCAGACTGACCGAGCGGGAGCGAACTGTCGTACAGCTCTATGCCAGCGGCAGCTCGTACAAGGAAGTGGCGCGCACGCTCGGCCGCTCGCCAACCACCATCCGCAATTTCATCCAGCACGCGTACCGCAAGCTGGGCATCGACGACAAGACAGCTCTCGCGCGCTTGCTGCAGGAGGAGTCGTAGCAAGCTCCGGCTCCGGATGTTGCGAAAGCTGTGCGGGATCGCCGATGCTGGCCGGCCACCAGAGCTTGGCACTCACGTGCCTCAGCGTCGGGAGAATCCGCCGACAACCTGCAACGCCTGCCGACGCAATGGCCCGCGGCGTGGACACGCCGGGAATGTCCCGTGCGACCGCGTGACGCCTGCAGCTCGCGCAGCGCGGGCGAGGCAGTAGAATCGCCGCCCCGCCGAATTCCCGGCACCTCCCCGCGGCACCTCACGCCAACGTGACGGCGCCCCGCCTCGTCTCATTGCACCCGCAGACGCGACGAGATGCCCGCATGGTGCGGACGGATCGTGCCGCGAGAGGGTAAACTTTCCGGCTTCTGCGCCTGTCCTACGGGCGCCACAAATGAGCGGCTGGAACCGCCGCGTACTGAAGGATCCATCGTGAGCGCCTATCCGGAGCCTCCTCACAACGAAGCGCCTGCGCCCCGTCGCGAGCCGGTCACCTGGATCGGAGATCGCATCCCGCATGCCGATCATGCAGAAGCGCCGGCTGCCACGCCACCCAAGGGCATTCCGCTGCCGGAGTTCATCCGCCGCAACCCGGCGCGGTGGGTCATCGGTCTCGTCGTGCTCATCGTGGCGATCGTCGCGCTGCTCGTTGCGCGCGAGTCCACGTCGCCCTCGCGACCGATTGCTGGCGCAACCACGCCGGAATCCCAGTGGCCGCTCGTTTCTGTGCTCACGCCGGGCGTGCGGCCGGTGACCACCACCGTCACGTTCACGGGCACCATCCACGCCCGCTACGACATGCCGATCAGCGCGGAGGGTGAAGGCGGCCGCATCACCGCCGTGCTCGTCGAAGCGGGCGATCATGTGAAGCGCGGTCAGGTGCTCGCGCGGCTCGATCAGTCCGTGCTGCTGCCGCAGGTGAATCGCCTCGCCGCCTCGCTGGAAGAAGCAAAAGCGCAGGCCGCCCTGTCCGCCGCGGAATACCGCCGGGCGCAGGGCGTGGAAGCGGCCGGCGCCCTCTCGGCCGAAGAGATTGCGCGCCGGCGGGCCGCCGCCGTCACCGATGAAGCGCGCGTGAAGGTGGCTGCCGCGCAGCTCGCCGAAGCGCAGGCCCGTCTCCAGAAAACCGAGATCCGCGCGCCCGCGGATGGCCTCGTGCTCACGCGCACGGCCGAAGTCGGCCAGATGGCGAGCCCCGGCAACACCCTCTTCCGGCTGGCCGCCGGCGGCGAGATGGAAATGCGCGGCCAGGTCGCCGAGCAGGATCTCGCGGCACTCTCGGTGAAGCAGAAGGCGCTCGTGCGCCTGACGGGGATCGATGAGCCCTTCGAGGGTGAAGTGCGGTTGCTCGGCGCTGTCATCGATCCGCAGACGCGACTCGGCGAAGTCCGCATCTCACTCAAGCCGCATCCGTCCATCCGCCCCGGCGCGTTCGCGCGCGCGGCGGTGGTGGTGGGCGCGGCGCAGCGGCCCGTGCTGCCGCAGACGGCCGTGTTGTCGGATGCACAGGGCACCTACGTCCTCGTCGTGAACGACGACAATCAGACCGAGCGCCGGCCCGTGCGCGTGGGCGACACCATCGCCGAAGGCATGATCATTTCGGAGGGGCTCACGGGAAGTGAGCGTGTGGTCGCCACGGCAGGTGCGTTCCTGCGCATCGGCGAGCACGTGCGCATCGCGGAAACGCCGCTATGAGAAATCTCTCCGCATGGGCCATCCGGCACCCCGTCACGCCGGTGGTGCTGTTCGTGGTGCTGTTCTTCCTGGGCGTCGTGTCGTTCATCCGGCTGCCCATTAACGAGAACCCGGACATCTCCTTCCCGTTCGTGATGGTCACGGTGTCGCAGCCGGGCGCGGCGCCACCGGAAATCGAAACGCAGATCATCCAGAAGATCGAAGGTGCGGTCGCGAACGTGGGCGGGGTGAAGAGCATCCAGTCCACGGCGATGGAAGGCTCGGCCCAGGTGGGCATCGAGTTCCAGATCGGCACGCCGGTGGACCGCGCGGTCACGGATGTGCGCGATGCTGTGGCGAAGGTGCGCGCGGACCTGCCCGAGGGCATTCAGGAGCCCATCGTCCAGCGCCTGGATGTCGATGGCGGCGCCATCGTGTACTACGCCGTCAGCACCACCTCCATGACGGAGGAGGAGCTGTCCTGGTTCGTCGATAACACCATCACCAAGCGCCTGCTCTCCATCGCGGGCGTTGCGCAGGTGACGCGCGGCGGCGGCGTGAGCCGTGAGATCCGCGTGGAGCTGGACCCTGCGCGCATGCAGGCGCTCGGCCTCACCGCCGTGAACGTGAACCAGCAGCTGCGCACGCTCAACCTCGACGCGCCCGGTGGCCGCGCGCAGGTGGCGGGCGGCGAACAGGGCATTCGCGTGCTCGGCAGCGCGAAGACCGCGGCGGACCTGGCGGACACGCAGATCGTGCTGCCTGGCGGCCGCTTCGCGCGGCTCTCGGATATCGCGGAGGTGCGCGACAGCGTCGCCGAGATCCGCTCGCTCTCGCGCCTGAACGGGCGTCCTGCGACAACCTTCGGTGTCTTCCGCTCGAAGGGCTCCTCGGACGTCACGGTGCTCGAGGAAGTGCAGAAGGAACTGGCGTCGATCGCCGAGCAGTATCCGCAAGTGAAGATCGACCAGGTCTTCACCACGGTGGACAACACGAAGCTCCAGTACGACTCGGCCATCGCCATGCTCATCGAGGGATCGATACTCGCTGTCGTGGTGGTGTGGCTCTTCCTGCGGGACTGGCGCGCCACGGCCATCTCGGCGCTCGCCATTCCCCTTTCGGCGATTCCGACGTTCGCGTTCATGTACTGGATGGGCTTCACGCTGAATGGCGTGAGCCTGCTCGCGCTGTCGCTCGTCGCCGGCGTGCTGGTGGACGACGCCATCGTGGAAATCGAGAACATCGTGCGCCACATGCGCATGGGCAAGACGGGCTATCAGGCCGCGTTCGATGCCGCCGACGAGATCGGTCTTGCGGTGGTGGCCACGTCCGCCACGATCATGGCGGTGTTCCTGCCCGTGAGCTTCATGTCGGGCATCGTCGGGCAGTTCTTCAAGCAGTTCGGGCTCACGGTGGCCGCGGCGGTGTTCTTTTCGCTCTTGGTGGCGCGCCTCATCACACCGGTGATCGCGGCCTTCACGCTGCGTGCGGACAGCATCGCCACGCACAAGGACGGCCCGATCATGCGCTGGTACCTCGATTTCGTGGGCAAGTGCATCCGTCACCGCTGGAAGACGCTCGCGGGCGGCACCGTGTTCTTCGTGCTCTCGGTGGTCGCGCTGAGCTTCGTGCCGACGTCGTTCATCCCGGAGGGCGACATGGCGAGCGCCCAGCTCAATATCGAGCTGCCGCCCGGCGTGCAGCTCGAAGACACGGCGGCCGTGTCGCACCGAGCCTACGAGATCCTGAAGCAGTATCCGGAAGTGACGAGCATCGTCGAGCAGATCGGCGGATCGGAGGAGATCCGTACCGCCACGCTGTTCGTGACTCTCGTGCCCGCGAAGGAACGCAAGATGACTCAGGTCGAGTGGCAGGACATGGCGCTCAAGGAGCTGAGGAAAATCCCCGACGCGCGCATGAGCTTCCAGAACTTCCAGGGCGCGAGCGAAGGCCGCGACGTGACGCTCTACGTGACCGGCGACGACGCGCCGCTCGTCGAGGAGACGGCTCAGAAGATCATCGCGGAGATGCAGAAGCTGCCCGAGCTCACCGAGGCGCGCATCAACGGCGACCTGCAGCGGCCCGAGATCATCATCAAGCCGCGGCTGGACCTGGCAGCGCAGCTCGGCGTCACCGTGCAGAGCATCAGCCAGACCATCCGCATCGCCACCATCGGCGATCTGCCGCAGAACGGCGCGAAGTTCTCGCTCTCCGACCGGCAGGTGCCCATTCGCGTGAGCCTGATCGAACGCTCGCGGCGTGACCTGTCCACCCTCGAGAACCTGCCGGTGCCCACCGCAACCGGCTCCACGGTGCCGCTGAAGGCCGTTGCGGACATCAGTTTCGGCACGGGCCCGACCCGCGTGCGCCGCTTCAACCAGAGCCGGCGCGTGGCGCTCGAGGCGGATCTGAACGGGGTGGAGCTCGGCGACGCGCTCGAGAAGATCCGTGCGCTGCCTTCCGTGCAGAACATGCCCAGCGGTGTGCAGCTCATCGAACGCGGGAACGCGGAAGTGATGGTGGAGCTCTTCACCAACTTCGCCATCGCCATGGGCACGGGCATTCTCATGGTGTTCGCGGTGCTGGTGCTGCTGTTCGCGCGCGTGTTCCAGCCCATCACGATTCTCTCGGCCCTGCCGCTCTCGATCGGCGGCGCCGCCCTCGCCTTGCTCATCACCGGGTATGCGTTCTCGCTGCCCGTGGTGATCGGGTTCCTCATGCTCATGGGCATCGTCGCGAAGAACTCGATCCTGCTGGTGGACTTCGCCATCGAGGAGATGCGCGCCGGCAAGGACCGGCTCTCCGCCCTGCTCGAAGCCGGGCACAAGCGTGCACGACCCATCGTCATGACCACGGTGGCGATGATCGCCGGCATGATCCCGGTGGTCTTCGGGTTCCACGGGGACAAGTCCTTCCGCGCGCCGATGGCGGTGGCCGTGATCGGCGGCCTGCTCACCTCGACGGCGCTCACACTCGTGATCGTGCCCGCGGCGTTCACGCTCATCGACGACATCGAGCGCTGGCTCGGGCCGAAGGTCAGGCGCGTCCTCGCGGCGAGCCCCTCCACCGTCACGGCGACGAAGCCTCATCCGGCGAGATAATCCGCGACGAGGCGAGCGATCTTGCACGGGTTGCAGCAGAGCGTCCGGGCGACGCAGCCTGAAGCGGGCCAACGTCGTTCCGCATGGTGGGTGCGCGCATTGTCGGCGCTGCCCCTGCCGGTGCTTTACGTGTTCGCCGCGTTCCTGGGCTGGCTCGCGTACCGCGTGTTCCCGTACCGGCAGCACGTCGTCCGCGAGAACCTCTCGAAGGCCTTTCCGGAGTTCGACGAGGCGCGCCTTCAGGACACCATGCGGCGCTACTACCGTGGCTTTGCGCAGGTGCTGGTCGAGCTGATCAAGGCGGCGACCGTCTCGCCGGAGGAGCTCCGGCGGCGCGTGAAGATCCTCAATCTCGATGCCGCTCGCACCCTGCTCGACAGTGGCAAGCCCGTACTGCTCGTGGCCGCTCACCAGTGCAACTGGGAGTGGATGCTGCTGGGCTTGTCCCTGCAGCTCGGGTATCGCGTGGATGCTGCGTACAAGCCGCTCGTGAACCCGTGGGCCGAGCGCGAAATGCTCACGATCCGCACGCGCTTCGGCAGCCGGCTCATCGCGGCCAAGGGATTACTGGCGGACATCCTCAAGCACGGCAAGGACGTGCGCGCCATCTGCATGGTGGCGGATCAGGAGCCCACCACGAGCGAGCACAAGCACTGGACGCGCTTCCTCAACCGCGATACCGCGTTCTACATGGGCGCCGAAGAGATCGCCCGCGTCACGAAATATCCGGTGTTCTTCGTGGGCATGCGCCGCACGGCGCGCGGCTTTTACGAGATGGAGCTGAAGCCGCTTTCCCTCGGTGGCGAGAAGCTCGCGCCCGGCGAGCTGACGGAACGTTACGCGCGCCTGGTGGAGGAGCAGATCCGCGCCGCACCGCCGGACTGGCCGTGGTCACACAAGCGGTGGCGACTGAAGAAATCGCTGTACGGCAACCGCTGAATGGCTCCGCCGTCGCCTCGCTCAGTGGAATTCGGCTTCCGGGAGATTGCGCAGCTCGCGCGGCAAGCCGAAAAAGACTTTCTCTTCGCGCCCGTTGACCTCGACGGGCACTTCGCCACCCCACTCGCGCAATCGCTCCACTACCTGCTGCACGAGCAGCTCGGGCGCCGAGGCGCCGGCAGTGACGCCCACCGCGGACTTGCCGGTGAACCATTCGGGATGCAGGTCATCCGGCCCGTCCACGAGATACCCCGGAACGCCGGCGCGATCCGCCAGCTCCCGCAAACGATTTGAATTAGAGCTGGTGCGCGAGCCCACCACGAGCAGCACGTCGCATTGCGCGAGAAGCTTCTTCACTGCGTCCTGCCGATTCTGGGTGGCGTAGCAGATATCTTCCTTGCGAGGCGTGGCGAGCAGCGGGAAGCGCTTACGCAACGCATTGACGATCTCGGCCGTGTCGTCCACGGACAGGGTCGTCTGCGTGACGAAGGCAAGCCGTTCCGGATCGCGAACATTGAGCGTTTCGACGTCCGCAACGCTTTCGACCAGATGAATCCGGCCGCCGAAGGAGGAATCGAAGCGCCCCATCGTGCCTTCCACTTCCGGGTGCCCGGCATGGCCGATGAGAATGACGTCGCGCGCATCGCGCGCGTACCGCTGCACTTCCATGTGCACCTTCGTGACGAGCGGGCACGTGGCGTCGAACACGCGCAGGTTCCGGCGGGAGGCCTCCTCGACCACGGCTCGCGACACGCCGTGGGCGGAGAAGATGACCGTGGCGCCTTCGGGCACCTGATCCAGCTCCTCCACGAACACTGCGCCCAGCCCGCGCAGACGATCGACGACGTATCGGTTGTGAACCACTTCGTGCCGCACGTAGATCGGCGGGCCGAAGAGCTCGAGTGCGCGTTCGACGATGTCGATGGCCCGGTCGACGCCCGCGCAGAAGCCGCGCGGATTGGCGAGAAGCACTTTCATCAGCGTGCCGCCTCATTGCCGCCGGCCCGGGCCCTGGCGCGGCGGCCTTCCAGCAGAGCATCCAGGAGCAGAAGCCCGGCGCCCACTGTAATGGCGCTGTCCGCCACATTGAAAGCCGGGAAATACGCGTCGCCCCAGTGCACGTGGATGAAGTCCACGACGTGCCCATGCCAGAGCCGGTCGATGAGGTTGCCGAGCGCGCCACCGAGGATCAGCGCCAGACTGCACGCGAGCAGCCCTTGCGTGCGCGCCTTGAGCCTGCCGAGCCAGATGATGATGGCGACGCCCACGCCCAGGGCGAGTGCTGTGAACAGCCACCGCTGCCACCCTGACGCCGTGGCCAGCATGCTGAAGGCGGCGCCCGTGTTGTGCAGGCGGGTGATGTCGAGCACCGGCAGCACCTCGATGCGCTCGTAGAGCTCGAAGTTACCGACGATGAGGTGCTTCGTGATCTGATCCAGCACGATCACGGCCACCGACACGGGCAGCCAGCGCCAGCCGTTGGGCTCGTTCATGCGTACATCCGTTTCTCGCCGGGGCCGGTGATGTTCGTCAGGCAACGGTCGCAGATTTCCGGGTGCTCCGCACGGTGACCCACTTCAGGGCGACGATGCCAGCAGCGCACGCACTTCGCCGCATCCGTGGGCCGCACCAGGATCAGCCGGCCGTCGATCAGGCTCGTGGAGGCCTTCTCCTCTTCCGTGGCCACGTCCAGCGTATGCAGGCGCGCTTCGGACGTGATCAGGAAGAACCGCAGCTCGCTCTTGAGCGCATTCAGCGCGTCGTATTCCTCGCGCGGCACGTAGATGTCCACTTCGGCCTCGAGCGGCGCGCCGATCTCGCCACGCACGCGGGCTTCTTCCAGCTTCTTCAGCACACCGCTGCGCAGGGCCATGAGCTTCGGCCAGTCGATGTTGTCCGCGCCGTCCGCCGGCAGCTCATACCAGGTGGAGAGGAATACGGATTCCGCGCGTTTGCCGGGGAGATGCCGCCACATCTCTTCCGCCGTGAACGACAGGATGGGCGCCAGCCAGCGCACCATGCTTTCCGCGATGTGATACATCGCCGTCTGCGCGGCACGGCGCGGCGTGCTCTCGCGCGGCATGGTGTAGAGCCTGTCCTTCAGCACATCCAGATAGATGCCGCCCATGTCCACGACACAGAAGTTGTGCACCTTCTGGTAGATGACGTGGAACTCGTAGCGCCGATACGCCTCGACCACTTCCGTGTGCACTTCGCGCGCGCGTTGCAGGGCCCAGCGATCGAGCGCCACCATCTCCGCGGGTTTCACGGCGTGCTGCTCCGGATCGAAGCCGTGCAGGTTGCCTAGCAGGAAGCGGAAGGTGTTCCGCATGCGGCGATACGAATCCGCCATGTGCTTGAGGATGGTGTCGGAAACGCTGATCTCGTTCGCGTAATCCGTAGCCGCCACCCACAGGCGCAGGATGTCTGCGCCGAGCGTGCTCATCACCTTCTGGGGCAGGATGACGTTGCCGAGCGACTTCGACATCTTGCGGCCCTTGTCGTCCACGGTGAACCCGTGGGTGAGCACGCCGCGATACGGTGCCCGCTCGTACAACGCTTCGGACATGAGCAGCGAGCTGTGGAACCAGCCGCGATGCTGATCCGAGCCTTCGAGGTAAAGATCGACCGGCGCGGTCACTTCGGGCCGCATGGCGCCGACGCATTCGAACGAGAGGCCGGAATCGGCCCACACGTCCATCACGTCGGTGACCTTGTCGTACTGATCCGCCTCGGCGCCGAGCACCTCCGCCGGATCGAGCGCGAACCACGCTTCGATGCCCTGCTGCTCCACGCGCGCGGCCACGGCTTCGATGATCTCCTGCGTGCGCGGATGCAGCTCGCCCGTGCTCTTGTGCACGAACAGCGTGATCGGTACGCCCCAGGTGCGCTGGCGGGAAATGCACCAGTCCGGCCTGTTCTCGATCATGCCGAGAATGCGCTGCTCGCCCCACGCGGGCGTCCACTGCACCTTGGGGATGTCCCGCAGCGCGTTGGCGCGCAGGCCCTTCTGATCCATGCTGATGAACCATTGGGGCGTGGCGCGGAAGATGACGGGCGTCTTGTGCCGCCAGCAATGCGGATAGCTGTGGCGATAGGACTCATGGTGCACGAGCCTGCCGCGCTTCTTCAGCTCCTCCAGAATGGCCGCATTGCCCTCGTCGAGCTTCATACCGCCGACGAGCGGCGTATCCGGCAGGAAGCGGCCGTCGTTGCCCACCGGATTCGTCACCGGAAGGTTGTAGAGCTTGCCGACCGCGAAGTCTTCGAGACCATGCCCGGGCGCGGTGTGCACGGCGCCGGTGCCGGCATCGAGCGTCACGTGCTCGCCGAGAATGACGGGCACCTGCCTGTCCTGAAATGGATGCTGCAGCGTCAGGTGCTCGAGCGCCTTGCCGGGGAACTCCGCAAGGCGCGCGCGCAGCATCATTCCATAGCGCTTGAGTGACGCCTCGGCGAGATCCCCGGCGACAATCATCCGCTGCGTCTGATGCGGGCGCTCGTCATCGCCCATGCGCTCGGCTTCAATGAGCCAATAGATGAACTCATCGCGCAGCGCCACGGCCTGGTTGCCGGGCAGGGTCCAGGGCGTGGTGGTCCAGATGACGAGACCCACGGGCTCCTCGCCGAGCTGGCCAGCGGGCAGACCAATCCGGCGCTCCAGATCGCGGTTGTCGGCCACGGGGAAGGCTACGTCGATGGCGGGCGAGGTCTTGTCCTCGTACTCCACTTCCGCTTCAGCGAGCGCCGAACGGCAATCGAGACACCAGTACACGGGCTTCACGCCCTTGTAGACATGGCCGTTGCGGATGATCTTGCCGAACGCGCGGATCTGCTGCGCCTCGTAGGCGGGCGCCATCGTCAGGTACGGGTTGTCCCAGTCGCCGAACACACCGAGGCGCTTGAAGTCCTTGCGCTGCTGCTCCACCTGGGACTGCGCGTACTCGCGGCACGCCTTGCGGAACGCGGCGGCATCCAGCTTCTGCCCGGGACGGCCGTGCTTCTTTTCCACCTGCAGCTCGATCGGCAGGCCGTGGCAGTCCCATCCGGGAATGTAGGGCGCGTCGTAGCCGTCGAGCCCGCGGGACTTGACGATGATGTCCTTCAGCACCTTGTTGACCGCGTGCCCGATGTGAATCTCCCCGTTCGCATACGGAGGACCATCGTGCAGCACGAAGCGCGGGCGCCCGGCGGCGGCCTCGCGCATCTTCCGGTAGATGCCGCGCTCTTCCCACGACTGCTGAATGCCGGGCTCGCGCTGGGCGAGGTCCGCCTTCATGGGGAAGTCCGTCTGCGGCAGGTTGATGGTGTGCTTGTAGTCGGTCATGCGGTGCCGGATAAACCCTTCTGTCGTGAATCGTCAGGAGCCCGCCCAGGCCGGTGGCCTCAAGGCGGACCGCTCTTCAGCCGGTGCGCGCTCCCAGAATCTCGCGCGCCTGCGCGGCATCCCGGTGCATCTGCTCGACGAGCACTTCGAGGCTCGGGAAGCATTCTTCCTCGCGCAGCTTGGCGACAAACTCCACCTCGATCTCGCGACCGTAGAGATCGCCACCGAACTCGAACAGATGCACCTCGAGCACCGGCACCGTCCCCCCTACTGTGGGGCGCGTCCCGAGACTTGCGACACCCGGCCAGCCGGGCGTGCCCTCGAGCCCATGCACCCGCACGGCGAAGATGCCCTGCAGGGCGGATCGTTTGCGCCCCAGCCGCAGGTTCGCGGTCGGGAAGCCCAGATCCCGCCCGAGCTGCTGCCCGCGCACGACGCGGCCGATCATCGAATACGGCCGACCGAGCCAGTGCTTCGCCGCCTCGAGGTCGCCGCGTTCCAGCGCGCCACGGATGAGGCTGCTGCTGACACGCTGCCCGTCGATCATCACGGGCGGCACCACGTCCACCTCGAAGCCGAGCCGCTGGCCCGCCTCGCGCAACATGTCCGCCGTGGCCTCGCCGTTGCGCCCGCAGCGGAAGTCGTGGCCGATGACGACCACGGGCGTTTTCAGATCCTCCGCCAGCAAGCGCGCGAACGCTTCGCCGGAGAGGTTCCGCAGCTGCTCCCCGAACCGCAGCTGGAGCACGTAGCTGAGCGCCGTCCGCTGCAGAACGCGCCAGCGTTCGCGCCAGGACGTGAGCCGCGCCGGCGGGTTCTCCGCGGCCAGGTACTCGCGTGGCATGGGCTCGAACGTCAGCATCATGGCCGGACGCGACAATGCCCTGCCGTGGTCCAGCAGGCGCCGGATGAGGGCCTGATGTCCCCGATGGATGCCGTCGAACGTGCCGATGGTGACGACGGAGCCCTGGTGGCGCGGGCGCAGATTGGGAAGTCCGCGAATGAGCTCCATGTGCGCCGTTGCCGAAAAAGGCTGCAAGTATAGAGTCCGGGGGAGTGAGCCGCGAGGGGCGGTTCCGCCTGGGGCGGCCTCGCAGACGCTTCAGCCCGCGGCTCCGGATGTCAGCCCGGGGGCGCCGGATTGCGCGCCCCCTCCGGCGCCGTGGCGCCCCGGGAACGCGGTGCTCTCATTGCCCGTCATGCGCGCGGCGTCAGCCCGCGGCTGCGGGCGTCACACCGGGGAGAGTCGTGTGTCAGTCCGCCCGGCGTCGCGTGTCAGTGTGCCGGGCGTCAGTCCCCGGCTCGGGGTGCCGGGCGGCGCGCCTCCGGCCGGCCGAGCACATCACGCGGCCGCAGGCCGAGCAGCAGCAGCGCCGCGAAGTACACGGCGGCCGCGGCGAGGATGTCGAAGCCGCAGCGGCCCAGCCGCTGCCACGTGCCGGCTGCGATCCACCCGTCCAGGTCGCCGGCGAGCCAGACGAGCAGCGCCGCCATCGCCGCGTTCGCCAGCACAACCTGCGTCAGGAGTTTCAACCAGCCCGGCGAGGGCATGAGGACGCTCGCCCGTCGCAACCCTCGCCAGAGAAGCACGGTGTTCAGGATCGCCGAGATCGAAGTGGACGCCGCCAGCAGCGCGTGTGGCGCGATGAACCCCATGCGGGCCGCAGGGAGCACGACGGCAACGTTGAGGGCGACGTTCACGGACAGCGCGATCAGGCTGATGCGCATGGGCGTTCGCGTGTCCTGTCGCGCGAAGTAGCCGGGCGCGAGCACCTTGACCAGGCTCATGCCGAGCAGCCCCGCCGAATAGGCCATGAGCGCGTAGGCGGCCATGTGCACGTCCTGCGCCGTGAAGGCGCCGCGCCCGAATATGGTGGCGGTGAGCGGCACGGCGAAGAAGAGCATGCCGACCGCAGCCGGCGTGGCGAGCAGCACGGTGAGCCGCAAAGCCCAGTCCAGCGTGCCCGAAAACTGCTCGCGGGATTCGGCGGCGTGGTGCCGTGAAAGCCCGGGCAGGATCACCGTCGCGAGCGCAATGCTGAACACGCCGAGCGGGAATTCCATGAGCCGGTCCGCGTAGTAGAGCCACGCGATGCTGCCCGTGACGAGGAACGACGCGATGAGCGAATCGAGCAGCAGGCTCACCTGCGCCATCGACGACCCCAACACACCCGGCAGCATCAGCCGGGCAACGCGCCCCACGCCCTCGAGCGCAGGCCGCCAGCGCGGCCACGACAGCAGCCCGAGCCGGGCTACGGCGGGCAACTGGAAAGCGAGCTGCAGCACGCCGCTCACGAACACGCCGATCGCCAGCACCAGCCCGGGGTTCTGCGCATCCGCGGCCAGCCACGCGGTGAACAGGATCATGACCAGGTTCATGATCACGGGCGTGAAGGCCGCCACCCCGAACCGCCCGTAGCTGTTCAGAACGCCGCTGAAGAGCGAGGTGAGCGAGATGAAGAACAGGTACGGGAACGTGAAGCGCAGCATCGCCACGGCCTGCTCGTACTTGCCGGCCGTGCTCGTGAACCCGGGCGCGAAGATCAGGATGAGGACCGGCGCCGCGATCACGCCGATGAGCGTCACAGCGAGCAGCACCGCGCCGAAGGTGCCCGCGAGGCCTGCTACGAGGGCGCGCACCTCCGCGTGGGTGCGCTTGTGCCGGTACTCCGAGAGCACGGGCACGAGACCCTGGAAGAACGCGCCTTCCGCGAAGAGCCGGCGCAGGAAATTGGGCACCTTGAACGCGACGAGGAACGCGTCCATGAGCGCGCTCGCGCCGAAGAAATTCGCGTAGATGATCTCGCGCGCGAGTCCCGTGACGCGCGAGATCAGCGTCATCGCTCCCACGACGCCGGTGCTGCGGACGATGGCTTTGCTCACGGATGCTGAACCGGCGCCCCTCTCTGGCCGGCGCGACTATACCCGAGGCTCCGGGCGGCGCCGGTGCGCTTCGAAGGTGGGAACCTGAGGCTGAGCCGCGGCCCCTTCGCTTCCAGCCCGCGCATTTGGTCCCGGGTTAAGACAAATTCCCGGGCCTGGCGGGGGCGCGGTACCCACGTTGACAAGGCGGGGTGCCGTGCTCAGACTACCGCCCCCTTTTTCTGGTCGATTCGGAAACGGAGACGTCGTGGCGAATACCAAGTCCGCTGAGAAAGCGGCTCGGCAGGCAGAAAAACATCGTGCGCAGAACGTGGCGCTGCGCTCCCGCATGCGTACGGCCATCCGCAAGGTGACGGATGCCATCGCGCGCGGCAATCGTGAAGAGGCCCGGAAGTACTACACGGCCGCCGTTCCCGTCATCGACTCGCTGGTCAACAAGCAGATCGTCCATCGGAACAAGGCCGCACGGCACAAGAGCCGGCTCGCGGCGCGCATACGAGGGATGTCCACATGAGCAGCAAAGCGACAAGCGCCCGGCGCTCCGCCCCCCGCACGGCTCCCACGCTGAGCCGCACCCCCGCAGGTCGCCGGTCGTTTGTCTTGCGCCTGGTCCACGACCGGGCTTGCCGCGCAGCCCGCGCGGCCGCTGCTCCCAAAGCCTGAGCTCACGTCTTCTCCCCTCCCGTCAGCACGGTCTGCGTGCTGACGCGCACGTGCGCGACCAGACCATGCCCGTGCTCGTCAAGGCGCTCGCCTTGCGTGCTGCTGAGCGTGACGCTCGTCTTCTCGGCAGCGCCTTGAAGATGTCCAGCAGCTTGCGGCCGGGCACCGTGATATCCCCACTGCTCTGGACGCTTACGGCGCTCGTCGCCATGAGCTCCGTGCTCTCCGCGCGAGGTCTCCAATTGGAGCCCCCATGGCGACGAGCACCCTGGCCATGTATTCGTGTGCCCGGAAGGCGATCGCTGCCGGCTGATCTGAGTCACCGACCGGCTTTCAACCGCACGCCGTCGCCGCCGCACTGATGGGGCGCAGAAGCTTCACATGGCTTCGCCAGCGCGCTCACGACCGGTCGTGCACCCGCCCCGCCTGATCGAATCCCGGTGATCCAGGGCAGAAAACTTGTAAACCGGACCTGCCGCCGCGCGCTGCACGCGCCGCGGGGGATGACACTCACAAGGAAGCACCCATCGCAGGTTGTCTGGGAGGTGAAGCCCGCGAACGGGTCGCGCGAACCCCCGCCAAGTCCCCGAAATCTTGCAGAGAGCTGCCGATGATGACCGATTGTTGTGAAGACGCCGCGCCCGAGAAACTTTGTGTGCGGGTTGTTGCCAAAGCGAACCGTGTCCGACACAACCATGACAATTGACGCGCGCGCGCCACATCCACACGGCCCCGCGAATCTCACCTCTTCCGGCACTCGTCACATCGTCGTTGTGGATGACGACCGTGACGTGCGGATGCTGCTCACGCAGTACCTCGAAAAGCACGGGTTCCGCGTGACCACGGTGCCGGATGGCCGCAGTCTCCGGCGCGTGATGTTCACGCAGCGCGTGGATCTCGTCGTGCTGGACGTGATGCTTCCCGGCGAGGATGGCCTGTCGATCTGCCGCCGCCTGAGCACGGAGGTTCAGGTGCCCATCATCCTGCTCACGGCGCGCAGTGACGACGTGGACCGCATCATCGGCCTCGAGATCGGCGCGGATGACTACATCGCGAAGCCCTTCAATCCGCGTGAGCTGCTCGCCCGCGCGCGCAACGTGCTGCGGCGCTGGGACCTTGCGCCGCGTCGGCCGATTTCCGACGAAGCCTCGCGCTACAAGTTTCTTGGCTGGACGCTGGATACCGCCGCGCGCGAACTGATCGACCCCGAAGGCACGCGCCAGACACTCACGGGCTCTGAATACCGCCTGCTGCTGGCGTTTGTGTCGCATCCGAACCGCGTGCTCACACGCCAGCAGCTCATCGAGCTCACGAGCACGCGCCGCACCGAGCTCTTCGACCGGAGCATCGACGTGCGCATCAGCCGGCTGCGACACCTTCTGCGGGACCCGCCGCGCGCACCGCGCATCATCAAGACCGTTTACGGCGACGGGTACGTGCTGGGAGCCACCGTGGAGGTTGAATGAATGGAGCATCTGCGCGAGCGCACGCGTGGAATGGCCTGAAGCGGCTTGTCTGCAAGCTCCCGCTGCCGGACACCGTGTTCGGGCGCTTGCTGCTCACCACGCTCGCGTGCCTCGCTTTGCCGTACGCAGCGGCCGTGCTGATTGCGCCGGCGGATCATCGGGCATCGCTCATTGGCGCGTTCTTTCTCTTCGTGCCGCCGCTCGCGGCCGGGCTCTATCTGGTTGCGCGCCACATCACGAAGCCGCTTGCCGCGATGGTGGCCGAAGCGGATCTGCTCGGGCGTGGCGCGGAAACAAGTGCTCACGAGCCGTCGGGGCCACGCGAGCTGCGGGCGCTGTCGGTGGCGTTCGACATGGCTCAGAGCCGCGTGCAGGCGTATGTGTCGAACCGCTCTCGCGCGCTTGCTGCCGTGTCCCACGACCTGAAGGCACCACTCACGCGAATGCAGCTGCGTGTGGCCACGATCGACGATGACGCGGTTCGGGCAAAACTGGAGGCAGACATAGAGGAACTGTCGTCGATGGTGCGGTCGGCGATCGCCATGCTGAAGGATCTGGAGCAGACCGAGTCCGTCGAACCGATCGACATGAACCAATTGCTCGCGCGCCTGCAGACCGAGTTCGCCGAGATGGGCAGACGCGTCGCGGTGACGGGCCGGGCGAGGCAGCCGTACCTCGGCCGCATGCAGTCCCTGCGCCGGTGTATCGCGAACCTGATCGACAATGCGGTGAAGTTTGGCGAAAGCGCGTGGGTGACGCTGGAAGACGGGCACGCGCTGCGCGTGAAGGTGGCCGACCGGGGCCCGGGCATCCCGCAGGAAGAGCTGGAGAAGGTGTGCGAGCCCTTCTACCGCGCGCGAAGCGCGACGACGACGGGCGTTGCTGGTAGCGGATTGGGACTGAGCATCGCGCGCGACATCGCCCTGGGCCACGGCGGACAGCTTCTTCTGCGTAACCGCGAAGCCCGCGGGCTGGAGGCGGAGGTTGTGCTACCCCGCGGGTGAGCGGGCGCCATTCATTCCACGGCTACCGACAAGACAGCGGATTGGGACTGAGCGTCGAGCGTGACATCGCACTGAGCCACGGCGGACAGCTTCCTCTCCGCAACCCAAGAGGCGCGCAGGCTCAAGGCGGAGGTTGGGGTACCCGCGGGGTGACGAGCGCCGCTCGCGCACGGCTTCTGCCGACAACGCGGTCTTACACGGATTCGGTGCGTGCGGCCTCGGCTTCCTGTTCCGCCAGCCTTGCCGCCGCGTCAAGTTCCTCCGGCGGGCGCGTCACAGCCCGCATGAGCTGTCGCATGCCCCATTCCGGTTGCACCGAGCAGCAGACAAACCGCTTCAGACCGATTGGGTGCGAGCGGCCTCAGCTTCCTGCTCCGCCTGCCTTGCCGCCGCGTCAATTTCCTCCAGCGCGCGCATCACAGCTTGCATCAGCTCTCGTGTGCCCTTTCCGGTGGCGCCGGAAATCTTGTAGACGGGGCCCTTCCACCGCAAACGGCGGACGATGTCCGCGCAGCGTTTGTCGGCCTCTTCCGGCGGCAGCAGGTCGATCTTGTTGAGCACGAGCCACCGGGGCTTCGCGGCGAGCTCCTTGCTGAACTTCTTCAGCTCCCCGACGATGGCTCGCGCGTCCTTCACCGGATCCGCCTCCGGGTCCGGCGGCGCGATGTCGACCAGATGCAGCAGCACTCGCGTCCGCTGAAGGTGCTTCAGGAACCGGATGCCGAGGCCCGCGCCTTCCGCCGCCCCTTCGATGAGCCCTGGGATGTCCGCCATCACGAAGCTGCGATGCTCGCCCACTGAGACCACACCCAGGTTCGGGTGCAGCGTGGTGAAGGGATAGTCCGCAATCTTCGGCCGCGCCGCGGAGACGGCGCTGATGAGCGTGGATTTGCCCGCGTTCGGCAACCCGAGCAACCCGACATCCGCAATCACCTTCAGCTCGAGGAGCAGCGTGCGCTTTTCCCCGGGAAGGCCCGGGCCGTACTGCCGCGGGGCGCGGTTCGTGCTCGACTTGAAGCGCGTGTTGCCCCAGCCGCCCTTGCCGCCTTTCGCCACGAGCAGCGTTTCACCTTCGCGCAGGAGGTCGCCCAGTTGCTCGCCCGTATCCGCGTCCGTGATGACGGTGCCCACGGGCACGGGGATGTAGAGGTCGTCCCCGCCGCGGCCGGTGCAGTCGTTGCCCGAACCGGGCTCGCCGGATTTCGCCTTGAACGTGCGCTCCACACGAAAGTCCGCCAGCGTGTTGATGCCGGTGGCCGCACGCAGGTACACGCTGCCGCCGTTGCCGCCATCGCCTCCATCCGGCCCGCCGAAGGGAATGAACTTCTCCCGCCGGAAGCTGACAGCGCCGCGCCCGCCGTTGCCGGCGTGGACCTTGATTCGGGCTTCGTCGACGAACTTCATGACGGTACCGGTTCGCTCGCGGGCTCAAACGCCCTTCATAAAGCAAAACCCCGGCGAAAGCCGGGGTCTTGCCGTCAATCATTCACCCAGGGGCGAACGTGATCAGGTGGCCTCTGCGGGCACCACGCTCACGAACAGACGGCCTTCCGGCCCCTTGCGCTTGAACTGCACCTTGCCCTCGGCCAGGGCGAAGAGCGTGTGATCCGACCCCATGCCGACACCCGGGCCGGGGTGCATCTGCGTGCCGCGCTGGCGCACGATGATGTTGCCCGCGAGCACGTACTCGCCGCCGAAGCGCTTCACGCCGAGGCGCTTGGAGTGGGAATCGCGGCCGTTGCGAGTGCTGCCGCCTGCCTTTTTGTGTGCCATGACTGCGTATCCTGCTAGAGCGGAAGATGACGCGGGGCTCTCAGCCCGCGCTGATCTCCGTGACCTTCACTTCGGTGAAGGGCTGACGATGGTTCTTGCGGCGCAGGTAGTGCTTGCGCCGGCGGAATTTCACGATGGTGACCTTGTCGCCCTTGCCGTGGCGAACCACGGTGGCAACGACCTTGCTGCCCTTCAGCAGCGGCGCGCCGAGCTTGACATTGGCACCCTCACCCACGAGCAGCACCTCGCCGAACTCGACGGTGGCGCCTGGCTCGGCGTCCAGTTTTTCGACGCGCAGTGTGGCGTCTTTCGTGACCCGGTACTGTTTGCCACCGGTGGCGATGACGGCGTACATGAGAAACTTCCGGAAAGTATCGTCGACCCGACGAAAGGTCGCGCATTCTACTGACCAGCCCGCGCAGGGTCAAACCGCGCTTTCCCATTCCGGGACCGGCACTTACGCGCATTGCGGCCATTCGCGTCGATGGCGGCCGCACGCCGTTCTCGCCGGCCCCGCTCTCGGCTAGGATGCGTGACCCCCAAGGCGCCCCCGGCATGACCCTCGATCAGATTCGCGCTCTCGTCCGTTCCGACCTCGCGTCCGTCGACAACGTCATCCGTGCCCGGCTGAAAAGCGCGGTCCCCCTCGTGGACCGCGTGGCCGAGCACATCATCTCTGGCGGCGGCAAGCGGCTGCGGCCGCTGCTCGTGGTGCTGGCCAGCCGCGCCTGCGGAGCCACGGGCCAGGGCTACCTGGAAGCGGCGGCGTTCATCGAGTTCATCCACACCGCCACGCTCCTCCACGATGATGTGGTGGACGGCTCCTCCATGCGGCGCGGCCGGGACACGGCGAACGAAGTGTTCGGGAACCAGGCGAGTGTGCTCGTGGGCGACTTCGTGTACTCCCGCGCGTTCCAGATGATGGCGGCGCTCAGCTCCCAGCGCGTGATGGAAATCATGGCGGACGCCACGAACGTGATCGCCGAAGGGGAAGTGCTGCAGCTGATGAATGCGCACGACCCGGACACCACCGAGCAGCGCTATCTGGAAGTGATCTATCGCAAGACGGCGCGCCTGTTCGAAGCCGGCGCCGAAGTGGCGGGCGTGCTGGCGAACGGCACGCCGGAAGTGCAGCGCGCGCTCGCTACCTACGGGCGCCATCTGGGCACGGCTTATCAGCTCGTGGATGACGTGCTGGACTATCGCTCGGACCCTGCGGTGCGCGGCAAGAACATCGGCGACGATCTCGCGGAGGGCAAGCCGACACTGCCGCTCATCCACGCGCTGAAGCACGGGTCGGAGTCGCAGAAGGCGGCGATCCGCGCTGCGATCCAGCAAGGCGGCCTCGACCAACTCGACACCATCATTGCCGCCATCGATGCCACGGGCGGGCTGGACTATGCCGCCCACCTCGCGCGACAGGAAACGGAAAAAGCGCTCGTTGCGCTCGCGCCGCTGGCGGACACGCCGTACAAGGAAGGCCTCGCCGCACTTGCGCGCTTTGCGGTGGAACACACCACCTGAAAACGCTTATGCCTGATGCAACCGCGGCCCCTCTGCCGGGTTATGCGGGGGCGCAACTCTAAACAAGAGAGGGAGGGCTCGAGGATGGCGCACCAGCTGAACACTCTTTTTCAGGTTGCCCTGATCGTGGCGTTCTGCGCGATCTCCGCATGCGGCATGGGTTCCGTGAACGGCCCGGTGACCGTGTCCGCGGGCACCTCGACAGGGAGTGTCTCGACGGTGAACGGCTCCGTGACGGTGGAAGATGGCGCCCGGGTGACCCATGCCATGACGGTGAATGGGGCCGTCACCCTCGGCTCGAAAGTCACGGCGGACTCGGTGAAGACCGTGAATGGCGCCGTGCGCCTCGGCGAGAACACCACCGTGCACAACGATGTGCTCACGGTGAATGGCGCCATCGATCTCCAGCGCGGTGTCGACGTGGGCGGCGGCCTCATCAACGTGAATGGCCGCATACGGCTGCTGGGCGCTCGCGTGGGCGGCACCATCACCACGGTGAATGGCGATATCGAGGTGGGCCGCGGGTCGCACGTGGTGGGCGGCATCACGGTGAAGCGGCCCGAAGAAAACTGGTCCAAGAACCTGCCGCGCATCGTGATCGGCCCCGAGGCAGTGGTGGAAGGGCCGATGGTGTTCGAGCGGCCGGTGAAGCTCTATGTGAGTGAGACCGCCCGGGTGGGCCAGATCGAAGGCGCTTCGCCAGAAACGTTCACAGGAGACGCGCCGGCGGGCTGAGCGCCAGCCGCGACGAAAGCCCTGTTTCCCACGGCGGGAAGGCCTGACTTCGCGCAGGCGCGGCGGTAGGCTGTGCGGCCATCTCACGGGCCGTGCTCTATCGCGCTCCTGAAAGGTCTCGCATGAAGCTGCCGCTGATGCACGCGAAGTCTCGGGTCACCACCACTCTTGCCGCCGCATGCATGATTGGCGGCTGGGCTTACGCGCAGGCGCCCGGCCCCGCCGCCGCTCCACCCGCACCCATCGCTTTGAAGGCCGCGCATTTGTTCGACGGCACGAACGGCACGCTGCGCTCGAACGGTGTGGTGGTCGTGCAGGGGGAGAAGATCGTTGCCGTTGGAAGCGGCATCGATATTCCCTCGGGCGCGCGCATCATCGATCTGGGTGAGGCCACGCTGCTGCCGGGGTTCATCGATTCGCACACGCATCTCGACACCGAGTTCGATGCGAACTTCTATCGTGGCCGATACAACGACCTGATTCGTTTCCCCGCCGAGAAGGCGTTCTACGCGGCGCGCCGGGCGCTCGCGACGCTGGAGGCCGGCTTCACAACCGTGCGCAACCTGGGTGCGTCGGACCACGTGGACGTGGGGCTGCGCAACGCGATCAACGCGAACGTGCTTTCCGGACCACGCATTCTGACCGCCGTGTACTCGCTCGGCTCCACGGGCGGCCACTGCGACGCGCCGCCGTTTCCGCCGGAGAACGTGCCGCCGCCGGGCCCGATCCAGGGTGTGTGCAATGGCCCGGAGGAGTGCCGGGAGACGGTGCGTCAGCAAATGAAGTTCGGCGCGGACGTGATCAAGATCTGCGCCTCGGGCGGCGTGCTCTCGGAGGCAGACCCGGTGGACGTGCCGCAGCTCACCCCCGCGGAGCTGGACGCCATCATTTCCGAAGCGCACGCCTGGAAGCGCAAGGTGGCCGCGCACGCCCATGGCGACACGGCTGCGCGCCTGGCGATCGAAGCGGGCGTGGACTCCATCGAGCACGGCAGCTTTCTCACCGAGGCGACCCTGAAGCTGATGAAGCAGAAGGGCGTGTACCTCGTGCCCACCCGCCTGGCCGTGGATTGGGTGAATCAGTCCGCCGACACCTATCCACCCGCGATCGCCGAGAAGGCGCGCGCGGCCTACGCTGCGCACGAGGCAATGTTCAAGACCGCGCTGCGCGTAGGCACGCCCATCGCCTTCGGCACCGACGCCGGCGTGTTCCCGCATGGGCAGAACGCGCGGGAGTTCGGCCTCATGACAGACCTCGGCATGTCCCCCGCCGCCGCCCTGCTCTCCGGCACCCGCGAAGCCGCCAAGCTGCTGGGGATCGATGCGGAGGTCGGGACCCTCGAGGCGGGGAAGGTCGCCGATGTGGTCGCCGTGCCGGGGAATGTGCTGGAGGACATTCGGGCCACGGAGCGGCCGGTGTTTGTGATGGCGCGGGGGCAGG
>JADGHX010000023.1 GCA_019683695.1 Steroidobacteraceae bacterium
CTGTTCTTCGGCTTCTCTAACCTGCATCATAGTGCAGTTTTAGGCTAAATTTTAGCAGTAACTGATAATATAGAGAAGGTTACCGCGAGTACAGCGAAGACGACCTGAAATCGTGTCCGGCACGCACGACTTTGCCCCGCTTGAACTTTCGGACAGCGTGCGTGCGCGAGGTGCGATTCCCGAGGGCTAATCGCCCTTGCCCGAGGGGTCCGGATCTCCGCAATGCCGGTGTCGGCCCGGCTAGAGTGTTTCGCGCTTCAGCCGTCTTTGCAGAGGCTCGTATTGCGGGTGCATGAGCCTGTATGCGCCGATCTTTACGTCAGATGGGCAAGGCCGGATCGAAACACCTCGAGGCCTGCTTGGGATGCTCGAGAGCGGATCGCGCCTCGCGCGGCCGCTCGCCCTCACGAGCCCGAAGCTTGCTGCGCCGGAACCGGCAGGCCGCGCCAGCGCCGCACCACGCGCTGGAAGAACAGACTGTTCGGAATTTGCAGCAAGGCCCCGCCGCTGTCACCTTGCGGGGCGATCTCTCGCAACGTGGTGTAGATCAGATTCACGTCGATCACCTGACCGCGCAGGCCAGGCTTTTCGCCATTCTCGAGCAGCTCGATGTAGTCGTTGATGCGAAAGGGGCGCGACGTGATGATCAGGAACGTGCAGAAGATGTTCGACAGCACGCTCCACGCCGCGAAGAACGCGATGGCTGCCACGGCCGTGAAGCCGGTGAGCGCCGTCCAGATGACCGTAGCCGATACGCCCAGTTGCTCGAGGATGAGCAACAGGGCCGCCGTGGTGATGAGGAAGGACGCCGTCCGGCGCAAACCGGCCACCAGCTCCGGCGGCAGAATGGACCGCGCGCCCAGGTGATCGACCAGCGAGCGCAGGAGTCTGCGGGACAGCCACGCGCCGCCGATGATCAACAGCAAGCGGCCGGTCGGCACGATGATGTGCATGGACTGCTGAACCCAGGACGGAAAGCTTTCTGGCATGACTCGGTCGTGAGCGAAAACGAAGTCGCGCATTATGGCCGAGTACGTCGTCCGGCTCAGGTCCCTTCCGCGCACAGGCACCCTCGAGCAGCTGAAGCCCCTGTCTCGTTCAGCCGCTGATCCCGCGCAGAGCGCAGCACGGCGCGGGCAAGGGCATGGTCTGCGTCAAGGTGAAGCAGCCGAAAAGAGCCGGCGAGAAGCGAGCGTGGCGCTGTCCGGGCTCGCGGATGTGCCCGATGGAGTGGCCCGATTTGAGTGCGGCTCGGGCGCTCGGACACAGGGACCTCGCGCCGGCGGCCGCTCGCGGCAATAGCAGGAGCGAAGCGAGCTGCGCGGCTCCCGGGCGCGCGTCCTTGCGCGATGAAGTGACGTGATTTGAGTGCGTCTCGGGCACTCGGGCGCCGGCTCCTCGACGCCCGGCCTCTTGTGGCGAATGCAAGGGACCCGTCCTTGCTGTGAAGCCGGCGCCGCGGCCGCCAACCTCACGAGTCCCGCAACCTTCCGCCCGCGGTCCGTCCGTCCCGGATGCCCCGACCGCGACGTTCAGCGATAGCGTCTCAAGACTGCCCGCTTCCCGTCGGCACTCCTCGTGCCGCGCGCCCATGGGGCAACCCAAAGCGCGCCCATGGGCACGTACAAGCGAAGGCGAGGGCGTTGCCGTGCTACTCCCGCTCGTTCGGATTGTTGAACAGCACGCTGAGGTTGATGCTCCCATGCCCCCGCTGCGGGAACCCCGGAGCAGTCGGGTCACCGGGATCGAGATTCGATGCCGTGTCATCGGGCGGGAAGAGCACGAGCGAGCTCAGGAATTCCAGCAGCGCGCCTTTGGAGCTCTCGGGAAGCGCGGCGAACGCGTTCCGTTCGCTCAACGCCTCACCGCCGTGACGCAGGATCACTTCCTGCAGATTGATGCTGCGACCATCATGTCCATAGGGCGCAGTGGAGCCGACGCCCCACAGCGGTTCGGTCATGAATTCCGTCTGCAGCGAGCCATCGTAGTTGCGCTCGTGGAACTTCGGGCCCAGGTCGTGCCGCTTGAGGTCCGCGAAGAAGTTGCGCACGACGAACGACTGTTGCGCCGGCAGCTTCAGCGTCGGGTGACCGGAGCCGTCGTTCTGCTCGATGATCCGGAGCGAGACGGTCGAGAACAGCTGATTGAAGATGCCTCGCTGCGGGTCGTAGACCGTCTCGACATCCGCGACACGACGGTCGTGATTGATCGTCAGGTTCTGAATGTGGCAGCGGTTGCAGCCAATCTGGTTGAAGACCGCGAGACCCTGTTGCGTCTGCGGAGTCTGCTGGTAGGTCGCCGGCTTGAAGTAGTTGAGGAGATAGAACTCCATGTAATCGACGAGTGCCTGAGGCAACTCGTTCAGCACACCGTCGCCGTCGGAGTCCTGCCCGGGGAAGCTCGCCGGCGGCGCTTCGATGCGATCCAGGCGCCCGTCCAGCACCATGCCCGCCGGCGTCGTGATGCGACCCCCGTTCGCGGCCTGCGCGAGCAGCGGGTCCACCGCATCGATGCCCATTTCCGCGTTGAACGCGCCCACGGCGAATTCGCGAATGGAGATCGTGCCGCCATGGGCGAAGAACGGCCGCACTCTCAGGTCCGCATTGACGCCGTCGACCTGCGAGGTATCCACGCTGCCGTTCGGGAACGCTCGGATCACACCGTAGTCGATGCCCTTGCTCGTGAGGACGCGGGTAACGGGTATGCCCGTGGCACGCGCCTGCGCGATGGCCTGTGCACGAATGGCGCGCAGATCCGCCGTGATCTCATCGGCGAGCATTTCCTGCAGGCCGAGCCCGAAGAGATGGGGTGCGTCACGACTATCCGGCCGGGTTGCGACGTCGCCCCCGAAACCGGCGGCGCCGCGCGGGCGGCCATGGCAACCCGCGCAACTGTCGGCGATTCCTGCGCCGATGCTCGCATCGGCTTCGATGTTTCCCGTTCCGTCGCCGGTGCGTGGCCCGAGTCCCTGCCATTCGGTGAATTTGCGCTGGAAGAGCTGCCGTCCGCGGCGGATGGCGCGCGCCGGATCGCGCTTGATGATGTAGATGGACGAATTGGGCGTCATCACATTGCCGACACCCGCGGCCACCTGCTCGCCGAGTGACTTCGCGATGCCCACGTTCTCGTTGTTCGGAGATTGCTGGAGATCCACCAACTGCGCGTGCGCCGCCGGCATCACGAGCACCGCGAGTGTCGCAGCGAGATGAAAGCTCCAGTGGGAAATTGAACGTCTGCCGGAATCCATGGCGGCCCCCCTGATCGGCGCGGTGACTTCGGGGGCGAGGCTAGGCGGCGAGGTGCCGCGCCGGAATAGACCCGGGGATTCGGATCTTTCGGATCGGCACGGTCTGGATACCTGCTTGCGATACAAACAAGAATCGTTATCATTTGCACCCGGTTTTCATCTCCGGGCCTTCCAGGCGGCTCGGAATCCACAAGCGAAAGAGAAGAACTGTGCGAAAAGGGTTCATGTGGTCTGCGGCCATGATGGCGGCCGGCTTGAGTGGCGCGCTTCACGCGCAATCGTCAGCTTCCGCAGGTGAGGCCGCAGGCGAGGCGCCCCTGCCAGCGGTGCTCGTTACAGCGCAGCGCGAACAGCGCACCAGCAAGGGCGCGACCGGTCTCGATCTCGCCATCAAGGACACGCCGCAATCCATCAGCGTGGTCACGGACCAGCAGATGCGCGACTTCGGCGCGGATAGCCTCAACGACGCCCTGCGTCTCGCCACGGGCATCAACGTGGAGGAGTGGGAAACCAACCGCACGAACTACATGGCGCGCGGCTTCGAGATCAAGAACACGCAGATCGACGGCATCGGGCTGCCGAACGACTGGGGCATCGTCACCGGCGCGATGGACGCGCTCGGGTACGAGAAGCTCGAAGTGATCCGCGGCGCCAACGGGCTGCTCACCGGCGTCGGCAACTCCTCCGGCACCATCAACTACGTACGCAAGCGGCCCACGAACCAGCGCCAGGGCAGCATCGGCCTGACGGGCGGTTCGTACGATCTGCGCCGCCTCGAAGCGGACTATTCCACGCCTTTCACCGCAACGGGCTCGTGGGCCGGTCGCATCGTGCTCGCCACGGAAGACAAGGGCTCGCACGTGCGCGGCATGAGCAACGATCGCACGTTCGTCTACGGCGTGATCGACGGCCAGATCGGCGAGCGCTCCACACTGGCAGTCGGTTACTCATTTCAGGACGCAAATACCGACGGCAACATGTGGGGTGCGCTAGTGCTCTCGAACAGCGACGGGACGCAGGCCGAGTTCGATGAGAGCGCCTCCACTTCGCAGGACTGGACGTTCTGGGACACGAAGAACCAGACCGCCTTCGCCGAGTACACCTACGCGCTTCCCCACGATTGGGAAGTGAAGCTGAGCTACAACTACCGCGCGTTCGAGGACGACAGCAAACTGTTCTTCGTGTATTCGAACACGGGGCTCGATCCGCAGACGGGCCTCGGGCTCCGCGGGTGGCCGGGCAGCTGGGCCACCGACGACGACGCACACATGCTGGATCTCTCCAGCACCGGCACATTCAGCCTGTTCGGGCGCGAGCACGAGTTGGTTGTCGGAATCAGTCATTCCACCGGCAAGCGCACGCTGTATTCGCGCGCAGCGGACCCGGACGCACCCGCCTGGGGCGCATTGCCTGCGTTCCCGTACCCTGGTGACGTCGTTCCCGAACCCGCCTGGGGCCCGAAGACCTTCTACTCGGTGACGAACCAGGAGCTCAATCGCGCCTACGGCACCACGCGACTGCACCTCACGGAAAAGCTCGCCACAGTGCTCGGGTTCAACTGGGCGGAGTATCACCGCGATGGCGAGCAAACCGGCTCGCCCTTCGACCAGACCGAGCGCGAGCTGAGTCCGTACGCAGGCGTCACGTATTCATTCCGGGACAACCTGCTCGGCTACGTGAGCTATTCGGACATCTACCAGCCGCAGGACTACTACGACATCCACGGCGCGTATCTGGCCGCCTCGAAGGGTCTCAACTACGAAGTGGGCGTCAAGGCGGAGTGGCTGGACAAGCGCCTGCTCACGACACTCGCCTGGTTCAAGGCGGAGCAGGAAGGGCTCGGAACCTTCGCCGGGCTCAATGCCGACGGCAACTATTACTACGAAGGCGTGGATGTGACCTCGAAGGGCTTCGAGGCGGAGATCACCGGGCGCCTGAACGAGTACGTCGACCTCGTGCTCGGGTTCACGTCACTGCAACTCACGGGCGAAGACGGCGCAGACCTCTACGAATGGGTGCCACGCCGTACGGCCAACCTCGCGCTCACCACCAAACTTCCCGGCAAACCGGCCATTGCCCTGGGCCTGAACGGCAGGTGGCAGAGCAAGGTTTCCAACGTGGACGGATACAACGGCGGAGTCGTCCGGCAGGGCAGCTACGCCACGCTGAACATCTTCGGGCGCTGGGACATCACCCAGCGAGCCAGCGCCCGCGTGAACATCAACAACATCACGGACGAGAAATACATCACGAGCCTCTACCAGGTGGGCTTCTACGGCGCGCCGCGTAATTACACCGTGAATCTGGTGTATCAGTTCTGATCCCCTGACCGCGTGACTCCGGGGCCGGCGCTCACGCCGGCTCCGAACGCCTGCTCCGCCACGCGAGAAGCCGCAGCTCCGGAGGGAACCGCCCGGCTGTCCCGGCAGTTCTGCAAGGGAACACCGCTCCCGCAACGGCCAAGTCCCGCAGGCAACCGATGGCACGCCACGCTCCTGTCCACGAGCACAGCCCAGGTCTCAACGCCGTCATCGAGCGCAACATCGCGGCGCTCGTCGAGCGCGGGCGGCAGGAACAACGCCGCCTCGGTCGGCAGGAGCGGGTGGCGGACTGGGTGACGCGGTGGGCGGGCAGCATGGTGTTCGTCTATCTGCACCTGGCGCTCTTCGGGGTCTGGATTCTGACGAACACGGGTGTGCTTCCGGTGCTCCCGCGGTTCGACCCCAGTCTCGTGATACTCGCGATGTTCGCGTCCGTGGAAGCAATCTTCTTGTCCACCTTCGTGCTCATCTCGCAGAACCGCATGTCGGCCGCCGCAGAGAAGCGTTCCGAGCTGGATCTGCAGATCAGCCTCCTCGCCGAGCACGAGGTAACGCGACTCATCAGGATGGTGAGCGCGCTCGCGAAGAAGGCGGGTGTGGAGCAGCCCGAAGCGGCGGAGCTTACGGACCTTCAGAAGGACATTGCACCGGAAAAGGTGCTGGACCGGATCGAGGAAGACGCCGCAGACACGCGCGACCGATAAGTGCGCCCGACCAGCCACAGCGCTGCAGACACGCAGCTGTGGTCGGTCTTGATGATTGTGTCGCGCGGTCCGCAGCCGGTTTGCGCCACCTGGCGCGCGACGGCGCGGCGTCGTCAGCTGCGCGGTTTGCGCATGAACTCGCGGTAGGCCAGCGAGAAGGCCTCGACGAACGTGTGCGGCAGCAGCTCGGCGGGCTTCTCGACGAGGTTGCGATAGAAGTCCCCGTACAGATCCCAGTACTGGGCCCGTCCGCCGGAGCGCAGCTTGCCCCGGCGCGCGGCACGCTCGAAACGCGCCTCGAGCTCCGCCGGGTCCAGCCGACCGACGAATTCGACGAACGCGTCTTTCACGGCATGCATCATCGCGTGCTCGTGTTCCTTGGCGGTGTTCATCGCCTCGCGCAGCCATTGCACGGCGTCCAGTCGACGCGTTTCGTGCTGATGGAGCAGGGCGAGGAGCAGCTCCTCGACCGTCATGCGCGAGAGGGACGGGCGCGGGTCGTCCGGGTCCTGCGGCATCTCGATGCGGAAGCGGTTGCGGATCTCGTTGCGTGAGCGTTCCAGGTCCTTGAGGCCCACGAAGGTCTCGCGAAACAGCTGACCGACCACGTGCAACAGGCGCGTCTGTGCGTCCGCGGGCAAACGCTCGGCATCGATGCCCGCGCCCCGGCAGAAAGCCTGCAGGCCGCTCTGCACGTCATAGAGCGCGGGCGCGCTCGCGCCATTGCGCGGATCGCGGCCGGCGGCTTTCGCAAGCCGTGCGATGCGGCGGGCGATGGCCTCCTCATTGGGTTCCGGCTCGGGCTCCGGAGGCGTCATCTCCACGGGCTTCGGAATGCGCGCAACAGCCTGGCCGTATGCATTGACCGGTCTGAACCCGCCGCTTGCGGCCACGTCGTGGCTCGGCGGAGGTGTCGTGTCCGGAATGAGCAGGGCGTCCAGATCGAGCGCGGCGCCGATGTCCGTCTGCACGCCACCGCCAATCGCGCGCAGGGCGTGGATGCTCGTGGGCACGCCACCTGCACCGGTGATCTCGACGGGCGCGGCCGCCTCCGGCACGTCCGCATCGATCGAGACGGCGATCTGATATTCGCCGAGACGCAGCAGATCGCCGTTCTGCAGCTTGTGGACCATGTGCTTGCCGATCGGCTGGTCCGCATCGTTGACGTACACGCCGTTCGTGCTGACGTCTTCGAGGTACCAGGCGCCCTGGCGGAACATCACGCGGGCATGGTGAGCGGAAACGTAGCGCAAAGGGTCGGGCAGCACCCAGTCATTGTCGGCGGAGCGGCCGATGGTGCCGCCGCCGACGCCGAAGACGATGCTGCTGCGGTCGCCGAGCGACCGACGATTATCACTGACGACGCGCAGGCGGAGCGCCATGGCGCTTGAGCCTTCTCCAAATGTCCCCGAATGCGGGCACTGTCTGCGACCGCGCGACCTCTGACATCCGTCCCCGCCACGCGCCTAGACATATAATGCCCGCCCTAAATTAACAGCGACCCCCTGTGGTACCCATGGCCGCCAGTCACATTTTCAAGGTTCTCTTCGTGAATCAGGGCAAGGTTTACGAGGTCTATGCCCGCAAGGTCGGCCACGGGAGCCTCTTCGGGTTCATCGAGGTGGAGGAGCTGGTCTTCGGCGAGCGCTCCACCGTGGTGCTGGACCCCTCCGAGGAGCGCATCAAGAGCGAATTCGCGGGTGTCAAGCGCACGTACCTGCCCCTGCATTCGGTGATCCGGATCGACGAGGTGAAGAAGCAGGGCGTGAGCAAGATCACCGCCCTGGAAGGGGGCAGCAACGTCGCCCAGTTCCCGGTGCCGATGTACTCCTCGCCGCCGGGCGAGCCCCCCACGCCGAAGAAGTAGTCGACGAGAGCCGCATCCATGCTCGAGCTTCCGGGCGCGCCCGCGCTCTCCGCTTTCCGAATCGCCAAGCTCCTGGCCGCTCTGCAGTCGCGCGAGCCGGGCGTCACCGGCCTGTCTTCCCGGTTCGTGCATTTCGTCGACGTGGCGCGCCCGCTCACGGACACGGAACGCCGCATTCTCGAACAGTTGCTGGAATATGGGCCCCGCATCGTCCAGAGCGCGCCCGAGGGCGAAAGCGTGCTCGTGGTGCCGCGCGAGGGCACCATCTCGCCCTGGTCGAGCAAGGCGACGGACATCGCCCAGGTGTGCGGGCTCGAGGCCGTGCGGCGCGTCGAGCGCGGCATCCTGTACCACATCCGATCCACGCGGCCGCTCGGGCGCGAGCGCCTCGTGCAGCTCGCCGCGCCGCTGTTCGACCGCATGACCGAAATGGTGCTGTTCGACACCGCGGATGCGCAGCGTCTCTTCGGTCACGCGCAGCCGCGCCCGCTCGCGCGCGTGTCGCTGGCGCAAGGGCGCAGCGCGCTCGAGGCGGCGAACACCGCGCTCGGGCTCGCGCTCTCGCCGGATGAAATCGACTATCTGCTCGAGGCCTTCCGCCGCCTGGGCCGGGATCCTTCAGACGTCGAGCTGATGATGTTCGCGCAGGCGAACTCCGAGCACTGCCGGCACAAGATCTTCAACGCCAGCTGGATCGTGGATGGCAAGCCGCGCGAGAAGTCGCTCTTCGCCATGATCCGGAACACGCACGCGCGCAGCCCGCAGGGCGTGCTGTCCGCCTATCGCGACAACGCGGCCGTCATCGAAGGTGCCGAGGGCATCCGGTACTTCCCGGACCCGGCCACCGGCATCTACCGCGGCGTGCGCGAGCCCATCGACATCCTGATGAAGGTGGAGACGCACAATCATCCGACCGCGATCTCTCCCTTCCCCGGCGCCGCCACGGGCTCGGGCGGCGAGATTCGCGACGAAGGCGCAACCGGGCTCGGCGCGAAACCGAAGGCGGGGCTCACCGGGTTTTCGGTCTCTCACCTGCGCATTCCGGGATTCGAGCGGCCGTGGGAACGCGAATTCGGCAAGCCGGAGCGCATCGCCTCCGCGCTCGACATCATGATCGAGGGGCCGATCGGCGCCGCCGCGTTCAACAACGAGTTCGGGCGGCCGGCGATCTGCGGCTATTTCCGCACGTTCGAACAGCGCCGCGCGGATGACGACGCGAACCGCACGCGGGGCTATCACAAGCCCATCATGATTGCGGGCGGCCTGGGCAACATCCGCCGTCCGCATGTGCAGAAGGGCGAGGTGCCCGTCGGCGCGAAGCTCGTGGTGCTCGGCGGCCCGGCCATGCTCATCGGGCTGGGCGGCGGGGCCGCATCCTCCATGGGGAGCGGTGCGAGCAGCGCGGATCTCGACTACGCCTCCGTGCAGCGCGGGAACCCGGAAATCCAGCGGCGGGCGCAGGAAGTTATCGATGGCTGCTGGGCGCTCGGCGAGGCCAACCCCATCCTGATCATTCACGATGTGGGGGCCGGTGGCCTCTCGAACGCCGTGCCGGAAGTGGTGGCGCACAGTCACCGCGGTGCGCGCATCGATCTTCGCGCCGTGCCGAGCGCCGAGCCCGGCATGACGCCCATGGAGATCTGGTGCAACGAGGCGCAGGAGCGTTACGTGCTTGCCGTGGCGCCCGATCGCCTCGAGGCTTTCGCCGCGCTGGCCGAGCGCGAGCGCTGCCCCTTCGCGGTGATCGGCGAGCTGGACGATACAGGTCGGCTGGTCGTGCACGATCCGCTGTTCGGCAACAATCCGGTGGACATGCCAGTCGACGTGCTGCTCGGCAAGCCGCCGCGCATGACGCGCGACGTGAAGAGCCAGGTGCCCGCCCGCCAGCCCTTCGACACCTCGCGTGTGGATCTTCGCGAAGCGGCGTATCGCGTGCTCCGTTTCCCCGCCGTGGCGGACAAGACATTCCTCATCACCATCGGGGATCGCAGCGTCGGCGGACTCATCGCGCGGGACCAGATGGTCGGGCCCTGGCAGGTGCCGGTCAGCGACGTAGGGGTCACTGCTGCGGACTACACGGGCTATGCGGGTGAAGCCATGGCGATGGGCGAGCGTACGCCCGTCGCCACGCTGAATGCGCCGGCATCCGGGCGTCTGGCCGTGGCGGAGGCGGTCACGAACATTCTCGCGGCGGACGTGAGCGCGCTCAGCCAGATTCGGCTTTCCGCGAACTGGATGGCGGCCGCAGGCGAACCCGGAGAGGACGCCGCGCTGTACGAGACGGTGCGGGCCGTGGGTGAGGAGCTGTGTCCCGCACTCGGCATCGCCATTCCCGTGGGCAAGGACTCGCTCTCGATGAAGACCACGTGGAAAGAGGGCGAGACGACCAAGAGCGTCGTGGCGCCCGTCTCGCTGATCGTCTCCGCGTTCGCGCCGGTGGGCGATGTGCGCAAGACGCTCACCCCCACGCTGCGTCTGGACAAGGGCCGCACGTCGCTGTGGCTCATCGATCTCGGCTGCGGTCGCAACCGCCTCGGCGCCTCCGCGCTCACGCAGGTGTACGGCGAGCTGGGCGACACGCCACCGGATCTGGACGACCCGCGTACCCTCACGGCCTTTGCCGAGGCGCTCACGGAGCTCAAGGCCGCAAACCTCGTGCTCGCGTACCACGACCGCTCCGATGGCGGGCTGTTCGCTACGCTGGTTGAGATGGCGTTCGCCGGGCATTGCGGGCTCGACATCTCCCTGCCCGCCGCGCGGGGGTCTGCGCTGGCGCAGTTGTTCTCGGAAGAGCTCGGCGCAGTCATTCAGGTGCGCGAGAGCGACGATGCGCGCGTCGCAGCCGTGCTCGCGCGCCATGGTCTCGGCGCACACGCGCTGCGCATCGGCGTGCCCACCGCGCCCGGTGGCGTGGCGGATACCACTCGGCTGCGTGTTCGCATCGAAGTCGGCGACGTGGTGTTCGATGAGTCCTGGATCGACCTGCGTCGCGCGTGGTCCGAAACCACGTGGCAGATGCGTCGCCTGCGGGATGATCCCACTTGTGCGGATGAGGAGTTCGCCTCGTTCGTGGCGCCGAACGACCCCGGCCTCAGCGTCGCGCTCACATTCGATCCGCAGGAGGATATCGCCGCGCCCTATATCGCGAAGGGTACGCGGCCGGCTGTCGCCATCCTGCGCGAGCAGGGCGTGAACAGCCAGGTCGAGACGGCCGCGTGGTTCGAGCGCGCGGGCTTCGAGCCGCACGATGTGCACATGTCGGATCTGCTATCCGGCCGCCGTACGCTCGCCGGGTTCAAGGGCATGGTGGCCTGCGGCGGGTTCTCGTATGGCGACGTGCTCGGCGCCGGTGAGGGCTGGGCGAAGTCCATTCTGTTCCACGACGCCGTTCGCGAGGACTTTGAGCGCTTCTTTGCGCGTACGGATACGTTCGCTCTGGGCTTCTGCAACGGCTGCCAGATGCTCGCCGCGCTGAAGAGCATCATTCCCGGCACGGAGCTCTGGCCGCGCTTCGTTCGCAACCGCAGCGAGCAGTATGAAGCGCGCTTCACGATGGTGGAGATTCTTCCTTCACCATCCGTGGTGATGGAGGGGATGAGCGGCTCGTTCCTGCCGATCACGATTGCGCACGGGGAAGGGCGCGCGGAGTTTCCGTCCGATGCGGCCGCGGAGGCCTGTGCGAAGAGCGGTCTCGTCGCGTTCCGTTACGTGAATCGCGATCGCACGGTCGCGTCGGCGTACCCGGCGAACCCCGGGGGCTCGCCCGGCGCCATGACGTGCTTCACCAACACGGATGGACGCGTCACCATCATGATGCCGCACCCCGAGCGAACCACCCGATACGTGCAGAACTCGTGGCGCCCGGATGACGCGGGCGAGTGGAGCGGCTGGATGCGTCTCTTCCGGAACGCGCGAAAGTTCGTCGGCTGAGCCGCGGGCCAGCAGCCTTAACTGCCGCCGTTGGCCAGGTTCTGCAGGCTCTGGAGCTGCGTGCCGAGGTAGCTCGAAGTCGTCTGCAGCCGCGCGAGCAGGATGTCGAGCTGCGTGAACTGCTGGCGATAGCGGTTTTCGACGGTCGCCATGCGCGCATCGAGCGTTTCCTTGTCGGCCTCGATCGTGTCGAGTGTCTTCTGTATCGCCTTGTTGCGCGTATCGAGCGCCGCGTCGGCTTTGAGCTGGTCCTCGATGTGGCTCGAGAGCCGCGCCGCCACGCCGTTCTCGGAGCCGAAGATGCGTGCGACGGCGCTGCTGTTCTCGGACAGCACCTGGTCCAGCTTCGCCTCATCGAGCTTGAGCGTTCCATCGACCTGTTTGGTGATGCCGATCGCGCTCAGCGTGGTGTACGGCCCCGCGAGGCCGCTGACCGGGTCCGAGAGATCCGAGCGGAGCTGGGCTTCGATGCCGCGCACGAGCGCGTCGCCGAGCAGAGGCCCCGCAGTTTTCGTGGCCGCATCGTAGCCGCGCAGCTTCGTGATCGTGGACTGCAACGAGTTGTAGGCGGTGACGAACGAGTTGATCCGCTGCTTCAGCAGCGCCGTGTCCTGGGAAATCTCGAGCGACACGGGGCCTTCGGATTCGGCCTTGAGAGTGAGCGTGACGCCATCGATCGCCTTGTCGACCGTGTTCGTGCTGCTGTAGTGGTCGAACGTCCCGATGCGGATGTGCGCGTCCTGCGCCTCTTGCACCGTGGACATCTGCGTGGCGTTCACCAGCTGCAGCAGCCCGCCATCGCCGCTGGCGCTCACCTGTATCGTGTTGGCGGCACCCGTCTTCGAAGAGGTGAGCACGAGTCGCGTGCCGCCCACCTCATTGAGAAGCGTGGCCTGCACGCCGTTGTTTTCCGGCGCGCTGTTGATGGCGTCGCGAATGTCCGCCAGGGTGGTGGCGTCGGGCTTGATCTCGACATCGAACGTCGTGCCGGCGAACGTAATGGACAGCGTGCCCGCGCCAATCTCGGTGGAACTCCCGCCGGAGTAGGCGGCTGATGCGATCTGATGCGCCTTCGCGAGCTGCACCACCTCGATGTCGTAGCTGCCGACGGCGGCGCTTCCCTGGGCGCTCGCCGTGAAGATATCCGTGTCGCCGGACGTGGCCGTGCGCGGGCTGAAGGCGCCTTCGGATTTCAGCGGATCCACCGCATTCTTGAACGACGAGAGCGCACCCTTCAGCTGCGAGAGGGCGGAGAGCTCCAGCGTGGCCTTCGATTCGCGCCGCGTGATCTGCGTTTCGTACGGCGCGCGCTCGGCCGCAACGAGTTGCGAGACCAGCGAGTTGATGTCGAGTCCGGAACCGAGACCGGAAGCCTGCAAGCCAGCCATGGAATGTCTTTCAGATCTGCAGATCGATGAGTGAGTGTTGCTGTGCGCCGAGTGCGCGCGCGATGCGCAGCAGCTCCTCGCTGGGAATCTGGCGAATCGTCTCGCCGCTCACGGGATCGCGCACCGTGACGACGGTGCGGTTCGTCTCCTCGTCCACGGTGAACAAGAGCTCGCGGCCGATGCTCTTCAGGTAAGACTCGATTTGTGCGGCCACGGCCTGCAGCGTGGCTCGCAGGTTTTCCGGGTGTTCGACGCGCTCCGCGTTCGCAGAGTCGTCATTAGAAGAGGTGGGATGAGCGGCCGTCGCGCTTCGGGCGGCGGCGCGCTCCAAAGAAACGGCAGATGGCGACGGGGTCGCCGTCGCCATCTGCTCGGACAAAGCCCGGATGAGCTCTATCAATCCCTACCTCATTGCGATTACCGCAGGAGCGAGAGCACGTTCTGCGGAACCGCGTTGGCCTGAGCCACCATCGCCGTGCCCGCCTGCTGGAGGATCTGGGCGCGGGTCATGGCAGCGGTCTCGGCCGCGAAGTCCGCATCCAGGATGCGGCTGCGAGAAGCGGAGAGGTTCTCGCCAACGGCCTGCAGGCTGTTGATCGTCGACTGGAAGCGGTTCTGGATAGCGCCGAGCGTGCTGCGGAACGTGCTCACGGACGTCAGCGCGGCATCGATGCGCTGAATCGTCTCGTTCGCAGCTTCCGTGGTCAGCACGTTCACCGCCGCGGATTCCAGCGAGCCGCTGGCCTGGATCGCGGTGCCGGTCGTGGCGAAGCCCAGACCGCCGCTCGACACGGCCGTTCCGGCCAGCGTGCCGTCGATGGTCAGCGCTTTCAGCGAGGAGACGTGCAGCAGGCCATTCTTGTCCGCGTAGGCGTAGGCGCCGTCGACCGACTCGTTGATCGCCTTGGCCAGGTCAGCCGCACTCGTGTACGTGCCAGCGAGGTCCACAGCCTCACCGTCGCCCACGGCGATCGTGAACTCACCCGTATTCAGCTCGAATTCCACCGCGCCCACTGACGCGGCAACGTTGGTGCTGTTCCCGGTGCCGCCGGCAGCGACGTCCGACAAGCCGAGGGTCGTCTCCGCCGCACCACCGAAGGCCACCGCTTCGGACGCGCCCGCAGCGATGTCGAGCTCGCCGCTCGCATTCACGGTCGCAATCGTGACGGCGGTGCCGCCGTTGGAAGCCGTGGCTGCAGCGTTGATGGCGTCAGCCAGCTGCTGCGCGCTGGTGTACGTGCCAGCAGCCACGTTCTCAGTAGTGCCGCTGCCGTAGGTCACGGTGAGCTGACCGGCGCTGAGGGCGAAGCCGTTCGGGTTGCCGAACAGGGCATCCAGGTCCGCCGAAGCCGTGGTCGCGAGCTCGCCGATCGAGTCCAGCTTCATGCTGGTATTGAGCTCGATGCCGATGGTCTCGCCGACGTTGGCGCCGACCTGGAACGTCGCGCTGCCGAAAGAGCCGTCGAGCACCTTGCGGCCGTTGAACGAGGTCTGCGCGGCGATGCGGTTGATCTCCTGGAGGCGCTGCTGCACTTCCTGATCGAGCGCGTCGCGGTCGCTGTCGGAGTTCGTCGCGTTGGCCGACTGCACGGCCAGCTCACGAATGCGCTGCAGGTTGTTCGTCACCTCCTGCAGGGCGCCTTCGGTCGTCTGCGCGAGCGAGATACCGTCGTTGGCGTTGCGGACCGCCTGGTTGAGGCCGGTGATCTGCGTGGTCATGCGATCGGAGATCGCGAGACCCGCCGCGTCGTCCTTCGCGCTGTTGATGCGCAGACCGGACGACAGGCGCTGCAGAGCCGTGGCAAGCTGGCTGCCTGACGTCGTGAGGTTCCGCTGAGCGTTCAGCGACATCACGTTTGTGTTGATCACTTGGGGCATTAGACAAACTCCTCAGTTTTCACCTGACCCCGGGGTTCGTCCGGAGCCCTAGGCATTCCAGCGGGTGCCCCACCTTGGGGCCGCCCGTCGTCTGTGCCCTGTATCGGTCCGGCCGAGCGGAACTTGAGCGCCTGCAGCGAGGGAAACATGACGCGCATCACGTTTCATCGCAGGTAATTGAACAGCGACAGCTGGGTGACCTGCGCGTACGACTGCTGTGCGGCCTGCAGCCCCGTGAGCTGCATATTCAGGCGTGAGATGGCTTCCGCAAAATCGAGGTCGCGAAGACCGGACAACGTCGTCTGCATGTCGAGCTCACGGTCCGCGCGCGCTTCGGCGGCACTTTCCAGCACCGAAAGCCGTCCGCCCACTTCGGAGCGCACGCTGCTGAGATGCTCGAGCGCGCGGTCGAGCTGCGAAAGCGTGGCGCCGAGCTCGGTGGCGACGAGCGCATTCTGCGCATCCGAAGTGTCGGGGCGCCCGAGTGTCGTGAGCAGCCTGGAAATCGTCGTGAAGATGTCCTCACGCCCGCTGGGCGACACGGTGAAAGTGTCGCCGGCCGCGGGCTCGCCCGTGAGATTGACCTGCACCCCATTGAAGGTGATCGTGCCGTTCGTTCCCGAATAGGTGCCCGAGGAGATCACCGTGTTTGTGCCATCGAGAATGTCGTACGTGATCGGGCTCGTGAACCGAATGGTGTAGTTGTCCTCGATCCACGTGCCGTTGAGCACAGTGCCCGTATCGATCACGCCCGTGCCGGTGTTCGTGTTCGAAGCGGTGGTGTAGAACGAGCCGTTGCCCTGGGGGATGTCCATGAAGACGTACGAGCCGGGATGCCCGTCGGCAACCGTTTGCGTCTCGCTCGTCTTCAGCATGCGCACGCCCTGATCGCCCGCGTACGTCACGCTGGTGCCGGACACGGAGAACGGCTGGGTCAGCGTGGCATAGCCCGCAAAGAGGTATTCGCCGTTCGCGTCCCGGCGATTCGCAATGTCCACGAGCTCGCCCAGACGGGTGCGGATTTCCGTGGCGATGGAGTTGCGTGCGGTTTCGTCCATCGCGCCGCTGTTCGCCTGGATCGTGAGCACGCGGATGCGATCGAGCAGACTCGTTGCATCGGCCAGCGCCTGCTCCTCGAATGAAAGGCGCGTGGTGGCGGCGTTCGCATTCCGCTCGTACTGCTTCGATTCCTGAAGCGCGCGATCCAGCTCCAGCGCCTGCACGGCGGCCGTAGGATCGTCCGCCGGCGTCAGAATGCGCTTGCCGGTGGAAAGCTGGTTCTGGGTTTTCGTCAGTTCCGCGAGGCGGTCGTTGATCAGCGCGACGGCGCTCGCATGGATGGCGGACGTCGAGATTCTCAAAGCTACCTCCTGCTGGTGGCCGCCAGCAGAGAATCGAACAGGCTGTTCGCCACGTTGATGAGTTGCGCCGCAGCCTGGTAGGCCTGTTGGAAGCGCAACAGGTTTGCCGCTTCCTCGTCGAGATTCACGCCGGATACGGCATTACGCGCGTCCACGCTCTCCTGATGGATGACCTCCTGCGCGTCGCGGCTCGCCTGGATCTGGCGCGTGGTCACACCGATGTTGCCGACCAGCCGGGTTGTCGCGTCATTGATCGACGCAGTGCCATTGTCGAGCACCTTGCTGCTCAGCGACTGCACCAACGCGAGTGCGTTGCGGTTGTCGCCCGCGCCGCCCGTGTTTTCGCTGACGGTGAATGTGTCGCCCGCTGCGGGAGCCCCGGAGATCTCGACCTGCCAGCCGTTGTAAACGATCGGCTCGCCGCTCGTGTAGGGATAAGCGCCCGAACCGTTGATGGAGTACGTGTTCGCGTCGATGAACTCGATCGTCACGCTGCTGCGCAGCTGCGGATGGTCCGCCTGAACGACCTTGCCGGCGGAGATGGTGCCGGTGCCGGTATTGGTCGATGCGGCAGCGGTGCGGATCGGCGCCGCGGCGGCGACCTTCCCTGGATCGCTGATCACCACCTCGAAGCCGCTGGTGGCGGCGCGTGTCGGACGAATCAGGAATCGATCACCCGTATTGGCAGTATTGCTCACGACGATGGAGAGCCCATCGGCGGTGAGGGGATCAGCTGCCGTGCCGGTGCCCGATAGCGGCACCATCGCATTGTCGCTATCGCGCCGAAGAGACCATCCCGTTGCGGTCTTTTCGAGGTAGTAGTCGCTCTCGGTGATCGCGCCGGTATCGGTGCGCGTGATTTCGAAAGTCGCATTGCCGGTGTTGCTGGCGTGGTTCAGCACCTCCACTTCGCCGATATCGAAGAATGCCCCACCAGGCTCACCACTCAGGTCCATTCCCGCCGCGTGCTGCTCGTTCACCACGCTCTGGAGCGCCACGCTGATCCGGCCGAGCGCGTTGCGTGCGGGGTCGAGCACCTGGTCGCGAAACTCGAGCGCGCCGCCCAGGCTGCCACCGGTGAGGGAGCTGGTGATGTCCGCGGCGTTGCCGCCCTCGAGCTTGAGCCCCATGCGATGCCGGCCGGCATCGTACGGGTCTGTGAGGGTGACCATGTCCGAGGCCTTGCCGCCCACCACCAGTGATTGACCGGTGCCGATGAACACGTTCACCGTGCCGTCGCTTTGCGGAACCGTGCTCACGTCGATGTGCGTGCTGAGCTCGTCGATGAGGCGGTCACGCTGATCGAGCAGATCGTTGGGCGGCTGCGCATACAAGGCGTACGAGGCCGAGATCTGCACGTTGAGCTGCGCGATGCCGTCCGCCAGGGTCGAGATCTCCCGCGCTTCGCTCTCGAGCTGCGATTCGATCTGGCGGTCATACGATGCGAGCTGGGCGTCGTAGGAGCGCAGCCGTTCCGCAAGCCCGCGTGCCTCGCTCAGGAGCACCTGCCGAGCCGGGATCGAAGACGGGCTGTTCGCCACGTCCTGCAGGGCGTTGACGAACTTCTGCAGCGTGGTCGTGAGGCCCGTGTTCGTGTCCGCGAAGAGATTGTTCAGCCGCTCCATGTAGGTGGCGAACGTATCCATGCTCGAGAACGTGCTGGACGACGAACGCACCTGGCTCGCAATGAGGTCGTCGTACACGCGCCGTGTCGTGCTGACATCCACGCCATTGCCAACCCAGCCGTTCGCAAAGGGGGTCGGCGTGCGCGTCATGAACTCCGTGCGCTGGCGGCTGTATCCCTCGGTTCCGACGTTCGCGATGTTGTGACTGATCGTGTCGATCGCACGCTGGAAGGCGAGAAGCCCTGAGATGCCTGTCGAGAAGAAATTGGACATGGGGCGCCTTTAGAGCGTGCCGAGCTTCGGGGAGATCGGCCGCTCGTCGTCAGACTTGAGTGCGGTAAAGGACTCGGACAGATTCTGTGCAATCGCCGCGACCTTCTGCGCATAGGCCGGATCGGTTGCGTAGCCGCCGCGCTGGAGCGCGTCGGCAAACGCCTTCGTGTCGCTGCCGGTGTTCAGCGCCTCCGCATAGCGCGGGTTCTCGCGCAGCAGGGCGACATAATCGCGGAAGCTGTGCTCGATCGAATCGTAGGCCCGGAAGCGCTCGTGCCGTCGAACAGGAAAGCCGCCTTCGAACTCGACAGTCGGCACGGTGACGGTTGCTCCCGTCCAGCGCTCACCCGCCTTGATGCCGAAGAGATTGAAGCTCGGCTTGCCCTGCGCATCACACGGCACGTGCTGTCCCCAGCCGGTTTCGAGAGCCGCTTGGGCGAGCAGATGTCTGGGGTCCACGCCAAGCTCGCGCGCCGCTTCCTGCGCGCACGGCCACAGCTCGCGAACAAACGACTCGCGCGTGTCGGCGACGGCAGTTGTCGAAGCGCGGGTGACTTGGCTCGTCGTGGAAGCACCGCGTGCGCTCCCGGCAGGCGATTGCGCGCCTTCCGTCTGCGCAGTCTCGCTGCCCGCCACCAGCCCGGATCGCGTGAGCTGTTGCACGAGCAGATCGGCGAGCCCGAGCCCGCGGCCCTTTGTCAGCTCCAGTGAGAGCTGATCGTCGAGCAGGCTCTGGTAGAAGTCGTGCTGGTCGCTGCCGAGCAGCGGGTCGCCGAAGCTGGCCGTGCGCATGCTCGAGAGCATCATCTTCGCGAAGATGCTCTCGAACTGACGCGCCACCTCGCGCAGCGCGTTGGAGTCGGCGGCACGGGCCTCGCGCTTGAGCGCGGCGAGCCCGCTCAGATCCGCATACAGGCTGGCATCGGCGACGGGCGCGGTCATATCACGATCAGCTCGGCGCGCAACGCGCCCGCTTCCTTGAGCGCTTCGAGAATGGCCACCAGATCGCCCGGCGCGGCGCCCACCTGGTTCACCGCGCGCACGATCTCATCGAGATCCACGCCCGGGTTGAACACGAACATGCGCGCGTCCGGCTGCGTCACTTCTATGGTCGAGCGCGGCGTCACGACCGTTTCGCCGCGGCTGAACGCGCCCGGCTGGCTCACATCCAGCCGCTCCGTGATGGTCACCGAGAGCGAGCCGTGGGACACGGCGGCCGCGGAGACGCGCACGTGAGAGCCGATGACGACGGTGCCGGTGCGGGAGTTCACGATGACGCGCGCCGGCGCTTCCCCGGGCTCGATCTCGATGGATTCGAGCGTCGAGACATAGGCGATGCGCTGATTGGTCTCCACCGGCGCCGCCACACGCACGGAGACGGCATCGAGCGCTTCGGCGGTGCCATCACCGAGCATCTTGTTGATGCCCTCGGCGAGGCGCGCGGCGGTGGTGAAGTCCGGCGTGTGCAGGTTCAGGATCACGTTCGGCATCGTGGCGAAATTCGTGGGCACCTCGCGTTCCACGGTCGCACCGTTCGGAATGCGCCCGCTGCTCGGCACGTTGAGGGAGATGCGCGAGCCATCCTTGCCGTTCGCGCCGAATCCGCTCACCACCATGCTTCCCTGCGCGATCGCATACACCTCGCCATCGATCCCGCGCAGCGGCGTCATGAGGAGACTGCCGCCGCGCAGACTGCCGGCATTGCCAATGGACGACACGGTGACATCGATCGTCTGGCCCGGCTTGGCGAAGGGCGGCAGCTCCGCGTGCACGACGACGGCGGCCACGTTCTTCAGCTGCGGGTTGACGTTCGGCGGAATGGTCACGCCGAACTTCGCGAGCATGTTGCGGATGCTCTGAATGGTGAAGGGCGCCTGGCTCGTCTGGTCGCCCGTGCCATCGAGGCCCACGACGAGGCCGTAGCCGATGAGCTGGTTGGTGCGCACGCCTGCGACGGAGGCGAGGTCTTTCACGCGCTCGGCGCGCGCCGGCCCGGCCGCTCCGAGGAGCGTTGCGAGCACCACCAGCGCAGAAGGAATGAGGTTCAGTCTCATGCCAGACACTCTCAGAAGGGCATCCAGGGCGAGTTGAAGAAGCGGGCGAGCCAGCTCTGGGTGTTCGCGTCGGCGAGCGCGCCCTTGCCGCCGTACGAGATCGACGCGTTCGCCACCTTCGTGGAGGCGATGGAGTTGTCCGGCAGGATGTCGATCGGCCGGATCACGCCCTGGATGCGGATGAACTCACGGCCCTGATTGATCCCGATCCACTTCTGCCCGCGCACGAGCAGATTGCCGTTCGCGAGGCGCTTCACCACGACCGCCGTGATCTCGCCCGTGAGCCGATTGCTCTGCTTGCTGTCGCCGGAGCCGTCGAACGTCGTCTGGTTGTCGACCGAGTTGTTGAGGATCTCCGTGCCGTGCACCGTCACCGGGCGGCCCGCAATCGTCGGCCCGGGCAGATCGATCGACGTGGACTTCGACGTCGTCGTGCTCGAGCTCTTGGACGCGTTCGTCGCCTCGACGAGCCGGATGGTGACGATGTCGCCCACGCGGCGCGCGGTGGCGTTCTCGAACAGCGCCACGTCGTAGCCTGCCTGGTAAATGGCGCCGTTGTTGGCCTGAGGCACGATGGGCTCGGGCCACTCCGGCACCTCGTCGATGGGCTCCTGCGCCGCGCAGGCGGCGAGCACGAGCACGCCGAGTGCCAGCGTCGGTCGGATGAGTGTGTCTCGCAGGGATTTCACGGCGGTGCGGCCTACATGTTGTTCGTGGCGTACTGGAGCATCTGGTCGGTCGTGGAGATCGCCTTCGAGTTCATCTCGTAGGCGCGCTGGGTTTCGATCATGTTCACCAGCTCCTCCACGACGTTCACGTTCGAGCTCTCGAGCGCGCCCTGCGCCAGCGTGCCGAGGCCGTTGAGGCCGGGTGTGCCGGGCTGCGCCGGGCCGCTGGAGGCCGTCTCGAGCAACAGGTTCTCGCCACGCGCTTCCAGGCCGGCGGGGTTCACGAAGTCCACCGTTTGCAGCGTGCCGATCTGGGTGGGGGCAGTTTCACCCGGCATGAGCGCGCTCACCACGCCGTCGCTGCCGATCGTGATGCTCTGCGCGCCGTCCGGAATGTTGATGCCGGGCTGCACGCGGTACCCGCTCGAGGTGACGAGCTCGCCCTGTGCATTGGTCTTGAAGCTGCCATCGCGCGTGTACGCGAGCGTGCCGTCCGGCAGCTGGATCTGGAAAAAGCCGCGGCCCTGGATCGCGACGTCGAGTGCGTTACCGGTGGTGAGCAGGTTGCCCTGCGTGTAGGTCTTTTCCGTTGCGACGACGCGTACGCCGGTGCCGAGCGACAGTCCGGTGGGAGAGAGCGTGTCCTGCGAGGTGGCGCCGCCGGCCTGACGTACGTTCTGGTACAGCAGGTCCTCGAATACCGCACGGCTCTTCTTAAAGCCGGTGGTGGCGACGTTCGCCAGGTTGTTGGACGTGACGGTCATGCGCGTCTGCTGCGCGTCGAGTCCGGTCTTGGCGGCCCAGAGTGCTGAGTTCATGGCAGGTTTCCTTGAAAGATGTTCGGCGTCGTACGGGACGATCAGGTGAGGCGCAGGAGCTGTGCGGAGGCGTCGCCGTTTTCCTCGGCGGTGCGGATCGCCTTGACCTGCAGCTCGAAGCGGCGGGCCAGCTCGATCATGTTCACGAGCGCTTCGGAGGCGTTCACGTTGCTCGATTCGAGCACGCCGGAGGCGATGCGCACGCTCGCGTCCGCCGGAGCATCCGTTCCGTCCCGCATGCGGAACAAACCGTCGGCGCTGCGCTCCAGCGCGTCCGGCGGCGGGTTCACGAGCTTGATGCGACCGACCGTCGCGGTGGTCTCGGGCCCCTGCCCGAGCGGAACGACGGAGATCGTGCCGTCCGGCGCGATGCTCACGGAGCTGTTCGGCGGAATGCTCACGGGTGCGCCATCACTCATCACCGGAAGGCCGGTGCCGGTGAGGAGCATCCCGTTAGGGTCCACGCGCAGGTCGCCCGCGCGCGTGTAGGCCTCACGCCCGTCTCGGCCCTGTACCGCGATAAAGCCATCGCCCTGGATGGCGATGTCGAGATCCCGGCCCGTGGACATCTGCGCGCCCGCGGTGTTGTCCCACCCCGTAGATCCATTCGTCGCATACGCGCGCGAGGCGAATCCGGAACCAACGACTTCACGCGTCTGGAATGCCGACAGCTCGGCGCGGAACCCCGTGGTGCTCGCGTTGGCCAGGTTGTGATTGTTCACCGCCTGCGCGCGCAGGGTCTCCTTCGCGCCGGACATGGCAACGTACAGCAGCTTGTCCATTCAGGGCCTCGCGGGGTTCATGTCAGGGCAAAAAGCGGCCGGGCCGGTTACCGGATGTTGATGATCGTCTGCGTGATCGAGTCCGCCGTGGAGATCATCTGCGCGTTGGCCTGGAAGTTGCGCTGCGCGGTGATCATGTTCACGAGCTGCTCGGTGATGTCGACGTTCGAGGCTTCGAGCGCCCCGGCCTGGATCACACCGAAGCCGGATGCGCCGGCCTGGCCCGGCAGCGCCTGACCGGACGCGAAGGTCTCCGCCCAGGAGGTGTCACCGAGCTGCTGCAGGCCTTGCGGATTGGCGAAGTTCGCAAGGGCGATCTGCCCGAGCGCCTCGGACTCGCCGTTGGTGAAGCGCGCCTGCACGACGCCGCTCGAGTCGATGTCGATGCCGATCAGCCGGCCCGTCGTATAGCCGTCGGGGCGCGTGGCGCTCACCGTGAAGGTCTGCCCGAATTGAGTTGTCTCGCGGAAATCGAACGTCAGGTTCAGATCCTCGGCACCGGTAAGCGGCGTATACGGGGGGAACGTGATGCGACCCGTCGGAGGCGTCACGAGATTGCCGGAGGAGTCGTAGTTCAGCGGCTCCGCACCGCCGACGGGCGCGCCATCCACATAGAGGCGTGTGGTCCACTCGTTGTCGGCCGCGCCCTTGATGAAGTACAGCGAAGCGGTGTGTGCCGCACCGAGAGAATCGTAGATGGTGAGCGAGGTGGTGTTCGTGTAGCTCGTCTGGTCCGCCGGATCGAAGGTCGGCGTCGTGACAGGCTGTGCATTCGCAGGCAGGTTGAGCACCACACCCACGTTCGATGTCGCCTGCGGTGCGCTGATGCTCGTCGTGATATTGAGATCGCTCAGGCCGCCCGTGTTGAACCCGCCGTTCGGGAGCGGCGCATACACCTGCAGCCGCTGGCCCTTGGCGTTCACCACATAGCCCTCGTTGTTCACCTGGAACGCGCCGGCGCGCGTGTAGCTCAGCGCGCCGCCATCGCTCAGCACGAAGAAGCCGTTGCCGCTGATGGCCAGGTCGAGGCTGTTGTCAGTGAAATCGATGTTGCCCTGGGAAAACTGCTGGGTCACGTTCGACACCCGCACGCCATTGCCGATGGCGGTGGCGCTGACGCCGAGCTGCGTGGCCGCGAACAGGTCTGCGAATTCCGCGCGCGAGGCCTTGAAGCCCGTGGTGGCGACGTTGGCCACGTTGTTGGCCGTCACCGTGAGATCGGTGGAGGCGGCGTTGAGACCCGAGAGCGCAAGGCGAAATGGCATGAAGGTTCTCCTGGAAGATGAGCGAGGGCTACAGGACGCGGCGCACGTCGGTGATCGGCACCGCGCCCGTGCTCGTATTCAGTGTGAGCGACCCGCTCGAGGGGTCGATGGTGACGCTCGAGACGCGGGTCGTGATCATCGGGTCGAGCGCGATGCTCTCGCCGCCGACGTTGGCGATGATCTCGAAATCGTACGTGCCGGCCGGCACGGCGTTCCCCTGAGCATCGAGGCCGTCCCACGTGAATTCCTGCAGGCCGGAGCCGGTGGGCATGCTGAAGCGGCGAACCAGTGCGCCGGCGGAATCCCGCACGACCACGTCAACGGTACTGGCGCCTTTCGGCACCTCCGCGGCGCCTTTCACCTGGGCGCCCGCTTCGATCGTGTTGCGGGTGGCCGGTGCGAGCACGTCGTGCCCGACGAGCGAAGTGCCGTTCAGTACCTGTGTGGAGCGCAGTGAGTCGGCGAGCGTCTCGATGGAGCTCTGCACGTTCTGCATGCTGGTCACCTGACTGAACTGGGCAAGCTGGCTCAGGAACTGCGTGGGATCCGTTGGCTTGAAGGGATCCTGGTTGCGCAGTTGCGCGATCATCAGGCGCAGGAACTCGTTCTGGCCGAGCTCCTGGCTCGAGCCCGTCGCATCGGCTCCCTTCGAGCCGTTCAGAAAGGCGTAGGCATCGGCGGCCGGATTCACGGTCGTCATGGCGTTACTGGCCCAGCTTCAGGGTAGCGAGCATCAGCTCCTTGGACGTGTTCATCACTTCCACGTTGTTCTGATACGCGCGCGAGGCGGAGATCATGTCCACCAGTTCCTCGATTACGTTCACGTTCGGCGCGTACACATAGCCTTCCTCGTTGGCGAGCGGATTGCCCGGCTCGTAGCGCGCGGTGGGCTCGGCGGTGCTCTCGACGATGCCCTTCACGCGCACGGCGGCATTTCCGTCTTGTGGCTGTGCGCCCAGCTGTGCGCGCACGGCTTCGAACACCGGATGGCGCGCGCGATACACGGTAGCGGGGTCGCCGCTGACGCTGTCGGCATTCGCGAGGTTGCTCGCGACGGTGTTCAGGCGCACGGATTGGGCAGACAGCCCCGATCCGGCGATATCGAAGACCTTGAATGAGGACATAGGGGTTCTCCGCTACGCTGTCGGCCCGTGGCGTTACTGGCCCGTGATGGCGGTGAGCAGTCCGCGAAAGCGCGCGGACAGGAAAGTGAGCGTCGCCTGGAAGCGCACCGCGTTTTCCGCGAAAGCGGCCTGTTCCATCTGCACGTCGACGGTGTTGCCGTCGAGCGAGGGCGCAAGAGGCACGCGATACTTCAGATGTGCGGCGGTTTCGCCGCTCGCATCGGCGGTGCTGAAGTGGTGCGCGTTGGTGGCGCGCAAGCCGACGTCTGTCTGCCCGGCACCCGCCTGTGCAAGTGCTTCGCGGAAATCGATGTCGCGTGCCTTGTAGCCAGGCGTATCGGCATTCGCGAGGTTGCGCGCGAGCACTTCCGTTCGCTGACCGCGAATCTTCAGTGCCTCGGCGTGTACGCCCAGATACGCATCCAGGTTGATCGGCATTTCGTGCCCGCCAGAAAAATGACCTGACGGAACGAAAGCAATACGTATGCCAGTCCGGAAATCCGGTGCGTCTGCGCGATGTGTGCGGGGATTTGCGGATGAAACCGTGACGAGCGTCAAGCGATGCGGCAAACGTTTGCCGCTGCACCGGGCGCGAAGGGGAGGGGAGCCGCCGCTATACGCGTCGCTGCTCGTGATGTATCGGCTGCGGCGATTCCGACTTTAGACGATCACCACACGAAACTCGCTGCTCACACGAGACATCGCCAACGGCGTGTGCGAGAGGCACTCGGCGCGTGACCGCATCTCATTTAAGAATGAGCCGACTGCGGAGCGCTGGCTGTTGCATTGGCCCGGTGCTTGCAACAGTTCCCCGCAGTATGAGTCGAGTGTCGGGATTCCGTCGCGCGTTGCGTTGGGTGCTGCTGGGTGGGCTTGCACCGTTCGCGGCGGCACACGCCCAGGCACAAGCGATTCAACCGCTCGAGACCATTCGTTCTGCGGCTGAACGCTTCGTGCTGGAAAAGGTGCCCGGGCCGTCGCGAGGCACAGTGCGCGCGATTGTGGGCGCGCTGGATCCGCGGCTGCGCCTTGCGCCATGCGAGTCGGCGCTGAAGGCGAAACTGCCTGCAGGCGCCACTTTCCGGGCACGCATGACGGTGGCCGTGAGCTGCCCGTCCGGGTCCACGTGGACCGTCTACGTGCCCGTGACGATCGAGACCCAGATCCCGGTTCTCGTGCTGCGCCGGGCGGCGGGTCGCGGCGCACGGCTCACGGCGGCGGACGTGGAGCTGCAAACGCGAGTCGTGGCGGGCCCGGGCGACAGTTATTTGACACACGTGTCGGAGTTGTCCGGCCGAACGCTCAGGCGACCGCTCGGGCCGGGCGCGGCCTTGACGGCTGAAGTCATGATGGACGATATGATCGTCCGGCGTGGCCAGCGCGTGACGCTGCTCGCGGCCAGCGGAGTCATCGAGGTTCGCGCCACAGGGCTTGCCATGAACGATGCGCCGGCGGCCGGGCGGGTGAAGGTCCAGAATCTGTCATCCCGACGCATCGTCGAAGGCGTCGTCGAATCCGCCGACGTGATTCGAATCACACCCTAAAGTTTTCCCCATGCAGGTCGATACACCGAGCACAGGACCGAGGAGACCGGACGTGGCCAGTAAAATCAACGGGTTCGACACTCGAACCGGCCCGCTGGGCGCCGGGCGCGCGCTCGAGCGCGCGCGCGATGCCACGACGGGACCGCGTCCCGCGCAGCCGGCGGCGGATGGTGTGCACATCACGGGCACGGCCCGGCAGCTCGCCGAGCTGGAGCGCGTTGTGAAGGACATGCCGGCGGTGGACGAGGCCCGGGTGGCCGAGATCAGCGCCGCCCTCGCGCAGGGCCGCTACGAGATCGTGCCGGAGCGCATCGCGGACCAGCTCGTGCAGCTGGAGCAGGCGCTCGCTCCTCTGGGTGAAACCGAGCGCTAGGCGTGGATTCGAGCCTCTGCCGCGAGAGCCTTGCGGCACTCATTTCCCAGGAAACCTCCGCTCTCGACGAGCTGGCCGGGCTGCTCGAGCACGAGCACTCGCTGCTCGTCTCGAACGATGTCGAGGCGCTCGACAGGGCCATGCAACGGCGCCAGGACACCATGGGCCGGCTGCTCCGCATCGAGGAGGAGCGGCGCAATCTCTGCACCATGCATGGCAGATCGGCGGATGTGGCCGGTCTCGAGGCGCTGCTGGCGTGGTGTGATTCGGCCGGCACGCTGAAAGCACGCTGGGCCGAGTGTGCGCAGCGAGCCATGCGCTGTCGCGAGCTGAACGACCGAAATGGCGCGCTCGTGTTCGCGCGCATGAAACGCGTGGAAACCCTTCTCGCCACGCTCACCGGCCAGGGCGGCGAACGCCCGGCCACCTATGGCCCCAAAGGCGCCTACGCGTCCACGCAAACAGGCCGCGTTCTCGCAGCCGAAGCCTGAAGGCTCGAAAGCGTTCAGCGACTCGCGGCGACGAATTGAGCGCCGGCCAACCCTGCCCGTGCTCGCATTCCAACACGAGACTGCCCACGGGCGCGAACCTTGCCCGCCGCTCGCGCTTGTTTCCGCCACACGCGGCACGCCCGTTGAAAGGGCACCAGCCCGCCCTTGAGCAAGCGAAGCACGTGTGCTCAGCACGCCCGCCGCATTTCCGGACTATCCCAACAGAAATGGGCGTCGCCCCGCTCGACCTGGGCGCGCAAGCTGCGCGCACCATTGATCGGAAGTACCGTATGCGGTACATTGACCATGCTGAGGTTGCGCAAGCTGACGGCCGTGCTCTTCCGCACCGCCTCCGGGCGGGAGCCCGTTCGGGAATGGCTGCGATCACTGCCCCCGAACGAGCGGCACGCCATCGGCGAAGACATTGCTTACGTGCAGTACCGCTGGCCCATCGGCCGCCCGCATGTCGATCACTTGCGAGACGGCATCTGGGAAGTGCGCAGCCGGCTGGAGAACCGCATCGCCCGCGTGCTGTTCGCAGTCGCGGGCGAGGAGATTGTGCTGCTACATGGTTTCATCAAGAAAACGCGCGCAACGCCGGCCGAAGACCTCGACCTCGCGGCGCGCCGCTGGACCGAGTGGAAGAATGAGCACGAACAAACATCGCGGGTCCTCGTTCGATAACTTCCTCCGTGAGGAAGGCGTCTACGAGGCCACCCAGGCGGCCGCCGTGAAGCGTGTCATCGCCGAGCTGCTGCGGGAAGGCATGGCGCGCGAACGCATTTCGAAACCGGAGATGGCCCGCCGCATGGGAACGAGCCGGTCGCAGCTCGATCGCGTGCTGGATCCGGATTACGTGACCATACAGCTCGACACGCTCATCAAAGCCGCGCGTGCCGTGGGGCGGGATGTGCAGATCCTGTTCAAGCCGCTGCCGGCGCGGCGCTCCGCGTAGCACAGCGATGTTGGGGGCCGCGGCTTCGCGTCGGGCGTATCCGCAGAAGCTCTGTTGGGGCATTGGGCGTCCGTCCGGCGCCAGCCGTCGGAGTTCACCTTGCGCGACGGTCAGCGTCCGCGGGCATTGATCTCATCCACGAGCGGGAGCTCCGTGGCCGGTGGGCATCGGACCGTGAGCCGGCCTGCCTGATGGCACGCAGCTTTTAAACGAGCGCCCGTTCCCGCGCCGCGCGTCCGGTCTTCAGCGCAGCGCTTCGCGCAGCGCGGCGATTTCCTGGGCGGATTCCTGCTGGAGCGTTTCGCACAGCGCCCGCGTGAGGCCGAGCTTCGCCACGGCTTTCACCGTTTGCAGGCGCGCTTCGAGGAAGTCCGGCTGGCCTGCGAACACCGCGATCATGTTCGCAGCAAGCAGCACATCCGTGAGGCTCGCCGGGCCGCGCGGCTCGCGCGCATAGTCCTCGGAATCGCGCACGGCGGCCACGATGTCGGGGCTGATTTCCCAGTTCTCGAGCAGCGCGGTGGCGATGCTGAGATGCCAGTCGCGCTCGATCAGCTGATACGTCGACGGATTGGAAAAGAGAGCAGGGTGGCGAACCGCGCGCGTGAGGATGTAGAGCCGCCCCACGCCCAGCAACAGGCCCGCGAGCAGCGCCGTGTCCGGGCTCACCTGCGAGCAGCGCCGGGCCACCACGTAGCACAAGCTCGCGATGAGCACGTTCCGCTGCCAGAGCTCCTCGAGCTGCCGGGCAACAGGCTTCAGTTCGGCTGCCGCACGCAGCTGGCGCACGGCGAACGCGATGGTCGCCGTGCGCACGGTGTTGAGCCCGATGCGCGCCACGGCGGTGCGCAGGTCGGAAACCTGCTTCCCGCTCGGGTTCAACGCCACGGAGTTGGCCATCAGCAGCACTTGCGAAGCCAGCACCGGCTCGGTGCTGATGACCTTCACCACCCGATCCGGGCTCACATTCTCATCTGCCAGCACGCGCTGCACGCGCAGCGCGATGTCCGGAAACCCGGGCAGCTCCACCTTCCCGCTCGAGAGCTCGGTCGCGAGCGCCTGCACGAAAGCGAAGGACGCATCCGCGGCGAGCGCAACTTGAGGAACTTGTGCCGCGGTGTTCATGTGGCTCTCGTATGCGCGTGCGCTCTTTCAGCGTCCGAGCGCCGCCTGCATGGCAGCGATTTCCTCGCCGGACTCCTGAATCAGCTTGTCGTACGCGGGGCGGTCGAGTTGCATGCGCGCGCACGCCGCCACGCCTTCCATGTTGAGCTCGATGGTTTCCGGATGGTCGCGATAGGAGGCGAGCAGGTAGCCCACGGTCAGCACGTCCGTGAGATCCGTGGGCCCGATGTGCGTGCGGCCGATGTCTTCGTAGTTGCCCACGGCCTCGACGATTTCCTCCGCCATCTCCCAGTTCTCGAGCAGCGCCTTCGCGATGCTCGAATGCCAGTCCCGCACGATGTTGTGGTACGCGGCCTCGTTCGAGAACAGCTTCGGATGCTTCGCCGCGCGCGTGAGGATGTAGAGCTGGCCGATGCCGTGAAGCAGGCCGGCGAGCAGCGCCGTATCCGGATTCACCTTCGAGAAGCGCCGCGCGACCGCGTGGCTCATCGCCGCCACGGCGGCACTGCGCGACCACAGCGCATCGAGCGGCTCCTCGAGGCCCTTGAGCGCATCCACCTTCTTGAGCTGCGACATCGCGAACGCGATTGCCGCGCTGCGTACCATGTTGAAGCCCATGCGGGCCACGGCCGTCCGCAGGTCCGTGACCACCTTGCCGCTGAAGTTCAGCGCAGCCGAATTCGCAAGCTGCAGCAGGCGGGCGGCGAGCGCCGGCTCGGAGCTCACCACGCGCACCACCTGTTCGGGCTTCACATTCTCATCCGACAGCACCTGGCGGACTCGCATCGCGATGTCCGGGAAGCTGGGCAGATCGACCTTGCCGGTCGACAGCTCGGCGGCCAGGGCCTGCACGAACGCAAAGGCTTCGGGATCCCCGATCCCGGCCGACTCAGCCGTTGCCGTGTTCTGTGCCATTTCTCACCTTCGACTTGGGGCATGTTCACGCGACGCCGGCGTTCGGTGGGCCGGCTGACGCGGTTCGAGTGAGCACGCCTGCATACGCTAACGGCTGCGGCGTGCCGAAATTGAGCCTGCCACGGCGTTTGCGATGCCTAAAGCGCGCGTGCCTGTTTTGTGAAGTCCATCCCCTCTGCGAGCGCCAGCACATGCGCGGCCATTTGGTGAATCGGCACGACGTCCTGAGCCGCGCCGATCGCAACGGCCTCGCCCGGCATGCCCCACACGACGCTCGTCGCCTCATCCTGCGCCACGGTGCGGCTGCCTGCGGCGCGCATTTCCTTCAGGCCCTTTGCGCCGTCCTTGCCCATGCCCGTGAGAATGACGCCAATGGCGTTCTCACCGGCGCTGCGAGCCACGGAGTTGAACAGCACGTCCACCGAAGGCTTGTGGCGATTTACCGGCGCGCCGTCATCCAGCCGGCACACGTAGCGCGCGCCATCCCGAACGAGATACAGGTGGCGATCGCCCGGAGCGATATACACGTGCCCGGCCAGCACCTGCTGCCCATCCTCGGCCTCGTACACCGTCATGGCGCAGCAGTCGTTCATGCGCTTCGCGAAGGAGGTGCTGAACGCTTTCGGAATGTGCTGGGCGATTAGAATGCCCGGCGTGTCCGCCGGAAGGCCGCACAGCACCTGCTTGATCGCCTCGGTGCCGCCGGTGGAGGCGCCGATGGCGATGATGCGGTCCGTCGTGCGCATCCGGCGCGCCGCGGGCAATCCGCCGGCTGCCGCCGGCGCCGCGATCTTCGGTTTCAGCTGCGCGGCCCGCTGCGGGTCGAGCGCGCGCACGCTCGCGCAGGCGGCCGCCTTGATCTTGCCGATCAGCTCATCGCAGTACTCGGGCAGCTTCGCGGCCACGTCGATGCGCGGCTTCGCGAGGAAATCCACGGCGCCCATGGCGAGCGCATCGAGGGTGACCTCGGCGCCTCGCTCGGTCATGGAGGAGACCATCACCACCGGCATGGGCCGCAGCCGCATGAGGTTGTTGAGGAAGGTGAGCCCGTCCATCTTGGGCATTTCCACATCGAGCGTCAGCACGTCGGGATTCAGCTTCTTGATCTTCTCCCGCGCGATGTGAGCATCCCCCGCGGTGCCCACGACCTCGATCGCCGGATCGCGCGAGAGCACATCCGTGAGGATGCTCCGCACGAGCGCCGAGTCGTCCACGATGAGAACGCGTATGCGCTTGCCTGGCGTGCTCATGTGAAGAGCTCGATGTCGCCGCCCTCGTCCTTGGCACGCAGGCTCTCCATGTACAGCTTCTCGCGGTCGCTGATGCCGCGGATCTCGATGGGCCGGAGCTTTCGCACGCGCACCCTGCCTTCGGTCGGGAAGTAGATGACCTTGCGCGGCTGATCGCCGCCGACGTCCTGCGCCGTGATGGGCAGGCGCTCCAGATTGAGGTAGCTCTTCACGAAGTCGATGTTGCGTTTGCCGATGTCCGTCATCGCGGCGAGCACGCGCCCGCCGCCGAACACCTTGATCTCCAGGCGCTCGCGCACGGCGCCGAGCTTCAGCAGATCGTTGATGAGGCTTTCCATCGCATGCGAGCCGTACCGCGTGGACAGCACGACCGGAGCGCCGCGGGCGGATCCATCCCGCGGGGTGGTGTCCTCCGGCAGCATGAAATGATTCATCCCGCCCACCTTCGCGACCGGGTCGCGAATGCACGCGGAGATGCACGAGCCGAGCACCGTGGTGATGGCCTCGTCACTGCGCGTCACGTAGTACTCGCCCGGAAGAATCTTTACCGTCCAACGTTGGGTGTCCGGCTCCCAGAACCGCTGGATCTGCTCGAAGCCGCGCACCACCGGGGGCGGTACGGGGCGCAGCGTGCGTTGTGCGATCTCCGGCATGGCGTCGTTCAGCTCCTGCGGTAGATCGTGCGGCCGATCAGCGCATAGTCGTTGGATACCTTGAACAGCGTTTCCGAGTGGCCCAGGAAGAGGAGGTCTCCCGGCCGCTGCAGACGCGACATCCGCGCGATGAGGTCGCGCTGCGTCTCCTTGTCGAAATAGATGACGACGTTGCGGCAGAAGATCACGTCCAGCGGCCCCCGCATCGGGAACGGGTGCATCAGATTCAGCTGTTTCACCGTGAGCAGGCGCGCCAGCTCCGGTTTCACCTTGAACGAGGGCTCCCTGGCCTCGGGGAACGGCGTGAAGAAGCGCTCGCGGCGTTCCGCGCTCAGCGCCTGAAGGCGCTCCGCCGTGTAGATGCCGCGCCGGGCTTTCTCGACCACGTCGGAATCGAGGTCCGTGGCGAGGATCTTGATGTCCCAGCGCTCGATCTCGGGAATGGTCTCGAGCACGGTCATCGCGATGCTGTAGGGCTCCTCGCCCGTCGAGCACCCCGCGGACCAGATGCGAACGCGCCGCTGCGGAGGCGGGTTCTGCACCATCGGCAGCAGCACCTCATCGCGCAGATGCTCGAAATGGTGCGGCTCGCGGAAGAACGCCGTGAGATTGGTGGTGATGGCATTGCAGAACTGCACCAGCTCGCCGTGCTCATCGCGCGCGAGGAGCTCGCGATATTCGCGGAAGCTCCGCAGATTCAGCGCGCGCAGCCGCCGGGCGAGGCGCCCGTAAACGAGCTCGCGCTTCTGCTCGGAGAGACTGATGCCGGTGACGTCGCGGACCAGCCTGCGCAAAGCCTGGAAGTCTTCGTCGCCGAATTCGAACTCACGCAGGCGGACCGTGATGGAGGTGGTGCTGGTGTCCACGGATGGAGTTCGATACGAGTGTGCGATCCCTGCAGCTGCACTATTTCAGGACCTTGGCCACCGTGGCGAGCAGGCGATCGGGATTGAATGGCTTCACGAGCCATCCCGTGGCACCCGCTTCGCGCCCCTGCATCTTGCGTTCGGCGCTGCCTTCGGTGGTGAGCACGAGCAGGGGCGTGTGCCGATAGCTCGGCATGCCCCGCAGGTGCCGCACGAGAGTGAGGCCATCCATCTCCGGCATGTTCACATCCGTGATGACGAGATCGAAGGTGCTTGCGTTGGCGATGTCGAGCGCCTCGCGCCCGTCCTTCGCCTGCTCCACGTCGTAGCCCGCGCTCGTCAGGGTGACCCGCACCATCTGCCGCATGGCGGCCGAGTCATCGACGGTCAGAATCCGGGGCACGATGCCGCCTCCCTTTGTGTTCTTCTCTCAACCTGATCTGCAGGGGTGGCGCGCGGGCCGCAACCCGTCACGCCACCCGGTGCGAACCTTCAGAATTCCTGCCAGTCCGTGTCCGAGTTGCTCACCTGCTTGCGCGCGGTGGCGGCCGGCAGCGGCACGGCAGCCGCGCCATTGGTGCGCTTGGACCAGGGTCGGTTCGCGGAGCGCCGTTCCACCATCACGCCCGGCGCCTTCTCGGCCGGCGCCGTCTCCGCGGCGGGCTCGGCGGTGGCCGGCTTCGCGGCGGGCTTCGTGTCCTCGGCGCGGCTGCTCACGCGGTAGCGGCTCATCATCTCGTTGAGCTGGCGCGCCTGGTCGGCCATGGCCTGCGAGGAGGCGGTGGCCTGCTCCACGAGCGCGGCGTTCTGCTGGGTCAGCTCGTCCATCTGCATGACCGCGCGGTTCACCTGCTCGATGCCCGAGGACTGCTCGCGCGAGGCGGCGGCGATCTCGGCCACGATGTCGGAGACCTTCTTCACCGAGGCCACGATCTGCTCGAGCGTCTGGCCCGACTGGGTGACGAGCAGTGAGCCATCCTGCACCTTGCGGACGCTGTCCTGGATGAGGTCCTTGATCTCCTTGGCGGCCGTGGCCGAGCGCCCGGCAAGGTTGCGCACTTCGCTCGCCACCACGGCAAAGCCGCGGCCCTGCTCGCCGGCCCGCGCGGCTTCGACCGCCGCGTTGAGGGCCAGCAGGTTCGTCTGGAACGCGATCTCGTCGATGACGCCGATGATGTCGGCGATCCGGCGGGAGGCATCGTTGATCTCCGCCATTGCGCGCACCGCCTGCGAGACGACCGCGCCGCCTTTCTCGGCCTGATCGCGCGCCGCCGTGGCGAGCTGATTCGCCTGACCCGCGTTGTCCGCGTTCTGCTTCACCGTGGAGGTCATCTCCTCCATGGAGGAGGCCGTCTCCTCGAGCGAGGAGGACTGTTCCTCCGTGCGCTGCGAGAGATTCGCGTTGCCGGCCGAGATCTCCTCGGCGCCGCGATACACCTCGCTCGCGGCGATCTTCACGCGACGGACGATGTCCGCCATGTTGTCGGCCAGGTGGTTCACGCCGCGGCTCATCGCCTCGAAGAAGCCCACCTTGCCTTCGAGCGAGATGCGCTTTTCGAGATCGCCCGCCAGCACGGAGGAGAGCATGTCCTGCATCTCGCTCTCGACGGCGACTTCCTGCGTGCGGTCGGTCCATTCGAACACCGTGCCTGCGCGGGCGCCGGTGGAGTCGATAACCGGGTTCGCCACGACGCGGAACGTGCGGCGGCCCAGGTTCACCTGCGAGGTGTGCGCGGTGCGCAGGTCCATGAGCATGCGCCGGTCCTGCGAGGGGTTCTTCGACAGCACATCCACGCTCGAGCCGAGCAGATGTGCGGCGCTGAACTGCGGCAGGTCCTTGCGGATGTCGCTCTCGGCCTCGCTCATCAGCGCGCGGGCGGCCGGGTTCATGTAGATGAAGTTGTAGTTCTGGTCCGCGACCATCACGTTCGAGGACACGTTGTCGAGCGCTGCGCGCACCCGCGCGTTTTCCTCAGCCTGCTTGCGCTCCGTTTCGATCTGCGCACGCAGCTTGCCCTGCATGTCGCCCAGCGCGCGGAGCACCTGCGCCACTTCGTCCACACCCTGCGCCTCGATGGCGTTGTCGTAGTGGCCGTTGGCGATGGAGCTGAACACCGAGATGGCCTGCGACATCGGCCGCGTCACCGCACGGGTGATGAGCCAGCTGAGCGCGAGCGCAAGGCCGATCACCACGGCAATGGTCAGAGCCGTGAGATTACGCGTCGTGGCCTCGCGGGAGGCGCGAGCCTCGATCTCCTCCAGCATCACGTCGTACGAGGCATTGGCCAGTGCCACGAACGCCTCGATGGAGCTGGATGCGGCTTCATACATTTCGGTGCCGCTGACGTTGACCTCGGTCGCCTTCAGCAGCTTCTGGTCGACGAACGAGGAGTAGCTTGCGAACGCGTCGAGCGCTCGCTGGAAATGGGGGGCAACGCCCGTGCGCACCTGATCCGAGTTGTCCTCGATGGAATCGAGCTGCCGGTCGATCTGGCCGAGGAGCGAGTTCACCTCCTGCCGGGCGAGCTCGATCGTGACGCGGTCGCCTTCGCTCAGGTAACCGCGCAGCACGCCCGCGGTGGCGCGGTCGCGCACCACACCGGCGCGGTTCACGGCTTCCGGCATGCGGCCCGTGGACAACCCCACGAGCGTGCTCGCCACCTGATCCGGATCGCGCGCCATCCCCGAGGCCATCGAGACGGCGGTGCCGAAGTCGAGGAGCTTGCGCACGATGTCGTTGTGCTGCGCCAGGCTGTCATCCGGCGGCAGGGAGAGCGCACGCGACTTGAGCGAGTTCCACTCCGACTTGATGGTCTGCCAGTCGGCGCTTGCGCCCAGCGTCTTGCCGATTTCCGCATCCACCGCATCGAGCGCGGCGGCGGCCTTGTCGGCGGCAGCCTGGGCCGAGTGCACGGCGTCCTTGCGCGTGGCGTCGCCGTTCAGAACCACGTTTGCGAGCGCACGGTGCCGGATGACTTCGTACAGGAAGTCATCGATGGCACGCGTGTAGCGGGCCCCGATGAGCTCGGCCTGCGCCTGGTGCACGGTCTGGTTCGCGCTCTTCAGGTAGAAGACCGCGAGCAGCGCGGAGGGGACCAGGAGCGCCACCACCACGAGCAGCAACTTGTGCCAGAGAAGCAATCTGCCGAGAAATTTCATGTCGGGGACTCCGCTGCGCACCCCCGCGCGACGCGGCGGTGCGCGCTCTGATCAGCCTTTCGCCTTGAAGATGCGAACCTGCTCGTTGAACTTCGCTGCGATGCTCGTCAGCGAGTCCATCGCCGCGTTGTGGCGGCGCGCCTGCTCTTCCTTCGACAGGCGGTTCTGCTTGGCCTCGAACTCGAGGCACTTCACGTACGTGTTCACGTCCGTGTCGTAGCGCTTCAGCGTCTGCATCGCCGCGATCATCTCGGCCTCGGTGGCCGTCGTCGCGTCGGGCACCTTGGTGGGCGCGACGGGCGGTGTGCACTCCGCCATTGCCGGCAGCGCGAAGCCGCCCGCCACGAGCGCAAGGCACAGGGTTCTTACACGGTTCATTTCCTCAATCCTCCAGGTCCGCAGACTCAAATCGTCAAATCAGGGGTTTCGAACATATCGCCGACGCGTCAGGACGCGTGCCGCATGGGACCTTTCGGCGCGCGCACCGTTTTCTTGAGGCAGTGCGGCAACATCCGTGATTCACGTCGCATGGGTTTCAGTGCGTGGACAGCGAACCCAGCAGCCCCTCGCTCACCATTCGGTCGATGTCGAGCAGGATCACCATGCGGTTGTCCACCGTGGCGAGCCCTTTGACGAAATCTGTCTTGATGCCGGAGCCGAAATCCGGGGCGGGCTGGCGCGCCTCGGCGCTCACGCTGCACACCTCCGACACCGCATCCACCACGAGCCCGAGCGTGCGCTCGCCGCGCTCGTTCACGACTTTCACGACGATGACGACCGTGGTCGGCCCGAACTCCGCGGCCGGCATGCCGAAGCGCCGCCGCAGATCCACGATCGGCACGATGGCGCCACGCAGATTGATCACGCCGAGGATGTAGTCGGGCGTGTTCGGGATCGGCGTGACGCGGTCCCACCCCTGAATGCCCTGCACCTGCAGGATGGTGACGCCGTATTCCTCGCCGCCCAGCACGAATGTCAGGAACTGCTCGGCGCCGGATGACGTTTCGCTGGTGGTGACTGCATTCATCAGTTGGCCCTCGCTCCCGCGCTTGCGCGGCGGATGATTCCAGGCAGATCGAGAATCAGCGCCACGGAGCCATCTCCGAGAATGGTGGCGCCCGAGACACCGTCGATGTGCCCGTAGTTGGTTTCCAGAGACTTGATGACGACCTGCTGCTGGCCGAGCAGGTCGTCCACGAACAGCCCCACGCGCCGGCCGTCGCCTTCCACGATGACGATGAGGCCTTCATCCAGCTCGCGCGAGCGCGGCTCCACGTTGAACAGCTCGTGCAGGCGGATGACGGGAACGTAGTCCCCGCGGAACGCGAATACTTCTCCGCGGCCGGCGATGCGGTTCAGCGAGCCCTGCTTGATCTGCAGCGACTCGATGATGCTGATGAGCGGCACGATGTAGTTCTGCTTGCCGACCGCGATCGACTGGCCGTCGACGATCGCAAGGGTGAGCGGCAGCGTGATGATGAAGCGTGCGCCGCGACCCGGGTCGTTCTTCACTTCGATGGAGCCACCGAGCTCCTTCACGTTGCGCCGGACCACATCGAGCCCGACGCCACGGCCGGACACGTCCGTGGTCGTCTCCGCGGTTGAGAAGCCGGGAAGGAAGATGAGCTCGCACGCCTGCTCGTCGGTGACCGTTTCGTTCGGCCCGATGAGACCGCGCGCGCGGGCCTTCGCGATGATGCGGGCGGGGTCGAGACCGCCGCCATCGTCGCTCACCTCCACGCAGATGTTGCCGCCGCGATGGCACGCGTCGAGCCGCAGGTGACCGGTGGGGCTCTTGCCCTTCGCGACGCGCACCTCGGGCTTCTCGATCCCGTGATCGATGCTGTTCCTCACGAGGTGCACGAGCGGGTCGCCGATCTTCTCGAGCACGGTCTTGTCGAGCTCGGTCTGCTCACCGGTCATGACGAGCTCGATCTGCTTGCCGAGGCGCTGTGCCAGGTCGCGCACCATGCGCGGGAAGCGGCTGAACACGAAGCTGATGGGCAGCATGCGCACGCGCATCACGCTGTCCTGCAGCTCGCGCATGTTGCGTTCGAGCTCGGCGAGCCCCAGGCGGAACTGGTCCGCGGCCGGGCCTTCGAGATTGCGGCCGAGCTGGCTCAGCATGGATTGCGTGATCACCAGCTCGCCCACGGTATTCATGAGCTCGTCGATCTTCTCGACGCTCACGCGAATCGAGCCGCTGTCGCCGATGCCGCTGGCGGCGGCGGCCTCGGATTTCGAGACCCGCTCGGGAGCGTGATGCGGCTCGGGATTGACGGTCGGCTCCGGCTTGCGCGCAGGCGTCTCCGCTGGTGCAGGCGCGGCTGCTGCAGTGACTTTCGCCGTGGCTGCGGTGTCGGCCTGCGGCGCCGCTGGCGCATTCGATGCATCGAGCGCATTCGGGGGCGGCGCCGCGCCGGCGGATTCTGCGGGAGGTGCAGCAGGCGCTGCTGCGTTCGCCGCGACCGGTGCGTGGGTCGGTGCGCCGCTTGCGGCCTGCATGGCGTCGAACTCCGCAATGAGCGCGTAGTTCGTGATGTCCTCGGCCGGCGGGGCGGTGCTCTCGAGCGTGATGCTGAGATCGCAGTCCCCTTCGGCCCAGTCGAACACCTGGCGAATGGCGGCCTCGTCCACCGCGCCGGACAGCTCGAGGTTCCACGCGAGATAGCAGTTCTGCGTCTCGAGCGCATCGAACGACGGCAGCCGGTCGAGATCGACTTCGACGTTGAGCGTGCCGAGCTCCGCCAGCTCACGCAGCATGCGCAGCGGATCGTTGCCGCGCGCGAAGAGCTCGGGATACGGACGGAATGAGATCTTCCAGCGTCGTTCGCTCGTACCGGGCGTGCTCGCCGCGGCCTGAGTGGTCGTTGACGAGCCTCCCTCCGCCGGGCTTGCGTTCGCCGACTGCGCGGCGCTCGTGGAGGTGCCTTGCGCGGCCGCGGCTTCCGCCGGCGCGGCCGCGGCGCCGTTCCGCTGCGCCAGGATCATCTCCGTATCGAACTGGAGATCGGCCACTCGCTGCGAATCGATCGGCTTCTTCGCCTGCACGGCGCGCAGCATGTCCCGCATCGCGTCGACCGATTTCAGCAGCAGATCGGAGATGGCCTGCGTCACCTGCAGACGATTCGCGCGCAGCTCATCGAGCAGTGTCTCGAGGCTGTGCGTGAACGATGCGATCTCGCTGAAGCCGAACGTCGCACTCCCGCCCTTGATCGAGTGTGCGACCCGGAAGATCGTGTTGATCAGCTCGGCATCGGGCGCACCCAGATCGAGCTTGAGGAGGGAAGCCTCCATCATGTCGAGCGCTTCGAAGCTCTCTTCGAAGAACGCGTCGTGGAATTGCGTGAGATCGAGCGTCATGCCGGCGCTCCTGCCTGCGCCAGCAGCCGGTCCTCCGTGACCGGGCTGATCAGCGCACCCAAACCCAGAAGATTCGCGGTCGCGAGGACCGGCTCGGTGGCGCCCCGGCATTCCGTGTCATGACCTGCGGCGTGCCGCGTGCGCATGAACGACGCGATCACCTGAAGCCCCGCGGTGTCCAGACGGCGCACGGCAGACAGGTCGAGCGTCACGAGCGCCGTCCGGTTCAGCATGCGTGCGAGCATCCGCTTGAGCTCATCGGCCTCCGCGATCGTGCACTCCGCGGGGAACACCGCGGATTCGGGGCGCGAGGCTGTGTGGGCGGCGCGCCGCGAGGCGGCCGGTTTCTGATCGGCCCGGGCTGCCGGGCGCTTCCGGGGCGCGGCACGGCGTGTCTGGGCTGAGGGACGCTTGCGGGGTGCGGCCTGCTTTTTCCGGCTGCTGCCGGTCTTGCGCCGCGTGGTCATCTGCTGGGGTCCTTTCCGAGGTTCAGTCAAAAACGTACGCGTTGGCTATCGGCGCCTCACCTTGTCGCTTGAGCACCGCAGCGAAAAAAGGGTGACGCGCGTCTCGTTCAGCTCGCCGCGGACAGCTTCGGTCCGCGTGCCGGTGCATGCAGGCGCTGCACGAGATCGGCTTCCTGGCGGGTGAGGCCGCAGCTCGCCATCAGCTCCTCGCGCGGCGCGCCGCTGCGCGCCAGGCGAATGGCGATCTGGTAGCTGGGGGAGGGCGCGCTGCTCACGACGGGCCGGCGCGCGTCTTCTTCCACGTGCTCGGCGAGCGCGTCGAGCTTGCGATGCGCTTCGGCGAGGCTGTGCTCCATGGTGGCGAGCTGTGCGATCAGTGCGGTGTTCTGGTCCGCGAGACGCTCTGCGCTGCGGCTTTCCGCATCCCGCCAGCGGCGGAAGGTCACTGCGGCGAGCACGAAGCAGAAGATCAGGAAGATCGCTCGAGCGGCGATCAGGGCGGTGTCCAGTGAGATGTTTGAAACTTGGATCATGCGTCGGGTCCTGTGATCTGCATCACATGAGGTCGCGCGTGACGGAAAACCGTCGCGCGAGGGCATGTGCGGTGGGGGTAGGTGCAGAAAGCGTGCCACCGCCATGTGGCGTCGTTCGCGCTCTCGCGGAGGTCTGTTTGTGAGAACTTTTCGAAGAAGAGAGTGAGTCGAACGGTTCGCGTCGTGGCTGCACCCGGCGAGAGATGACGTGTGGACACTCCGTGGGGAGGTGACGTCTGGAAGAGTCACTGCCGGGTGATGTCCATGGAATCGGCGAGGCGGCGGAGGGTGGGGGCGATGTCCTGGAG
>JADGHX010000149.1 GCA_019683695.1 Steroidobacteraceae bacterium
GAACGGCGACTGGTACAAGACCACAGGTGGCGGCGGCACCGTGTGGGACTCCGCCATCTACGATCCCGTGACGGATCTGCTCTATTTCGGCACCGGCAACGCCTCGCCCTGGAACGCGCGCGTGCGTGAGAAGAACCCGGGGGACAATCTCTACACCGCCTCGATCATCGCGGTGAACCCGGACACCGGCGAGTACGTGTGGCATTACCAGGAGGTGCCGGGCGACACGTGGGACTACGACGCCGTGAGCCCGATGATGACCGCAGATCTCACGATCGGCGGCGAGAAGAAGCACGTGATCCTGCAGCCGTCGAAGAACGGCTTCATGTATGTGCTCGAGGCGCGCACGGGCAAGCTGATCAGCGCCGATGCCTTCACCGAGGTGAACTGGGCCACCGGTATCGATCTCGAGACTGGCCGCCCGAAGGTCGTGCCGGCCGCGCGCTACGAGAAGGAGCCGTGGAATCTTGCGCCGGGCGTGCAAGGCGGCCACAGCTGGCATCCGAACGCCTTCAGCCCCCTCACCGGCCTCATCTACATTCCCGCGTGGGAAGCGTATTTCACGATGGCGAGCCCACCGCCCGGCAGTGCGCCGCCGCCCGGCGGATTCAGTCTCGGCATCGCCATGGGCGCCCGCGTCGAGCCCGGCAAGTTGAAACCGTATAACCGGAGTGGCATCACCGGCCGGCTGAAGGCGTGGGATCCGGTCGCGCGCAAGGTGGTGTGGGAGAGCGAGCCCTATTCGGGCCAGGGCCCGACGAGCGGTGTGCTCGCCACCGCGGGCAACCTGGTCTTCATGGGCAACGGCGGCGGCAAGGTGCTGAGCGCCTACGACGCGAAGACCGGCGAGAAGCTCTGGAGCTTCGATGCGAAGACGGCCGTGTTCGCGGCGCCCATCACGTATCTGCTCGACGGTGTGCAGTACGTGGCGGCGAGCGTGGGCGGTGTTGCGCAAGGCGGCGATTACTTCGCGCCGACGCACGCGCGCATGCTGGTTTTCGCGCTGGGCGGCAAGGCTGTGTTGCCCGAGCCGGAGCCGTACACGCCACCGCCGCTCAATCCGCCACCTTCCACCGCGTCCGCGGATGTGATCGCGCATGGTGGCACGCTTTACGCGCAGCATTGCTCCGTCTGCCACGGGGAAAATGGTTACCAGGGGCGTAGCAGCTTCCCGAACCTCACGATCACGCCGCTGCTGTGGACGCAGGAGGGCTTCGATCAGGTGGTCCTGAAGGGCCAGCGTGCCGAGAAGGGCATGGGCTCCTTCGCCAAGGAGCTGAAGCCCGAGGACACTGTGGCGATCCGCGAGTATCTGATCTCGCGTGCGCACTGGGTGAAGGAGCACGGTCCGCCTCCCGTCGGGCGCCCGGGCGCTCAGCGCCAGGCGAGCGGGCACGCGCAGAACTAGCTTCGTGAGCAAGGCGCGCGCCGCGAGCCGGCGCGCGCCGCACTTCGAGCTGTTGAGGGGGGATTCGCATGGGTGCACTCAAGGCATGTGCCGCACTCGCCACCGCGTCGGCTCTCGCGCTGCTGACGAGCCCGGCCTTGGCGCAGAAGCAGATCCTCGAAGACCGGCCGGTCACTCAGGAAACGCTGCTCGATCGGATCCAGATCGAGGATTTCCTCACGCGCTACTACTACGACCTGTCGGTTGGCAAGGCGCACGAGCTGGCGGAGTACTTCACGGAGGATGCCGTGCTGGATGTGGACGGCGTCGTGGCCAAGGGGCACAAGGAGATCGCGAAGCTCTATGAGCGGCCCGAGGGCGCGAATTCGCCGGGAGCCAAGGCGCAATATCGACGCGGCAACATGCTGCTCACGAACCCGATCATCAACGTGCAGGGCGATGTGGCCACGGCCCACGTGATCTGGACCGGCGTGATGAACGAGGGCGTCGGCAAGCCGCCCCGTCTCTACGAGCAGGGCCGGGAATACACCGAGCTGCGCAAGGTCAACGGCAAGTGGCTCATCAGCCGCCGCTTCATCAGCTCCGACAGCGGATTGCCGGATCGCTTTGACAGCACGTGGACGCCGCGCGAGCATCGCTGAAGCGCTGACGCACGCTGGGGCGCAGACAGTCTCAGCGGTGGTCTTGCCGTTGCATTTCCGCGCTTCCACAGAGCATTGCCAGCGTTGGGAGCGGACTCAGCCGATCCGAGCAAGCCGGCGAGGGCGATTGCTGCGGGAGTCTGCTACTCGACTCGGATTCTTTTTCTGAACTGACTCGCCTTGTAGCGATTGCCGCACAGGGCCATGCTGCACCACCGGCGTTTGTGTGACTTCGTACGGTCGTAGAACCAGAGAATGCAGTCGGGGTGCTCGCATTGGCGGACCAGGGCGAAATCGCCCTCGACCAGCAATTGGGCCACGGCTTCGGCGACAGGCCCGAGCAACGATGCGATCGCATCGCCACGGGGCACGCGAGTCAACGTGAAGTGGCCCGCGTTGTCGCGATCCAGATGGGGCGCGCTGAGATAGGCGTCCAGGAACTTGTTCAGGCCACGAACGTCGCCCACCTTTCCGTCCTTGCGCTTGGTGATCAGCTCACGCGCCTGCGCTCGCAGCGCCCTCGCATGCGCCAGCAAGCCGGCAGGTGCCGCGGCTCCGTGACGGGGAACAGAAGCGACACCGTGGCGCACTAGCCATCGGAGCACATCTTCAGCGGTGTTCCAGTAGTCGACGATCTGTCCCTGGCTGCGCGCTTCGGTATTGAGAAGGTCCAGTGCCAGATGGTCTCCCACCATGGGCGCCTCGCTCGTCGGCGCGACGCGCTCCGTTCCTGCACGCTTCATGGCGTAACCTCTGAAAAACGTTTTGACAGGTTACCAGAAATCTGCGCATACTCGCTGCGCGTAACCGGTAAACGGTGAAGATAAGGGTTACTACACAGTCCCCGGTCGCCCACCTCCACACCAAGGAAATGCCATGAACGTGAGGACAGTACTTCTCGCCGCCACGGCGCTCGGCAATGCCCTTGCAGCACAGGCGGCCGACAGCTCCATGCAGGTCCACCACCGGACGATGGAAGTCCGGGGCGTCAGCGTCTTCTATCGCGAATCCGGCCCACCCGATGCGCCAACGGTCCTGCTGCTGCACGGATTTGGCGCCTCGTCATACATGTTTCGCGAACTGATTCCGGCACTCGCACCGGACTATCACGTGATCGCGCCGGACCTGCCCGGCTTCGGCCAGACGACTGTCCTGCCGGGAGTTCAATTCCGATACACGTTCGACAATCTGGCATCGGTCATCGATGCGTTCACAGTGGCCAAGGGCGTGGATCGCTACGCCCTGTACGTGTTCGACTATGGCGCGCCGGTCGGTTGGCGCCTTGCGGTAAAGCATCCTGAGAAGATCACCGCCATCGTGAGCCAGAACGGCAATGCCTATGAAGAGGGCCTGAGTGCAGGCTGGGCGGACATGCGCAAGGCATGGAGCGAGCCGACCGCCGAACATCGCGAGGCCCTGCGTCGCTTCAACACGCCCGAGATGATCAAGTGGCAATACACCGAAGGCGTGGCGGATGCTTCACTGATTGCGCCGGAGAGCTATCAACTGGCTTCCGCGGCAATCGAGCGCATCGGCGTCGACGCGCAGTTGAATCTGCTGCTGGACTACGGCAACAACATCAAACAGTACAGTGAGCTGCACGAGTTCTTCCGCCAACACCAGCCGCCGACGCTCGCGATCTGGGGCGAGAAGGATCCCTTTTTCCTGCCCGCTGGCGCCGAAGCCTTCAAGCGCGACAACCCGAACGCCGAAGTGCGGTTTCTCGATACCGGCCACTTCGCCCTCGAGACCCACGGCAGGGAAATCGCGGCAGCGATGCGGGAGTTTCTGAACCGGAGCGTCAAGCGTTGACAGACATCGCAAGGTGAGGCCTTGATCGATGAGCTAACGCGGTTCATTAGGTGTCGCGGCGCGTGCGTTGCCTTGCTCATCACCAGCGTGCTTTAGGTTTGATCAATGCGTTGTTCAGCGCTTGGTGGGCCTTGGTGTGTGAGCTTGCAGGGCGGCTGCCAGGTATTCCCAAGCGCTCCTTCTGCGCGCATTCTCGTGCGCGGACTTGCGGAACTGCATCGCACCGGCCCAACGGGCGTAGACCATGGGGTCGCCCAGAGAATAATCGGAGCAAATCTGCGTGAGGCGATCGGCAAGCGCCGTTGCGGGTGGGGAGGATACCGCCATTTTGCGTTCTACGAGCGTTGCAGCTTCATCGGCGATTTGAGTGAGAGCCTGGTGCCACGGAGAGGCCTCCTGTGCTGCAGCGAAGTAGCCCCACAGTCCGTCATCTGAGGTCGCCTGCTGTGGGGCGGCGCTGCACGACATGGCGCGCTCACCGACCTGCAGCCACTTCCGCCCTACGGCGGGATTCCATTCGAGCAGCGTCGCCATGAACTGGCGCAGCACGTACCGAACTGCAAGCGCATTCCACTCGCTCACGAGCGCCTGAGCCTCCGGGGCAGCGGGGGTCGACCTTCTTCTCCCGAAGCGCCTGAAGGGCGCCAAATACGACGCGAACCGCAGCGCCATACTCCTGCATCGCTTTGATCTGCTCCGGTGGTTGTGTGGCCACCCAGGTCATGTACGCTCGTTCCTCGTCCGGTGCGATCTGTTCGTTGATCAGCTCGCGAACGAGGGCATGGCGATCTTGCACGTCCATACTCCTTGTGAGGTTGCACAACTCATCCAACGCCAATGACCGGCCAGACTTGATTGTCGCGAGTGCGGTCTCAACGAGCTGGAGGGCTTTCTCCGCCGCATCTCGCCTGGCTCTGCACACGCGAAGCTGCATCTCGAGCACGCGAGCCAGCGGAGGAGGCTTTGTCTTCAGGAGCGAACGTGCCGACCGCGATCGGCGGGCCATCTTGTGGTTGAGAATGTCGTGAAGAGCCAATTGTAAGGGCTCGCTAACACGCAGCCCCCTGATACAGTTGCCAGCGCGCCATGAGGTCGTACGGTTGCGCAAGCTGCGCGAGGAGTTCGCGCTTGCGCCGGGATTCGAGAGCTGGCTTCGAAGGGCCGCTAAACACTATTCAACCACGCGGCCGGCTTTCGACGACTCGCGCGATCAAGCAATGATCAAGAGGGGGATTGCTTACGATGAACAATGTTGGAAGCCATGGTTCGCTGCCGGCCGCTTTGCATGTGATGCGAGCAATTGCCCTTTGTGGCGGCATACTGTTGCAATCCGGTTGCGGGCGGTACAGCGATGAAGTCATCGGCAAAGTCATCCAGTCCATAGAGAATGCAGACTCGACGGCTATTGCGGAAGTGACGCTGTCTGAGCATGGCGCGACGGTTCCGGATGTTTACCGTGTGTACGTCGGAAATCTTTCAACCAGACAGTTATTCCCCTGCACCCTGCTGGCGCGCTCGGTGCCGGACAACATCGAAGTCGTGGAAGTCGAAGGCTCTCGCGAGCACGCAGCAAGTGCGACGCCCAACAATTGGGGAGGTATCGCCGTACCGCTGGCCGTGCTTCATCCAATTCGGGCCTGGAAGATTTTGCGCCGCTTTCCCTGGGACACCCGTCGGGGATGGACGCAGCGGAAGCGGCCAGCGTCGATCGCGAGCCGGTCATTTCCCAGCATTGAACTCCGGCTTGCGCCAGCGCAATGGTGACAGCGGAGCTTGCTAAATTCAGTTGCGACTTCGGCATCCGTGCCGCGCTCTCCTGACTCAACGTTGCTACAACGCATTCGATGGGTTGCGTATGAGGACACCGCATTTGCGAACAGCTCTGATCCTCTGCATCTCATTCTTACTCATCACCCAAGCTGTCGGGCAAGACCAAGTAGCTCTTCAGCCACAGGAAGTAACGCGTTTCGACGGCAGCAGCATCCACTATTACATCGCTAGGGAAGATAGCCGTGTACCTCAGCCCATAGTACTGTTCATCCACGGGTCCGATTGCAACTCGATCGCGAATCACCCGCGAATCCGCCAGTTCGAAGCTGTGATGCCGGGCGCCGCAGTGGTGTATGTGGAGAAGTACGGCATCACCACGAGCTTGAGATGGAGCGATGCTGACGACCGGACGGATTGCCCCCAAGGCTATCTCGCGAACAATTCGCCTCAGCAGAGAGTGCTCGACAATCTTCAGGTGATTGCTCAGATTCGCAAGTCGGGCGCAGCTTGGTGGAACCACAAGCTGGTGGTGGTTGGCGGGTCGGAAGGCGCTGGCATTGCGGAACAGGTCGCGGCGCTTACGCCTGAAACGCAGCGCTTGATCATCTTTGGCTTTGGCGCCAGGCGTTTCGAGGACGACGTTCTGCAGAGTGTGCGCTCGGGAATCCAAGCCAAGGGATTGTCTTACGGTGCCCAGGAACAGCAAATAGGAGAGCTTCGCAGCAAGCTTGCGGAGGCGAGTGAGAGCCGTGACGCGAGTGAGTTCCTGTTTGGCTACTCGTACGCGTGGTGGGCATCCATGTTGGCGTTTGACCAGCTCGAGGCCCTGTCGAGCGTGGACGTTCCCGTTTTGGCCCTGCAGGGAGCGCGCGACGAGAACGTCTCCGTGGCGGGGGCTCGCATGCTTGTTAACGAAGCCCGGCGGCGCGGATGCCGGATCGAATACCTCGAGTACGCAGGACTAGACCACGGATTCGCCGATCGCGATGGACATTCTCACCTGCACAAGGTCATAGCCGACATCGCCGTGTGGTTGAAGCAGCCAGAGTCGCTCAGGTGATTGGCCGTCGCTGTGCGCCACAGAAGCGGCGGATCGAGGGAGGGAAACTTGACGACTTTCTCGGCAATGTTGCCCATTCTTACCCCCTTGGTTCTTTATTTTTACGGCAATCGAGCGGCGCCTGCGTTATACCATCGGCTCACTCGCCTTCTTATTGCCCTTGCTCGTAGGACGCCAGTGAATGGACGTGCGCACGACCGTCCGGGTCAGGGGGTAAAGGCGTAATCGCGTTATCAACCGACGCGCTTTTTCACGCGGATCTCATGTGAAAAGAGCGCCCGGTTTGCAAGTTTAGAGGTGGCGCTCCCAACCGGATTCGAACCGGTGTTACAGCCTTGAGAGGGCTATGTCCTGGGCCTCTAGACGATGGGAGCGCAGCCGGGCGAGCCGGGGAGCGCGCATTATAGAGAGAAGGTGCGATTGCTCAAGCTGAGGAATGGGGGTGCCCTGTGGCCGCAAACGCGGACCGAGCGCTTACCGAACCCGCCACGCTCACGCAAGTGCTTGAATTATCTGCCTTCGGGCTCCACGAAGGCCCCCTGTCAAGGCGTGCCGTGGGCGCCTATCATATGCGCCCTCGTCGATTTGCCCTAAGCCCAAGAAGACTCCATTGAATCGTACCGACGCGCCCTCTGGGGCGCCCGCAGCGGGGGCGCGGATCATTCCGCGGTCCGAGCACACCGTTTCCCGATCCCGCATCTCGCCGAACGCGTTGCGCGTGCTGCATCGCTTGCGCGAAGGCGGATATCAGGCCTTTCTGGTCGGCGGGTGCGTGCGCGACCTGCTCCTGGGCCTCGAGCCGAAGGACTTCGACGTCGCGACCAACGCCTTGCCGGAAGACGTCAAACGGCTCTTCCGCAACTGCCGTCTCATCGGCCGCCGCTTCCGCCTGGCGCATGTGTTCTTCGGTCGCGAGACCATCGAGGTGGCCACGTTCCGCGCGGCCAGTGCCCCCTCGCAAGGTGACGAGCCGCTGGCGGATGCGGACCCGGAAGACGGCGAAGCCCCTGAGCTCGACAGCCCCGCCGAGGTGGAGGCGGCGATCGAAGCCGCTCTCGATGGGGGCGCGGACGGCGCCGCGGACCTGCTCGACCTCGGCCCCGAAGCGGACGATCTCGAAGACGCCGAGGACATCGGCGGCGCCGAGATCACGGACGTGGCCGAAACCGAGCGGCTCGCCAGCGATGAGCCCGTAGACGAGCACCTCATCGAAACCGTGCAGCTTCCGGCGCTCGAAGAAGAGCAGGTCGCCGCCGGCAAGACGGAAGCCGCACGCAACGCCGGCACGGGCGCGCGCCGCTCGGAATCCGTGCCATCGGACGAAGAGGGCGCTGCGGGTGAACCTGTCCGCTCGAGCGAACAACCGCATTCCGCGGCTGCTGACGCCACCCGCTCAGGCGCGGAAAGCGACGAGCACACCACAACCCTGCCCGCTGCTCGCGTCGATCAGCCCGAGTCGGATCGCCCGGGGCGGGACGGGTATCGCGGCCGCCAGCGCCGTCGGGACCGCTTCACCGAGGACGATGAGGACGAGCGCCTGCTCGATCCCTTGGGGCGCATCCTGCGCGACAACGTCTACGGCACCATCGATGAGGACGTCTGGCGCCGGGATTTCACGGCCAACGCGCTTTACTACAACATCGCCGACTTCTCCCTGTGGGACTACGTCGGCGGCTTCGAGGACATCGCCGCCCGTCGTCTGCGCCTCATCGGCGACCCGGAAACCCGCTATCGCGAGGACCCCGTGCGCATGCTGCGCGCGGCGCGCTTCGAAGCGAAGCTCGGGTTCGCTCCGGAAGAGCACACGATCGAGCCGATCGCCCGGTTGAAGGGCCTGCTGACGCACGTGCCGCCCGCGCGTCTCTTCGATGAGTGTCTGAAGCTTTTTCTCACCGGCCATGGAGCACGCAGCCTCGAAGTGCTCCGCAAGCGCGGGCTGCTCGAAGTGCTTCTGCCGGATACCAGCGCCTATCTCGAGGCGAACTGCGGTGGAGTGGTCGAAAAGCTGCTGATGAGCGGCCTGCGGAACACGGATGAGCGCGCGCAAGCGGGCAAGCCCGTGACGCCGACGTATCTCTTCGCGTTGCTGCTTTACGGCCCCATCGCACGCGAGATCGAATCCACGCCCCCGCAGCACTGGCACGAGCTGCAAACCATTCTCGCCGCCTGCGACCGCGCGGTGCGGAACGCGCAGCAGCACATCTCCATTCCGCGCCGCTTTACGCTGGGCGTTCGCGAAATGTTTGCGCTTCAGCCGCGGCTGGAACATCCGCGGCCGGGCCGGCGCGTGCTGCGCACATTGGAGCATCCGCGCTTTCGCGCGGCGTACGACCTGCTTCTGCTGCGCGCCGAGCACGGTCTCGCGCCGAAGGAAATGGCGGAGTGGTGGACGCGCATTCAGGAAGTGCCGCAGGAAGAGCGCGTGCGCATGGCGGAATCGCTCAATCCGCCGGGCCGCGGCGCATCCGCGGATCAACGCCCCGGTGGACGTCGCGGTCCGCGTCGGCGCCGTCGCCGCCGGTCGGCCAATCATCCTGCCTGACGCGTCGACGGGCATGGCAGTCTGGCATCCGGTGTACATCGCAGTGGGGAGCAATCTCGGCGACCCGCGCGCGAATGTGCTCATGGCCGTGGAGAAGCTGCGCGCGCTTGCGCCGAAGCTGCGCGTGGTGCTCGTCTCGCCACTCTATCGCACGAAGCCATTCGGGCCCGTGCCGCAAGGGGACTTCATCAACGGCATGGTCGGTGCACTCACGCAGCTCGACCCGCAGGCGCTGCTGAAGGAAACGCAGGCGATCGAAGCCGCGCTCGGCCGGCCGGAAAAGCGCGAGAAATGGGGGCCGCGTGTCATCGATCTGGACCTCATCGTCCACGGGCGGGAACAGCGCGATGAGCCGAGCCTGAAGCTGCCACATCCGGGGATAGTGGAGCGCAATTTCGTTCTGTATCCTCTTGCGGACATCGCCCCGGACCTCGATGTGCCCGGGCTCGGCCGGGTGGCAGAGCTCAAGGCGCGCGTGGCGCACGCGGGAATCTGGCCCCTTTAACCACCGCGTTCAGCATGACCACCGAGGCACCGGCACAACACCGCTTCATCGTGATCGAGGGGCCCATCGGTGTCGGCAAGACGAGTCTCGCCTGTCGCATCGGTGCCAGTCTCTCAGCGGATCTCGTGCTCGAGCAGGCCACGCAGAACCCGTTCCTCGAGCGCTTCTACCGCAACCCCCGCGCCGGCGCGTTTCCCGCGCAGCTGTACTTTCTCTTCCAGCGCGCGCAGCAGCTCGCGGCGCTGAAGCAGCAGGATCTGTTCTCGTCCGTCATCGTGGCGGATTACCTGCTCGACAAGGACCGGCTCTTCGCCCGCGTCACGCTCGATGAAGCCGAATACGCGCTCTATGAGGACGTGAGCAAGAAGCTCGACATCCAGGCCCCGAAGCCAGATCTCGTGGTGTATCTGCAGGCGCCGGTGGATGTGCTCATGGAGCGCATTGCCAAGCGCGGCATCGGATACGAGCAGCGCATCGATCGGGAATATCTCACGCGGCTTAACGAGGCGTACGCGCGCTTCTTCCACGAGTACGACGCGTCGCCGCTGCTCATCGTGAACGCCGCCACCATCGACCCGGTCAACAACCAGAGCGATTACGACGAGTTGTTTGCCGCCATCATGCGCATGAAACGCGGCCGGCTGTACTACAACCCGATGCGCCACAAGGCGCTGTAGCGGGATGCCGAACATCGCCTGCGGCGATCGTCAGGCATCCCGGGCAACTCTCAGGCATTCGAAAGATCGCCGCACCGACCATTTCCGGGACAGGGCCTGTGTCGTGCACGGGAACGCAGGATTTCGCCGGCGGCCGCGCGTGGAGGGCCGACGCCCGCCCGGCCAACCCCCGACGGCTTGCCCCGCAGCGGGCCGCTCGGCTCATGCACAAGCCGACGCATCAGGCGGCTTGCCCGCGGCAGGACGCGCGATCCGCGCGCTGCGGCCGGCACACATTCTCCGGGGTGGCATTGTGTCGAATCCTGCGCACCCGGCCGCGGAAGTTGCCTGAGGCCCCGGCGTCCGTCATCCTTCCGGCCCGAGAGGCAGCGCTTTCCGGAATTTCATGTACACCCACCTGCAGTTGCGCGATTCGGCGCGCCCCCCTGTCACGCTCAGCACGCTCGCCAACATGAAGGCGACGGGCGAGAAGATCGCCTGCCTCACGTGTTACGACGCCAGCTTTGCCGCCCTCGTGGACGAGGCGGATACGGATATCGCGCTCGTCGGGGACTCGCTCGGCATGGTGATCCAGGGCCACGACACCACGGTGCCGGTCACCATGGATCAGATGGTGTATCACTGCAAAGCCGTGGCGCGCGGCCTGAGCCGCCCGTTCCTGATGGCGGACCTGCCGTTCATGAGTTATCCGTCGAAGGACATCGCGCTCACGAACTCCGTGCGTCTGATGCAGGAAGGCGGCGCGAAGATGGTCAAGCTCGAAAGCGGCGCCGGCCAGGCCGCCATCGTGGAGTTCCTGTCGAGTCACGATATTGCGGTGTGCGCGCACCTGGGGCTGCGGCCGCAGTCCGTGCACAAGACCGGGGGCTTCCGCGTGCAGGGGCGGGAAGAAGAGGCCGCCGCCCGCATGATCCGGGACGCGAAGGATCTCGAATCCGCCGGCGCGGACCTGCTCCTGCTCGAGTGCGTTCCGACCGCCCTCGGCAAGGCCATCACGGAGGCGGTGCGCGTGCCCGTCATCGGAATCGGCGCAGGCCCTCATGTGGATGGGCAGGTGCTGGTGCTGTACGACGTGCTGGACATCACCACCGGACGCAAGCCGCGCTTCGTGCGCAACTTCATGGAGGGCGCGGGCAACAATCTGCAGGCCCTGAAGAATTACGTGCAGGCCGTGAAGAAGGGCGAGTATCCCGCGCCCGAGCACAACTTCTGAAAGCGCCATTTCGCATGGACTCTGTCACCACCATCGCCGCGGTGCGCGAGCGCGTGACGCAGTGGCATCGCAAGGGGGAGCGCGTCGCGTTCGTGCCCACCATGGGCAATCTGCACGCCGGCCACATCAGCCTCATCGAAGTGGCGCGCCAGCGCGGGGACCGCTTCGTGGCCAGCATCTTCGTGAACCCGATGCAGTTCGGGCCGAACGAGGACTACGCCGTGTATCCCCGCACGCCGGAAAAGGACGCACGCATGCTCGCCGACGCGGGCTGCGATCTCATGTTCATGCCGGATGTGGCGGAGATCTATCCGGCAGGGTTCGATCACAGCGCGCGCGTCGTGGTGCCGGAGCTGTCGACCATTCTCGATGGCGAGTTCCGCCCGGGTCACTTCGACGGCGTGAGCACCGTGGTGGCGAAGCTGTTCAACATCGTGCAGCCGGACATCGCCGTCTTCGGGGAGAAGGACTACCAGCAGCTCGCGATCATCCGGCGCATGGTGGCGGATCTCTGCATTCCCATCGAGATCATCGGCGCGCCCACCGTGCGCGAGCCGGACGGTCTCGCCATGAGCTCACGCAACCAGTACCTCACCGAGAGCGAACGCAAGATCGCGCCCGAGCTGCACGCCGCGCTCTCACGCGCCGCGAAGCGCCTGGCGGCGGGCGAAAGGGATTTCGGCGCCATCGAACGTGCGGAGCTCGAGGCGCTCACGCGCGTCGGCTTCCGGCCGGACTACTTCACCGTGCGAGACGGGAAGTCGCTCCTGCCGCCCGGCCCTGGCGCGCAGCACCTCGTGGTTCTCGTGGCCGCGCGGCTCGGCCGCGCGCGCCTGATCGACAATCTTCAGGTTCCTGTGTGGTTTAAACAAAAACCACCCCACCACAA
>JADGHX010000150.1 GCA_019683695.1 Steroidobacteraceae bacterium
GATTACTACATGGCGCTCGCGTACACCGTGCGCGACCGCATGCTCCATCGCTGGATCAGCACCGCAGAGACCTACACGCAGCAGGGCTCGCGCACGGTCGCGTATCTGTCGGCCGAGTTCCTCATGGGCCCACATCTCGGCAACAACCTCGTGAACCTGGGCGTGTACGACGAGGTGCGTGCCGCGATCACCGAGTTCGGCCTCGATTTCGAGGAACTGCTCGCGCACGAGGACGAGCCCGGTCTCGGCAATGGCGGCCTCGGCCGCCTCGCCGCGTGCTTTCTCGACTCGCTCGCCACGCTGGAGATCCCGTCGATCGGCTACGGCATCCGCTACGAGCTCGGCATCTTCCACCAGGAAATCGTCGACGGCTGGCAGGTCGAGAAAACCGACAAGTGGCTGAGATTCGGCAACCCATGGGAAATCGCGCGCCCGGAATGGGCCGTCGAAGTGAAGCTCGGGGGCCACACCGAGCGCTACACGGACGAGCGCGGCCGCACGCACGTGCGCTGGGTGCCACACCGGGTGGTGAATGGCGTGCCTTATGACACGCCCATCCTCGGCTACAAGGTGAATACGGCGAACACCCTGCGCCTGTGGAAAGCCGAAGCGCCCGAGTCCTTCGATTTCGCGGTGTTCAATCGCGGCGACTACTACGGCGCCGTCAACGCGAAGGTCACCTCGGAGAACCTGAGCAAGGTTCTGTATCCGAACGACGAGGCGATACAGGGAAAGGAGCTGCGCCTCGAGCAGCAATACTTTTTCGTCTGCTGTTCCCTGCAGGACATGCTGCGCATCCTGCACGTGCAGCGCATTCCGCTCGAACGATTCCACGAGAAGTTCGCCGTGCAGCTCAACGACACGCATCCGGCGATCGCCGTGGCGGAGCTGATGCGCCTGCTGGTGGATGAGCGCGGCATGGAATGGGACGACGCCTGGTGCATCACGCGCCAGACGTTCGGCTACACGAATCACACATTGATGCCCGAGGCGCTCGAGCGTTGGCCGCTCGCCATGTTCGGCAGGGTGCTGCCCCGGCACCTCGAGATCGTTTACGAGATCAATGCGCGCTTTCTCGACGAAGCGCGCTTGCGCTTCTTTGGAGACGATGCGCGCATCGCACGGCTCTCGCTCATTGACGAGCACGGCGAGCGCTATGTGCGCATGGCCAACCTCGCCTGCGTGGGCAGCCATGCCGTGAATGGCGTGGCCGAGTTGCACACGGAGCTGCTGAAACAGGACGTGCTGAGCGACTTTGCGGCGCTGTGGCCCCAGAAGTTCTCGAACAAGACGAACGGCGTCACGCCGCGGCGCTGGCTGGCTCTCGCAAACCCGCGTTTGGCGAAGCTCATCACCGAAGCCATCGGTGAGGGATGGCTCACCTGCCTGGAGCGGTTGCGCGAGATCGAGGGCTTTGTGGACGACGCGAACTTCCGCATGCGCTGGCGCGAGATCAAGCGCGCGAACAAGCGCGATTTCGCGAGGTTCGCCCGCGAGCGCACGGGTATCGCCGTGGACCCCGACTCGCTCTTCGACGTGCAGGTGAAACGCATCCACGAGTACAAGCGCCAGCACCTGGCCATCCTGCACGTCGTGGCGCTCTATCACCGCCTGAAGTCCGATCCGCACTTCGACATGCAGCCGCGCACGTGGATCTTCGGCGGCAAGGCCGCGCCCGGCTATAGACTCGCGAAGTTGATGATCAAGCTGATCAATGCCATCGGAGAGGTCGTGAACCGCGACCCTCAGGTGCGCGAGCGGATGAAGGTGCTGTTCCTGCCGAACTTCAACGTCACCAACGCCCAGCGCGTCTATCCCGCCGCGGACGTCTCGGAGCAGATTTCCACCGCGGGCAAGGAGGCCTCGGGCACGGGCAACATGAAGTTCTGCATGAACGGGGCGATCACGATCGGCACCGCCGATGGCGCCAACATCGAGATCGCGAACGAGGTGGGTCCCGAGAACATGTTCATCTTCGGGTTGCCCGCCCGCGAGGTGTACGCGCTCAAGGCCCGCGGCTACCGCCCGGCCTTCCACTACGAAACCGAGCCCGCGCTGCGCGCCGCCGTGGACCTGATCGCGGAGGGCTTCTTCTCACGTGGCGACACGCAGCTCTTCCAGCCGCTGCTCGACTGCCTGATGCACTGGGACCCGTATCTCGTGTTCGCAGACTTCCGGGCCTACGCGGACTGCCAGGCTCAGGTCGGCTGCGCCTATGCCGAGACAGAGCGCTGGACGACGATGTCGATCCTGAATGTGGCGCGGTCCGGCAAGTTCTCCTCCGACCGCACTGTGCGCGAGTACGTGGAGCACATTTGGCGGGCGCCGCGCGTGCCGATCCGGCTCCTGTCGCAAAAGGGGCTGACTCGCGGTCCGTGATCGCGATTCCTTCGGGGCCTATACTCCGGCGCATCGGTCTGAGGGGGACGACATTCGATGCGCGCAGCGGTATTCCACGGTCGTGAGGATCTGAGACTCGAAGATGTACCCGAGCCTCGGGTGGGTCCCGGTGAAGTGAAGCTCCGGGTGCTCTACAACGGCATCTGCGGCAGCGATCTGCACGAGTACTATCACGGCCCCATCACGACGCGCACCACGCCTCATCCGCTCACCGGCGTGAAGAATCCGGTGATCATGGGCCACGAGCTGAGTGGCGAGGTGGTCGAGATCGGCGCCGGCGTCGAGGATCTCGAAATCGGCGACCGCGTCGCCGTGGAACCCGTGGAGACCTGCGGCGCCTGCATGTACTGCAGCTCGGGCCTCTACAACCACTGCGGGCTGCTCGCGTTCCACGGCTACAACCGATCGAGCGGCGGTCTTGCGCAGTTCTCGGTCGTCCGCCGTTCCATGGCGCACAAGCTGCCGAAGGGCATGACGGGCGAGCAAGGCGCGCTCATCGAGCCGATGGCCATCTCCTACCGCACGGCCGAGCGCTGTGGCGTGCAGGCGGGCCAGACAGTGGTCGTGCACGGCGGCGGGCCCATCGGCGTCGGTGTCTACTTCACGCTGCGGCGCTGGGGTGTGGACGTCATCATGGTGGACCCCTCCCCCGAGCGGCGCGCCGCGCTCCGCCAGCTCGGCGTGCGGACGGTGCTCGATCCGCAAGACGGGGATGTCGTGTCCGCCATTCGCGACCTCACGGGCGGACGCGGTGCGGATACGTCCGTCGATGCCGCCGGCGTGCCGGCCGCATTCAAGGCGGCGCTCCTCAGCACCCGGGTCGGCGGCAAGCTGATCGTGGTCGCGATCCACACGCAACCGATCGAGGTGGCGCCGATGGACATGCTGATGACCGAGGTGGAAATCAGTGGCATTGCGCTCTCGAACAACACCTTCCCCAAGGTGATCGAGGAAATGGCGGCCGGTACGTACCCGACCGCCGGCTGGGTCGAAACCATCCCGTTCGATCGGCTGCTGAGTGATGGATTCGAACGCCTGCACCGCCAGCAGGGGATGAAAATCCTCGTCGATGTCGGGCGCGCCTGAGCGGGTGTGACGCGCCCGGCGCGGCGCCGCTGAGTCAAGCTGCGGCGGCTTCATGCGCCGTGCATGCATACCCGGGGAGCGCAACTCCGGTATGCTTTGGCATACAACACCGAAATCTCCCCGCTTGCCACCCATGGCCGCTTCGCGACGCCAATTCACGCCTCGTGTGCTGGTGCTTGCCACGCTCGTCGCGGCTGCCATTCTCGTCACCATCGTGGCGGTGCCTCAGTGGCTCTCGAAACGCGCAAGACTCGATGTGTTGCGCGCGCACGTGGGGCAGGTGGCGCAGCTCGCCGCGAGCGTGGTGGACGGCGATCTCCACCGCCTGCTGCTGGACCCGGCGAACTACACGCCCGAGCGCTACGCACAGGCGCTCGAGCCGCTCGTGCGCTTCCATTCCGCCAACCCGGATATCTTTTACGTCTACACGATGGTGGATCGCGGCGGCGAAACCTATTTCGTGCTCGACACGGCAACCTCGCCAAAACTGCGCAACCCGCACCACCTGCGCGCGTCGCCTTACATGGAGCGATTCAGGATTCGCAAGGAATACGAGAGCGATTGGCTGCAGGTGATCGCCTCGGGGAAAACGTGGGTGACACCCACTTTCCAGAAGGACGACTACGGGGACTTCCTCACCGCGCACACCCCGATCTTCGATAGCCGGAATCGATATAGCGGCTTCGTCGGCGTGGATTTCGACCTGCAGTACTACCTGGCGCAGGAGGCGCGCTTCCGGACGATCGGCACCTGGAGCCTCATCGCCGCGCTTGGCGCGTCGCTGCTCGTGGGCTGGCTGATCGCCAGCTACCATCACGACCTCAAGTCCCGCCTCGAGCAGCATTACCTCAGCTCCATTCGCGACGGTCTCACCGGGCTTCTGAACCGGCGAGGCGCCCTGGACGCCATCGGCAAGGCGCTCGCCCGACAGAGGTCGAGCTACGCGACGCTCCTCGTGGATATCGACGATCTGAAGTCCATCAACGATACGCACGGGCACGCGCGGGGCGATGCGGTCATCAGCTGCATCGCCTCCGCCATCCGCGAGAGCATCCGCGAGGACGACAACTGCGCCCGCCTGGGCGGGGACGAGTTCATGATCTTCGCCCCGGACTGCGACGCGCGCGGCGCCGTGGAGATCGCGCGCCGGATTCTCGCTGCCGTGGGCAAGCCCCGTCCCGAAGTCGCCGACGCCAGCTTCAGCGTCTCGATCGGCATCACGGTCCAGAACCACGCCGGCGCGGACTTTGACCGCATGTATCGCGAAGCCGATTCAGCGCTGTATCACGCAAAGTCCAACGGCAAGAGCGGCTACGCGCTGTTCCAACCCTCCATGGCGCGCCCACTCACCGCCTGACGAGCACGCCCCGGGGCGGCTGCCCTCGCCGCATGGCTCACGCACCGAAATCGTGCTATTGAATCGCGGCGCGCTGCGTGCCACGGCCGGCATGAGGCATCGGCGGCACGGCCGGCCGGCACCGTCGCAGCGGCAAGGGCTCGCGCCCTGGTCAGCGAAATCGAGGCATTGCCCGGGAGATCGCCGCAGGCGCTTCCCGGCAAAAGAAGGGGGCACGATCGTGGACACGCATGTTCCTGTCGATCGTCGGGAGTTCCTGAAGGGCTCGACAGGCGTTCTGACTGGCGTACTCGCGGCGGGTAGCCCGCTCGCACTCATCGCACCCTCGCGCGTGTGGGCGGCGGATCTCAGGGTGCTCACGAGCGCTGAAGGCGCAACGCTCATGGCGGTGACGCGCACCATCGCCCCACACGATGGGCTCGAGGACGCAGCCTACGCCATCGTCGTGCAGTCCACCGACGCGGATGCGGTGAAGGACGAGAGCCTGCGCAAGCTCCTCAAGGAGGGCGTGGCGACACTCGGCCCGTCATTCGCGACGGCGCCCGAGAGCGAGCGAGTGGCGGCGCTGCGGAAAATCGAGCAGACGCCGTTCTTCCAGACCATGCGGGTGAAGACGCTCGGCACGCTGTATGGCACCGAGATGGCATACCGCTACTTCGGATACGAAGGCGAAGCGTTCAGCAAGGGCGGCTACCTGTTCCGCGGCTTCAACGATCTGCGCTGGCTGCCGGAAGTACCGCTCGCCGACAGCGGACCCATGCCGGTTCCCGCTCCCTGACACGTGCGAGAGACACCATGGCGAAGTTCGACCTGAACGACGACGGAGTGGTGGTCATCATCGGCTCGGGCGCCGGCGGCGGCACGCTCTCCCACGAGCTGACGCGCCGGGGCATCAAGGTGGTGCTGCTCGAGGCAGGCAAGCGCGAGTCGCTCGCCTCGTTCTCGCAGTATCCGCCCGAGGCCTTCGCGCAGCTCACCTGGCTCGATCCGCGTACGCACTCGGGCACGTGGACGGTACGCGAGGACTACCCGACGCTGCCATCGTGGACCGCGAAAACCGTCGGCGGCACCACCGTGCACTGGACCGGCGCCACGCCCCGCATCCAGCCCTGGGAGATGAAAACGCGCACGACGTACGGCGAGATGAAAGGCGCCTCGCTGCTCGATTGGCCGATCGAATACGACGAGCTGAAGCGGTACTGGGAGCTCGCCGAGCGGCGCATGGTCGTCACCCGCCGGCACGGGAATCCGGGCCTGCCCGCGTCGAACCACTTCAAGGTGTTCTACAACGGCGCGAAGAAGATCGGCTACAAGCGCGTGCACACGAATTACATGGCCATCAACTCGCGTCCGGCGGACGGGCGCGCGTTCTGCATCCAGCAAGGCTTCTGCGTGCAGGGCTGCAAGACGGGGGCGAAGTGGAGCACGCTCTACACCGAGATCCCTCGCGCCGAGGCCACGGGCAATCTCGATCTGCGCACGCAGAGCATGGCCACGCGCATCGAGCACGGCCCGGACGGTCGCGTCACCGGCGTGGTTTATCTCGACAGCAATGGCCGCGAGCAGCGCCAGAAGGCGCGCATCGTCTGTGTGGCCTGCAACTCCGTGGAGACGGCGCGGCTCCTGCTGCTCTCGGAATCCGGCAAGTTTCCAAATGGACTTGCGAACTCCCACGACCAGGTGGGCCGGAATTACTGCTTCCACGTAGGGGGTTTCGTGTGGGGCATCTTCGACAAGCCCATCTGCGCGTGGCGCGGCACGACGCTCGCCGGCATCGTTGAGGACGAAACCCGTCACGACCCCAAGCGCGGGTTTGCGGGCGGCTATCACCTCGAGCTCGCGGCTCTCGACCTGCCGAGCCTGCCGCTTGCGGGGCTGCCCTACAACTGGGGCCGTGATTTTGCCTCGATCATGGAGAACTACCGCAACATGGCGGGCATCTTCATCAACGGCGAGGACATCCCGCGCGCCACCAATCGCATCACGCTCGATCGCAACGTGAAGGATTCATACGGCCTGCCCGTCGCCCACATCCACGTGGATGAGCACGAGAACAACGGCGCGATGCGCGCTCACGCGCAACAGCAGTCGAAGGCGCTGTTCGAAGCGGTGGGTGCGAAGCGCGTGGTTCACACGCGCCAGACTCCAGCAACGCACAACATGTGCACGGCCCGCATGAGCAAGGATCCGCGCGATGGCGTGACGAATGCTCATGGGCAGACGCACGACATCGCGAACCTGTTCATCTCCGATGGCAGCGTGATGACCACGCCAAGCTCGGCGAATCCCACGCTCACGATCGTCGCGCTCGCCCTGCGCCAGGCCGAGTACATCGAGCGGCAAATGAGCGCGCGGAATATCTGAGCACGCGTTGCCGACCTTCGCGCGGCGGAGCATGCGAGCGCATGCGCCGGGCATACCCCCGGCGCAAACGCACATCTTCCTGGGAAATCGCGCGGGCGATCGCTGATCTTCAGCGAGTCCGCTTACTCGCGCGCTTCGTCCGCGGCCTCCGCTGCGCCTTCGCGCACTTCATCGGCGGTGTCGTCCACCTTGTTTGCCGTGGATTCCTCGCCATTGCGCAGCGTGTCCACCGCTTCGTCCACCTCTTCCCCCGCTCGCTCGACGGGCCCTTGCCGCTCGCACGCCGCAAGCCCCAGCGACATTGCGGCGAGGAGACCCGCCAGACTCAGAACGCGAACGTTGTGTCGATCAGCCATGTGATGCCCTCCCGAACCGGAAGACCATCTTGCGTGAAGGAGCCGAGGCTGAGGTTCGGCCCGGCGCTGGAGTGAGCGTAGGACGGGTCCGACACTACGAGTGAGCGCCGCGCCGGCGCCCGGAGTGCGACTCAGGCGCGCCGCTGAACGATGGGCGCTGTGTCCGCTGATGCAAGCGCCGGAGGTGATGCCTCCGGCAGTGCGCGCCACTCAGTGGGCTGCCACCCTTCCGGCAAGCGCACGTTCGTGGTGGCGTTGATCCAGATGATCGGCCCCGTTCTGCCATCACAAACGCGGATCACGTTAAGAACGACGCCGCCACCGGCAGTGCCGAACGACACGCGCGCTTCCACCACCGTGTGCAGAGGTGGCAGGGCATCGCGAACGGGAATCCACTGTGACGCCTTCTGCTGACACGCGGAGTCCCACAACACCTGGCAGCGAAGATGAAAGCGGACGGTCGGCACACGCTCAGACGATTCGTACTCGAGCTCCATTTCGGGCTCGGTTGCGAGAATGGGCTGATCGCACAGGCTGCACGGAAGACCGCTGCCATATCCGCCCCACACGCGTGTGGGCTTCACGTGCGGCAAACGATGCTGGACGATGCGCTCGAGTGCACGGGCGCGCAGCAGTTCTTCGTTTTGTTTTGCCATCTCGCCCAATGCAGTGATCCCCGAAGTGTCGGGCAATCATATTGCGCGCAGCGTATTGCGGCGTCCAGCCCCCTTTTGATGGATCCGCATCGGTTTTCCGCGGCATGCACTGGCCATGTGCAGTGGGCGACTCCCGCCCGACAAAAGTGCACCGGGTGGCAGCCGGCAGCACTCGGTCGCCCATGATGCCACTCGCACCCGTACCGATTCCGCGACAGGCGCCGATTCTGCGACAGGGGAATGACGCACCGTGTCGCTCGTGTTGCAGCTGCTGCAATCGACTTTCAACGCCAAGCGCACGACCGTAGAGGTCACTTGGCTGACGCAGCCGCTGTGAGTTCCTCACCGAGCTCCGCGCGGTTCGTTCGCCGGTACAGGGCGGCGAGTCATCTGGAGACCATTTGGGTACGCACATCCGCGACGCCGTACGCGGCGCTCAATCTCTTGTAACTTGCGGTGAGCACGGGCTCGGCCCGCTCATCCTCCCCCCGCAACGCAAGCACCTGTGCCGAAATGGCCTGCACGTTCGCAATCTGCGGATGGTCGGGCGGCAACGTCGCGCGCCAGATGACGAGCGCACGGGTGGCGGCGGTCGCGGCCTCGCCCAGCCGGCCGAGCTGCAAGAGTGTTTGCGCGAGACCGGTTTGCGCGGAGGCGATGTACTGGTGCTCGGGTGGCAATGCGGCTGCATAAATTTTCAGCGCCGCGCGGTACTCCGCCTCCGCCGCGTGATAGTCGCCCTTCTGATGCAGCAGGTTCGCGAGATTCACCCCGTCGTAACCGATGTAGGGATGCGCCGGGCCGCGCACTTCGATGTCCAGCGCCAGCGCCTCGCGGAACACCTTTTCAGCCGCGGGCAGATCGCCCACCGCCTGCAGGAAACGACCGTAGTTGCCGAGCGCATCCAGGGTATCCGGATGTCTCTCGCCGAGCACCTTGCGCAGCAGAGCGATGGATTCCTCGAACAGCGGCCGCGCCTCCTCCAGCTTGCCGCGGGACTGCAGCACGACCGCGAGATTGTGCAGGTCGTGCGCCACCTGCGGGTGATCGTTCCCGAGCGCCTCGCGGTCGATCTCGAGCGCCCGGCGGAACATCGCCTCGGCGCCGTCGTGCTCTCCGCGGCGCTCCATGAGCTGCGCCAGCTCGTTCATCACGGACGACACGCGCGTGGAGGTCGGCCCCTCGATCCGGGTGAAGATCTCCAGACTCCTGCGGAAGTGGCTTTCCGCCGCCTGGAAATCCCCTTTCACCTTCAGCACCTTCCCCAGCTCCTCCAGGGACGCTGCCACCGCCGGATGCTCGCTGCCGTGCACGCGCTCATTCACGGCGAGCGCGTCTTCGTAGTGCTTCTGCGCAAGGTCCAGGCGGCCGGCGGACAACTCGAGCGCACCGAGCGCCGCGAGGCTCGAGGCTTTCGACGGATGATCGCCGGGGAACAGTTTCTCGCGCAGTTGGGGCCGCGCCTTCGCGGCCAGACCGAGGTTCAGGTACACCCGGCCGATGGTTTCCATGAGGTTCGCCTGCGTCTCGGGCGCATCCTGCAACTCCTGCTGGATGCGCAAGGCGCCCCGCTCCAGGATCTCGCGGGCGGTGATCTGCTCACCGCGGGCTTCGGAAGGGTCCGCTCGACGAGGAACTTCGCCACCTCGTCGGATCGCACGCGTTCTCTCTCGGCCAGCGCGCGTTGCCGTGAGACGTGCTGGGCTTGGATGGTTATCACGCTGGCCACGCCAGCCAGCACCAGCACGGCCGCGGCAGACGCCGCAACCGCCATGGCGTGCCGCCGCACGAACTTGCCCGCGCGATAGCTCAAGGTGTCGCGACGAGCGATGACCGGCTGCCCCGACTAGTAGCGCTTGAGATCGGCCGCCAGCTCGTCCGCGGACGTGTAGCGCCGCTCGGGCTCCTTCCGCAGCGCCTTCATGACGATGGTATCCAGATCGCCGGCGAGCTCGCGCCGCAGTCGGGCCGGCGTGCTCCTGCGCAACTCGGCCGCGCTCTCGACGCGCAGGCGCTCTGCTGCCGATGCGCCGCACATCCATCACTTCGCTCGGCAGCGGCGGGGTCTCGTTGCAGATGATGCGTTCCATCTCCGAGAGCCGCACGTCCCTGAATTCGAACGGCTTGCGTCCCGTGAGCAGCTGGTAGAGCAACACGCCGAGCAGATAGACGTCGGTGGCGGTGCTGATCAGCTCGCCTCTCACCTGCTCGGGACTTGCGTGCCCGGGCGTGAAGAGGCGCACGTCGGCCTGCGTGAGGGCCACGGTGCGCGCGGTTTCGCGCACCTCGATGAGTTTCGCAATCCCGAAGTCGAGCAGCTTCAGCGTCCGGTCGGGCGTGACCAGGATGTTCGAGGGCTTGAGGTCGCGGTGGACGACCAGGTTCTGGTGCGCGGCATGCACGGCGGCGCACACGCCGCGAAAGAGCGCGAGCCGTTCGGCCACCGTGAGCCGGTACCGATCGCAGTACACGTCGATGTGCTCGCCATCCACGTACTCCATCACCATGTACGGGACGCCATCGGGCGTGGTGCCGCCATCGAGCAGACGCGCGATGTTGCGATGATTCAGCCGCGCCAGGATCTGGCGCTCGGCCCGCAGGCGATTGTGGTCCGCTGGCTTACGAGCCCGGGCCGCACGAGCTTGACGGCGACCTGATGGCGGTAGTCGTCGATGCGCTCGGCGAGATACACATCGCTCATGCCGCCGCCGCCCAGGCGCCGCAGCGGGCGCCACGGACCCAGCACCTGACCCGAGCGATCGATGGCCCAGCCGCTCTCCGGGCACTCGGGCGCGGCGTCCCAAGGCGTGAGGCTGTGTGCGTTCAGCACTCGGCTGTAGGCGTCCGGGTCGTGTGGTCGGAACGCTGATCGGCGGCGGCTGAGACCGGCTCGCTGTCCACCCGGACTTCCGTGAAGAGACTCGACGAGGCGGAGATCGCCCGCATCGTCGCCCGCGCGCACGAGTTCGGTCCGCGCGAGCGACTCGCGTACATCCGCGCCGCGTGCGCACCGCACCGACTGCGCCGCCAATCGCCGCGGCCACGGCGATGACGACCATCTGCGCGGGCTTGATGATGGAGGAATCCGTCGAGGGGGCAGTGGATGTGCCGCCTGATCCATTTCCGTTGGGCAGGGTGCAGACCCCTTGTTCACCTGGGAAAACGCCTGCAGCGAGGCTCGCCAGGGACTCGCTGCCGCCGGCAACCCGCAACCTCTGCCGGCTGTTTGTGTCCTTGCCGCGGCTGCCGCCGGCCCCGCGAGGCCTTCTGCCACTTTCCCGCCACGAGCGCCGTTGCCGGGTCCGTGCGTTGCGACCGTTTCGTATGGTCGTGAACTATAGGCCAACAGCAGCGTGAGCGGGAGAATCCCACCGGGATCGGTGGCGGCGGAGCCACGGCCCGCTTGCGAAGGAGGTAGGGTGAGCCGCGCATTCGTCAAAGAATCCGACCAGGACGACAGCAATCTCCCTGAACGGCCGATCAGCCCGCACCCCAATCTGGTGACGCCCGTGGGGCAGCAGCAGATCGAGGCTCAGGTGAAGGGCCTCGAGGCGGAGCTGCAGAGCGCGCGCGCCGCGGGGGACACCGAAGCGGTCGCGCGGGTGTCGCGCGATCTGCGGTACTGGACGCAGCGTCGATCCTCCGCGCGGGTGGTGGAGCCGCTCACGACTGCGCCGGAATCGGTGCGGTTCGGGGCGCGAGTGACGATCGGGCTCGAGGACGGGACGGAACGCGTGTTTCGCATCGTTGGCGAGGACGAAGCGGATCCGGCGCGCGGGTTGTTGAGCTGGGTGTCGCCCGTGGCGAGCGCGTTGATTGGCAAGTCCGTGGGGGACACAGTGAAGTTGCCGGCGGGGGGCGAGGCGGAGATCTTGCACATCGACCCCTGAAACGCGCGCGCTTTGTCCTGGGCAGAAGGCCGTCGGTTCGATTCAGGGAGCGCGCATCCCGCAGAGCGCGCATCGGAAAGAGCGCATGTGCAGGCGTGAACGTCGTGCCGGCGGAGTGTCGATCGAAGACGAGCCTGAGCCTGTCGACTCGAATCAAAGAGGCGCATCTGCAGGCATGAACGGAGAGGTCGTGCCGGGGCGGGGCCTCGGGCGAAGGGGGTTGGGAGGCAGCGGCCGGAAGACCCGTCCATGGG